>NZ_JBICIT010000016.1:0-176263 GCF_043102245.1 Pseudomonas sp. zbq_18 | reverse complement strand
GCATGCCCGGGCTTTTTCATGGTCGACGGTTTAGTCGACATATTTCTGGAAGATCTTGTCCACTTCGCCGCTGGCACGCAGGCCATCGAGTGCCTTCTGCAGGCGCTCGACCACTTCGTCCGGTGTTTCCGGGTTGAGTGCCAGGAACAGCTCGGCGCTGTCGAAGCGCAAGACGGTCTTCAGGCCGGTTATGCCTTCCTGCTTGGCCAGGTAGCGACCGGCAGGATCACCGGTGGCCCACAGGTCGATCTTGCCCTCGGCCAGTTTGTGCGCGTTTTCCTGGTCGCGCAGCGAACTGATCGGTTCCAGCCCCGACTTGAGCAGGTGCTCCTCAATGGCATCGCCCTTGTAGGCGCCGACCCGGTAGGACTTGGCCTGCTCCAGGCTGATCAGATTGATGGTGCTGTCGGCACGCGCCAGCATCACCCAGTCATCCGGGCCAATGGGGCCGACCCACTTGAACAGCTTTTCCCGCTCCGGCAGCTTGGCCATGACGAAGGCGCCGTTGTTCGGCGTTTCCAGGGCCATCTTGTAGACCCGCGCCCAAGGAAAGCGCAGGGTCATGGTGTAGGGAATGCCCGCCGCCTTGAAGGTCTCGCGCACGATGTCCACGGCAATACCGGCAAGATTCTCCTCGCGAGCGAAGTTCTTGCCGTTGGTGGCCATGTTGTAGGGCGGGAAGTTCTCGGTTTGCAGCACGACCTTGTAGTCGTCAGGCAGTTCGGCATGGGCCGCGGCGCTAAACAGCAGGCCGGTACCCAGCAGCAGCGTAGTCAGTCGCTTCAACAGCATATGGAGTTCCTTGAAAGTCAGGCCACGACGCAACGGCTTGCCGTCCGTGGGGCGCGCAGGGTAGCACGAAGCGCCGCACGGACGTGTCTGGGGAGAATAGCCAACGTGGGTCAGAGGTAACTGTTGGTGATCTCGTCGACGTAGCCTTCGCTGCGCAGTGCATCCAGTGCCTGCTGCAGGCGCTGAACCACTTCGTCGGGCGTTTCCTTGTTCAACGCCAGGTACAGCTCGGCGGCATTGAAGCGCAGCACGACTTTCAGGCCACTGGCCCCTTCCTGACGGGCGATGTAGCGGCCGACCGGGTCGGTGGTGGCCCACAGATCGATCTTGCCGCTCATCAGCTTGGCCACGTTCTCCTGGTCACGCAGGGAGTTGATCGGGGTCATCCCCTGGCTTTCCAGATGCTGGCTGACGGCATCGTTCTTGTAGGCGCCGATGGTGTACTGGCGCGCTTCTTCCAGGCTGTTTACCTGGATGTTGCTATCAGGCGCGGCCAGCAGTACCCACTCGCTCTTGGCCAGCGGCCCGACCCACTTGAACAGCGGCTTGCGCTCTTCGGTGTAGGTGGTGGAGAACAGGCCATAGTTGGGCTTGTCCAGGGTCAGGCGGTAGATACGGTCCCAGGGGAAGCGCAGGCTGAGGGTGTAACCGACACCGGCACGCTTGAACACTTCGCGCACCAGGTCGGCACTGATGCCATCGATATTTTCATCGCGGGCGAAGTTTTTCTCGTCGATGGCCATGTTGAACGGCGGGAAATTCTCCGTCAGCAGGATCACTTTGTAATCTTCGGGTAACTCGGCCTGTGCCCCGCCAGCCAGGCAGAACAGACCAAGGAACAGCGTCTTGCGCAGATACTTCAACATCGCAGTACAGCTCCAAGTGGTGTTTAGGTTGGACAGTTTCCTGCTACGCCACCTCTGCGGGCGGTCGGATGAGCGCGCATAGTGCCACGCAGGCACCTGCTCGCCGTGAGCCAGGTCACAGCGACTGCCCGGCAGCTAGCCAGACAGTCGATTTGCCGTAATAAACACGCAAGAAGCGAACCACGCGGCGCGACGCATCAATACTGATGCGCGACAGCCATTGCCGGCAGGTCAGCGCACCACGATGCCGCGACTGGCCAGGTAGGCCTTGGCCTCCGGCACGCTGTACTCGCCGAAGTGGAAGATGCTGGCGGCCAGCACCGCATCGGCCTTGCCGTCGATGATGCCGGCGGCCAGGTGTTCGAGGTTACCGACACCGCCGGAGGCGATCACCGGAATGCCCACGGCCTCGCTGATGGCGCGGGTTACACCGAGGTCGTAGCCGCTCTTTACGCCGTCCTGATCCATGCTGGTCAGCAGGATCTCGCCGGCGCCCAGGCCCTCCATCTTCTTCGCCCACTCGACCGCATCCAGGCCGGTCGGCTTGCGGCCGCCGTGGGTGAAGATTTCCCAGCGCCCAGGGGCGACCTTTTTGGCGTCGATGGCGACCACAATGCACTGCGAGCCGAAGCGGTCGGCCGCCTCACCCACGAACTCCGGGGTGAACACCGCGGCGGTGTTGATCGACACCTTGTCGGCACCGGCGTTGAGCAGGTTGCGGATGTCCTGCACGGTGCGCACACCGCCACCGACGGTGAGCGGAATGAAGACCTGACTGGCCATGCGCTCGACCGTGTGCAGGGTGGTGTCGCGACCGTCGACGCTGGCGGTGATGTCGAGGAAGGTAATCTCGTCCGCACCCTGTTCGTCGTAGCGACGGGCGATTTCCACCGGATCGCCGGCGTCGCGGATGTTCTCGAACTTGACGCCCTTGACCACGCGGCCGTTGTCCACGTCCAAACACGGGATGATGCGTTTTGCCAGTGCCATGCTAGAGCTCCGTCGACTTATTCGACCTTGTTCTTCAGGTCGCAGATGGCTTGCGCCTCAGCCACGTCCAACGTGCCCTCATAAATCGCGCGGCCGGTGATGGCGCCGACGATACCGGGGTTGTTGGTAGCCAACAGGGCCTGGATATCACCGATATTGTGGATACCCCCAGAGGCGATCACCGGGATGCGGCTGGCATTAGCCAGGGCCACGGTCGCCGGGATGTTGCAGCCCTGCATCATGCCGTCTTTGGCGATGTCGGTATAAACGATGGCGGAGACGCCGTCGGCCTCGAAACGCTTGGCCAGGTCGGTGGCCTGCACGCTGGAGACTTCGGCCCAGCCATCGGTGGCGACGAAACCATCTTTCGCATCCAGGCCGACGATGACCTTGCCCGGGAAGGCCTTGCAGGCCTCGGTGACGAATTCCGGCTCTTTAACGGCCTTGGTGCCGATGATCACGTAACTGACGCCGGCGCGTACGTAATGCTCAATGGTTTCCAGGGTGCGGATGCCACCGCCGATCTGGATCGGCAGGTTCGGGTAACGCTTGGCGATGGCGGTGACCACTTCGCCGTTGACCGGCATGCCTTCGAAGGCGCCATTGAGGTCAACCAGGTGCAGGCGGCGGCAACCGCCCTCGACCCACTTGGCGGCCATGCTCACCGGGTCATCGGAGAATACGGTGGAGTCTTCCATACGGCCCTGGCGCAGGCGCACGCAGGCGCCGTCCTTCAGATCGATAGCGGGGATAATCAGCATTTTCAGCGAGTCCTCAGGCCGGGCCTCGCACTGGGCCCGGAACAAAACGAAAGCGGTTAGAGGCGGCCATCCCAGCCGACGAAGTTCTGCAGCAACTGCAGGCCGTGGCTATGGCTCTTCTCCGGGTGGAACTGCACGGCGAACTTCGAGCCCTCGGCCAGCGCCGCGGCGAAATCCTTGCCGTAATGGCCGCGGCCGACCACCTGCGCCGGGTTGCCGGCCTCGATGTAATAGCTGTGCACGAAGTAGAAGCGGCCCATGTCCGGAATCTCGTGCCACAGCGGGTGATCGAGGCTCTGCTGCACTTCGTTCCAGCCCATGTGCGGCACCTTCAGATGCTCGCCGTCTTCATGCAGATCCTTGCCGAAGAAGCGCACCTGGCCGGGAAACAGGCCGATGCAGTCGACTCCGCCGTTCTCCTCGCTGCGCTCCAGCAGCGCCTGCATGCCGACGCAGATGCCGAGGAACGGACGATCCTGGCTGACTTCGCGCACCAGGGCATCGAAGCCCAGGCGCTTGATCTCGGCCATGCAGTCGCGGATCGCGCCGACACCGGGGAACACCACGCGGTCGGCTTCGCGGATCACTGAAGCATCGCTGGTGACCAGCACGCGGCCGGCCCCGACATGCTCCAGCGCCTTGGCCACCGAGTGCAGGTTGCCCATGCCGTAATCAATGACAGCAACGGTCTGCATTTACAGAGTGCCCTTGGTCGACGGCATCTGCCCGGCCATGCGCGGGTCCAGTTCCACGGCCATGCGCAGGGCGCGGCCGAAGGCCTTGAACACGGTCTCGATCTGGTGGTGGGTGTTGTGCCCACGCAGGTTGTCGATGTGCAGGCTGACCTGGGCGTGGTTGACGAAGCCCTGGAAGAATTCCTGGAACAGGTCGACGTCGAAACCGCCGACCACCGCGCGGGTGAACGGCACGTGCATCTGCAGGCCCGGGCGACCGGAGAAGTCGATCACCACGCGTGACAGCGCCTCGTCCAGCGGCACGTAGGAATGGCCGTAGCGGGTCATGCCCTTCTTGTCGCCGACGGCCTTGGCGAAGGCCTGGCCGAGGGTAATGCCAACGTCTTCCACGGTGTGGTGATCGTCAATGTGCAGGTCGCCCTTGCAGTAGATGTCCAGGTCGATCAGGCCATGACGGGCGATCTGGTCGAGCATGTGCTCGAGGAACGGCACGCCAATATCGAACTTGGCCTTGCCGGTGCCATCCAGGTTGATCGAGACCTTGATCTGGGTCTCCAGGGTGTTGCGCTCGACGGATGCCGTACGTTCGGCCATCTCCAGCTCCACAGGCTACTGACGGAAAAAGGCCGACATTATAGGCGGGGCGTGGCTTGCGCGGCTACCGGCGGTGGTCGGCGCGCGGGCTATCGGAGCGATTGGCCAGGGCAATCTCCCAACGGCCTATGCCTGAACCGGTTGCAGGCGCGGCGCCAGCCACGCCAACCAAAGCAGGCTGACAGCACACAGGCTGCCCAGGCCAACACCCAATAGCCACTGCCCCGGCGCCAGCCACCCGCCCCAGACCAACGCCAGCAAGGCCAGCAACAGCAACCTGCCCGCCTCCAGCCAGAAAACGCCGGCACGCCCCTCGAACAAGCGGCCAAGACTGACGCACCCCAGCACGATCAGGGGTGCCAGGCCCAGCAAAGGCCACCATGGGCCAACCTGCCTGACTGCAGCCAGATAGCCCAGAGTCAGACCATTGATCAGCAGGAACTGGGCGAAGGCATAGCACTTGATGGCGGGCGGACAGGCGCGCTCGAAGATTTCCGCCCCCATCTGCGGCCAAGGCCGATCCGCCACATCGGCCGGGCGCCAGCCGGTCGGCATCCACCACAGACGCAGCTTGTCCCACCATGAGCGCGCGGCCATGGCGTCGCCCCACAACAGGCGCCACCAGGAAAACTGCAGGCGCAACGGATCGAAGGTGCGCACCGGGGTGGTCACGCCATAGCGCACCGGCTCGGCCTCGTCGGCAAAGGTGCCGAACAGGCGATCCCACACGATGAATACGCCGCCGTGGTTCCTGTCGATGCAGTAGTCATTCTGCCCGTGATGCACACGATGATTGCTCGGCGTGACCATGAACCACTCCAACACACCCAGGCGGCCGATATGCTGCGAGTGAATCCAGAACTGGTAGACCAGCTGCACGCCAAGCAGCAGCAGAAACAGCGGTAGCGGTAAGCCGAGCAGCGCCAGCGGCAGGTAGAAGGGCCAATCGAAAGCCGTCTGGAAGGCGCCTTTGCGCAAGGCGGTGGACAGGTTGAAATCCTCGCTGGAGTGATGCGGCTGGTGCGCACCCCACAATAGGTTGACGCTGTGCAGGCTGCGATGGGCCCAGTAGAAACAGAAATCCACCGCAATGAAGCCGAGCAGCCAGGTCCAGGGCGACGCGGGGTCCAGCGTCCACAACCGCGCATGCTCGTAGAGCCAGGCGTAGGGAATCACCAGCAGCAGGCGCAGCGGCCCTTCCAGCAGCACGCGCAGCACGGCGGTGTCGATGCTGGTCGTGGCATCGGCCAGGCGGTAGGTGTGGCGCCCACTCCAGCGCTCGTAGGCGAGCTCCAGCAGAATCAGCAGGATGTACAGCGGCACGGCCATCACCACCACATTCATCGCAACCTCGGCGAATCTCGTTGTTATGCCGCCAGCCTAAACCCAAATGCCCGGCGGCGGATGGGCCGCAGCCGCCAGGCCTGCCTGCCCCGGATGCCAAACCCAGGGGAACCGCTCGCGGACAGCGCTATCCAAACCCCTGCCACCACCCTGCGGCTCACCGTCGCGCCACCGGCGACGGCGTTATACTCCCGCCGGTCATAAAAGAACCCCACACAAGGACTGGTCCATGAAAGCCTTCGGCAAGATCCTGGGTCTGCTACTACTCGGCCTGTTGCTGATCATCATCGGTCTCGGCTTCGCCCTGACCCATCTGTTCGACCCCAACGACTACAAGGACGAGATCCAGCAACTGGCCCGCGACAAGGCCAATCTCGAACTGCAGCTCAAGGGCGACATCGGCTGGAGCCTGTTCCCCTGGCTCGGCCTGGAGCTGACCGATGCCACCCTGGCCAGCGCCGACACCCCGGACAAACCCTTCGCCGACCTGCGCCTGATCGGCCTGTCCGTGCGCGTGCTGCCACTGCTGCGCAAGGAAGTGCAGATGAGCGACATTCGCGTCGACGGTCTCGACCTGACCCTGCAGCGCGACAAACAGGGCCGCGGCAATTGGGAAGGCGTCGGTCGCCAGGCCGAACAGCCCGGCAACGGCGCCGAGTCGAAGGCTCCCGCCCAGCCTGACGAGCCGGTCGCGCAAACCACTGACGAAAGCGGCCAGCCGCTCAAGCTGGATATCGACAGCCTCACCGTGAGCAACTCGCGCGTCGACTATCACGACGAGCAGAGTGGCCAGCAGTTCAGCGCCGAAGGCATCGAGCTGAGCACCGGCGCCATCCGCGAGAGCGCCGATATCCCGATCAAGCTGCTCGCCTTCCTCGGCAGCAACAAGCCGGTACTGCGCGCCAAGACCGAGCTGGAAGGCCTGCTGCGCTTCGATCGCGCCCTCAAACGCTACCAGTTGCAGGACATCAAGCTGGCCGGCGAGGCCTCCGGCGAGCCGCTCAACGGCAAGACCCTGACCTTCTCCAGCCAGGGCCAGCTGCTGCTCGACCAATCGGCACAGGTGGCCGAATGGACAGGCATCAAGCTGTCCGCCAACCAGCTGCGCGCCCTCGGCGAGCTCAAGCTGCGCGACCTGGACAAGACCGCCAAGCTCGAAGGCAGCCTGTCCGTCGCCCAGGTCAACCTGCGCGAGTTTCTCGACGGCCTCGGCGTGGCCCTGCCAGCGATGCGCGACCAGAGCACCCTGAGCCGCTTCGAGCTGTCCACTCGCCTGGGCGGCACACCGAACAGCATCAGCCTCGACGACCTGGCCCTGAAGCTCGACGACAGCAGCTTCAGCGGCAAGCTGGCCGTCACCGACCTGGCCAAGCAGGCCCTGCGCGTACAGCTCAAGGGCGACAAGCTCGACCTTGACCGCTACCTGCCGCCGGAAGACAAGGACGCCAGCGCCGGCGCCGCACGCAAGAACGAGGTCAAGCAGACCGTCGCCGCCGCCGGCAAGAGCGGCAGCACACCACTGCCGGACGCACCGACCCAGCAGGCCTGGAGCAGCACGCCCATGCTGCCGCTGGATACCCTGCGCAAGCTCGACGTGCAGGCCGATCTCGGCATCGGCCAGCTGACCATCGACAAGCTGCCGCTGGAGAATGCCAGCCTCAAGGCCACCGCCAAAGCCGGCCTGCTCAGCCTGCAGGAGCTGCGTGGCGAGCTGTACGGCGGCGAGTTCAACGCCACCTCGCAACTCGATGCGCGCCCGGCCGTGCCACTGCTCACCGCACGCAAGCAGCTCAAGCGCATCCCCGTGGAAAAACTGATCGAAGCCCAGGGCGAGAAAGCGCCGCTGCGCGGCAAGCTTGATCTCAGCGCCGACGTGCGTACCCAGGGCAACAGTCAGAAAGCCTGGGTCGACGCCCTCACCGGCAAGGCCAATTTCAGCCTGAGCGATGGCGTACTGGTCGACGCCAACCTGGAGCAGCAGCTGTGCCAGGGCATCGCCACCCTCAACCGCAAGTCACTGTCCGGCGAGCAACGCGGCAAGGACACCCCCTTCGATGAGCTGCGCGGCAGCCTGAACTTCACCAATGGCGTCGCCAGCAACCCCGACCTCAAGGCACGTATTCCCGGCCTGACCGTCAACGGCCACGGCGACGTCGACCTGCGCGTGCTGGGCATGGACTACCGCGTCGGCATCGTCATCGAGGGCGACAAGAGCGCCATGCCGGACCCGGCCTGCCAGGTCAACGAGCGCTATGTCGGCCTCGAATGGCCGCTGCGCTGCCGCGGCCCACTGGAGCTGGGTGCCAAGGCCTGCCGCGTGGACAAGGAAGGCCTGACCAAGGTGGCCGCCAAACTGGCCGGCGACAAACTCAGCGAAAAGATCGAAGAGAAGCTCGGCGACAAGGTCAGCCCGGAACTCAAGGACGCGCTCAAGGGCCTGTTCAACCGATGACCCCCGAGCAATTCAACGGCGCCGTGCTGGCCTGGTATGACCAGCACGGACGCAAGGACCTGCCCTGGCAACAGGGCATCACCCCGTACCGCGTGTGGGTCTCCGAGATCATGCTGCAGCAGACCCAGGTCAGCACCGTACTCGGCTACTTCGACCGCTTCATGGAAGCCCTGCCAAGCGTGCAGGCGCTGGCCGAAGCGCCCGAGGACGAAGTGCTACACCTGTGGACCGGCCTCGGCTACTACACCCGTGCGCGCAACCTGCACAAGGCGGCGAAAACGGTGGTCGAGCAGCATGGCGGCGAATTTCCGCGCTCGGTCGAAGCACTCGCCGAGCTGCCCGGTATCGGCCGCTCCACCGCCGGCGCCATCGCCAGCCTGAGCATGGGCCTGCGCGCACCGATACTCGACGGTAACGTCAAGCGCGTGCTGGCCCGCTACAAGGCCCAGCAAGGCTATCCGGGCGAGCCCAAGGTCGCCGAACAGCTGTGGCAACTGGCCGAGCAGCTGACCCCGCATGAACGGGTCAACCACTACACCCAGGCGATGATGGACCTCGGTGCCACCCTCTGTACCCGCAGCAAGCCCAGCTGCCTGCTGTGCCCGGTGCGCGACGGCTGCCGCGCCCATCTGCTCGGCCGCGAAAGCGACTTCCCCGAGCCCAAGCCGCGCAAGGCTCTGCCACAGAAACGTACGCTGATGCCGCTGCTGGCCAATGCCGAAGGTGCCATCCTGCTCTACCGGCGCCCCTCCAGCGGCCTGTGGGGCGGCCTGTGGAGCCTGCCGGAACTGGACGACCTCGGCGCCCTCGACGCCCTGGCTGACCAGCACGCCCTGCAGCTTGGCGAGCGCCAGGCACTGGCCGGGCTGACCCATACCTTCAGCCACTTCCAACTGGCTATCGAACCCTGGCTGGTGCGCGTGGAGCAGCCGGGAGCCGCCGTGGCCGAGGGCGACTGGCTCTGGTATAACCTCGCCAGCCCGCCGCGCCTGGGCCTGGCCGCCCCGGTGAAGAAGCTCCTTAAACGAGCCGCGCAAGAATTGAATGCAGGAGAAGCCTCATGAGTCGTACCGTCCACTGCCGCAAATACAACGAGGAACTGCCCGGCCTCGATCGCCCGCCCTACCCCGGCGCCAAGGGCCAGGACATCTACGACAACGTATCGAAGAAGGCCTGGGAAGAGTGGCAGGCGCACCAGACCATGCTGATCAACGAACGCCGGCTGAACATGATGAACGCCGAGGATCGCAAGTTTCTGCAAACCGAGAT
Organism: Pseudomonas sp. zbq_18; assembly: GCF_043102245.1. Taxonomy (NCBI): domain Bacteria; kingdom Pseudomonadati; phylum Pseudomonadota; class Gammaproteobacteria; order Pseudomonadales; family Pseudomonadaceae; genus Pseudomonas; species Pseudomonas sp. zbq_18. The sequence continues at coordinate 166,500 of NZ_JBICIT010000016.1, read as the reverse complement.
GGACAAGTTCTTCTCCGGCCAGGACTACGCCCAGGCCGACGGCTACGTACCACCAAGCGCCTAAGCACTTGTAGGAGGGGCCTTGGCCGCGACCGCCCTGCGGCAGTCGCAACCAGCCCCTCGAACCCGGCAGCCAAACACCGGCTGCCGCTGAAATTCCGTAACCTCCCGTTTGTACTGAAATTTTTTTCATTCCCTTGCTTGACACTACCCGGCCAAATCCGTTTAATAGCGCCCCGTTGCCCAGGTAGCTCAGTCGGTAGAGCAGGGGATTGAAAATCCCCGTGTCGGCGGTTCGATTCCGTCCCTGGGCACCACTAATACCGAAAACCCCGAGTGAAGCGATTCCTCGGGGTTTTTCTTTGTCCGTCTTTCGTGCCATACGCAGCCTTTGTGTACGGGCGCGACACGCAACTGTCACGATGCGACAACCAGCACCGACAGTGCCATGCACAGGCCGCCACCGGCTTGGCTCTGATGCTGGCGCTATGCTAGGTTCACCGGCACGTCAGGAAGACCCCAGCCGCCGGAGCGCATCCGTATAAGAAGAGGAACCCCCATGGCCGAGGCAACGCCCGCGCTGGAAATCCGCAACCTGCACAAACGCTACGGCGACCTCGAAGTGCTCAAGGGCATCTCACTGACCGCACGCGACGGCGACGTGATCTCCATCCTCGGCTCCTCCGGCTCCGGCAAGTCCACCTTCCTGCGCTGCATCAACCTGCTGGAGAACCCGCACCAGGGTCAGATCCTGGTGGCCGGCGAAGAGCTCAAGCTGAAAGCAGCAAAGAACGGCGAGCTGATCGCCGCCGACAACAAGCAGATCAATCGCCTGCGCAGCGAGATAGGCTTCGTTTTCCAGAATTTCAATCTGTGGCCGCACATGAGCGTGCTCGACAACATCATCGAAGCACCGCGCCGCGTGCTCGGCCAGAGCAAGGCCGAGGCCACCGAGGTAGCCGAGGCGCTGCTGGCCAAGGTCGGCATCGCCGACAAGCGCCATGTCTACCCCAATCAGCTTTCCGGCGGCCAGCAGCAGCGCGCCGCCATTGCCCGCACCCTGGCCATGCAGCCCAAGGTGATCCTGTTCGACGAGCCGACCTCGGCCCTCGACCCGGAAATGGTACAGGAAGTGCTTAATGTGATCCGCGCGCTGGCCGAGGAAGGTCGCACCATGCTGCTGGTCACCCACGAGATGAATTTCGCCCGCCAGGTCTCCAGCGAAGTAGTGTTCCTCCATCAGGGTCTGGTTGAAGAGCAGGGTCCGCCCGAACAGGTCTTCACCAACCCGCAATCGGCTCGCTGTAAACAATTCATGTCCAGCAATCACTGAAAAACGGAGCAATCACGCATGCACAACTATAAAAAGATCCTGCTGGCCGCGGCCGCCACCCTGGCCTTCGGCGCCCAGGCGGTAGCCGCTGACAAACTGAAGATCGGTACCGAAGGCGCCTACCCGCCCTTCAACCTGATCGACGCCAGCGGCCAGGTCGGCGGCTTCGATGTCGAGATCGCCCAGGCCCTGTGCGCCAAGATGGGTGCCGAGTGCGAAGTGGTCACGTCCGACTGGGACGGCATCATCCCGGCCCTGAACGCCAAGAAGTTCGACTTCCTGGCCGCCTCCATGTCGATCACCGAAGAGCGCAAGCAGGCCGTCGACTTCACCGATCCCTACTACACCAACAAGCTGCAGTTCATCGCGCCGAAGAGCAGCGACCTGAAGGCCGACAAAGCCAGCCTGAAAGGCAAGGTGATCGGCGCCCAGCGCGCCACCATCGCCGGCACCTGGCTGGAAGACAACCTGGCTGACACCGTCGAAATCAAGCTGTACGACACCCAGGAAAACGCCTACCTCGACCTGTCCTCGGGCCGCCTCGACGGCGTGCTGGCCGACAAGTTCGTCAACTGGGAATGGCTGAAGAGCGACGCCGGCAAAGACTTCGAGTTCAAGGGCGACCCGGTATTCGACAACGACAAGATCGCCATCGCCGTGCGCAAGGGTGATCCGCTGCGCGAGAAGCTGAACACCGCCCTGAAAGGCATCGTCGAAGACGGCACCTACAAGAAGATCAACGACAAGTACTTCCCGTTCAGCATCTACTGATGCAACCGGCTAGCGCCGCCCGCCCGGGCGGCGCCAGTCCTTCTGCAGTAGCCCTCAGATGACCCTAGACCTACACGGCTTCGGCCCCGCCCTCGCTGCCGGCACGCTGGTGACCATCCAGCTGGCCCTGTCCGCCCTGTGCCTCGGCCTAGTGCTTGGACTGCTCGGCGCCCTGGCCAAGACCTCCCCGTACAAGCCCCTGCAATGGCTTGGCGGCACCTATTCCACCATCGTGCGCGGCGTACCCGAGCTGCTCTGGGTGCTGCTGATCTATTTCGGCACCGTCCAGGGCCTGGCCGCGCTCGGTGAGTTCCTCGGCGTTGGCAGCCTCGAGCTGAACCCCTTCGCCGCCGGCACCATCGCCCTCGGCCTGTGCTTTGGCGCCTACGCCACCGAAGTCTTCCGCGGCGCCATCCTGGCCATCCCCAAAGGCCACCGTGAAGCGGGCATGGCCCTCGGCCTGTCCAAAGGCCGCATTCTCTGGAAGCTGATACTGCCGCAGATGTGGCGCATCGCCCTGCCCGGCCTGGGCAACCTGTTCATGATTCTGATGAAGGACACCGCCCTGGTCTCGGTCATCGGCCTGGAAGAGATCATGCGCCGCTCGCAGATCGCCGTGACCGCCAGCAAGGAACCCTTCACCTTCTATCTAGCTGCCGCTTTCATCTATCTTGGCCTGACCGTGATCGCCATGATCGGCATGCATTTGCTTGAGAAGCGCGCCAGCCGCGGCTTCGTCCGGAGCGCCTGATGAACTGGGAAGTCATCTACAAGTACCTGCCCAAGCTGCTCGAAGGCGCTGCCCTGACGGTCGAACTGGTGGCCGTCGCCGTCGTCGCCGGCCTGATCCTCGCCCTGCCCATGGGCATCGCCCGCGCCTCCAAACACTGGTATGTGCGCGCCCTGCCCTACGGCTATATCTTCTTCTTCCGTGGTACCCCGCTGCTGGTGCAGCTGTTTTTGGTCTACTACGGCCTGGCCCAGTTCGACGCCGTGCGCCAAGGGCCGCTGTGGCCCTACCTGCGTGATCCGTACTGGTGCACCGTCATCACCATGACCATGCACACGGCAGCCTATATTGCCGAGATCCTGCGCGGCGCCATCCAGGCCGTGCCGCCCGGCGAGGTCGAAGCCGCACGCGCGCTGGGCATGTCGCGTGCCCAGGCGATGATCTACATCATCCTGCCACGCGCGGCGCGCATCGGCCTGCCGGCCTACAGCAACGAAGTGATCCTGATGCTCAAGGCCAGCGCCCTGGCCAGCACCGTGACCCTGCTGGAACTGACCGGCATGTCGCGCACCATCATCGCCCGTACCTACCTGCCGGTGGAGATCTTCTTCGCTGCCGGGGTGTTCTACCTGGTCATTGCCTTCGTGCTAGTACGCGCCTTCCGTCTGCTCGAGCGCAAGCTGCGGGTCGACGCCTGCCAGGGCCGCTAATGAGATAGCCCTCTCTCCCGAGAGGGCGTGATCTACCGCCATGACCCTCACCAACGCCACCCTGCTTGAGCGCTTCACGGCACTGGACGATTTCCTCATCGCCCATCAGCGACTGTGGCGTCCCAAGCCCTTCACACACCTGAGCCTACCCTGGGAACAGAATCACCCCGAGCTGGCGCTTTGGCTACGCAGCCGCAGCCTGGAACAGGCCGAAGCCAGCCATAACCAACCGCACCTGCTCGATGCACCCGCACCATTTCCCGCACTGGCCCGCACCGCGCAGGCGCTGAGCGATGTTGGAGAGCTACCGAAGCAAGCACTGCCTTCGCCCAGCCCACGCCTGAGCGTCGATGTACCGGGACGGAAGTGGCAGCAAATCGAAGCCTTCTCCAGCCACTTGAGCTTCGATCAGACCCCGCAGCACTGGCTGGACTGGTGCGCCGGCAAAGGCCATCTCGGCCGCCTTCTAGCCCACCGAGGCGGCACACTGACCTGCGTGGAATACGACCCTGCGCTGGTCACCGCCGGACAACAACTCAGTGCGCGACTGCTCATAGATGCCCAGCACCTGCAGCAAGACGTACTGGTAGAAGATGCAGCGCAACACCTTTGCGCCGCACGCACCCCAGTGGCCTTGCATGCCTGCGGCGACCTGCACGTACGCCTGCTGCAACTGGCCAGCAGCGCAGGCTGCCAGCAGATGGCCGTAGCACCGTGCTGCTACAACCGCATCGCCACAGCGAACTACCAGCCGCTCTCCCGCCCCGCCAAACAGTCCACACTTCACCTCTCCCGGGATGACCTGGGCCTGCCCCTCAGCGAAACCGTCACCGCAGGCCGCCGCCAGCGCCTGCAACGCGACCAGTCGATGGCCCGCCGCCTCGCCTTCGACCTGCTGCAGCGAGAGCAGCGCGGAAGTGACGACTACCTGCCCACACCCTCCCTGCCAGTCAGCTGGCTGAGCAAGGACTTCGCCAGCTACTGCCACGACCTGGCTCAACTCAAGGGTTTCGCCATAAATGGCAAGCCGGATTGGTCCGATCTGGAGCAGCGCGGCTGGCAGCGCCTCGCCGAGGTACGCAACCTCGAACTGCTGCGCAACCTGTTCCGCCGCCCCCTGGAGCTCTGGCTACTACTCGACCGCGCCCTGTACCTACAAGAACAGGGCTACGAAACGCGCCTAGGCACCTTCTGCCTCCACAGCCTGACTCCACGCAACCTGCTGCTGCTAGCTGAGCGCCCCTGACACTCACCCACAGAAACTGTGGATAACTCTGTGCGCAAAGTCTGCACAAGCGGCTGCAGCGCCTATACCAGCTGGCGCCCAGCCGACTGCACGCTTTCTAGCCAGAAACAAAATAGCCATAGAAAACAGATTCTTAGGAAAAACAGCGAGATCCTGCACAGAAATCAACCTGCCGCCGGGAAAGCAGCTCTAGATTGTGCATAAACATTGACCTGCTAATACCCAAGCACCATTTCTTCTGCTCCGCTATGGGTTTACTCCGCCCTCCCAATGGTTATAATGCGCGCCTTCGCCGGTATAGCTCAGCTGGTAGAGCAACTGACTTGTAATCAGTAGGTCCCGGGTTCGACTCCTGGTGCCGGCACCATATGCATGAATGTAAAAAGCCCACCCCATGGTGGGCTTTTTACATTCACAGGCGATTCTGGCCAGACGGCCAGAAATACAGTTAAATTGAGTGGTTTATCACACAACCTTTGCGACATGCGCACTCAGGAATGCCCTCCGTCGCAGCGATCGACTGGTCACGCCAATTCCAAGCGATAATTCAGCGCCAGAGATCTGCCGGATAAGCGAACCTTTAAGGACGATAGATGTTGTACCCCGTGATTGTTTGCGGCGGAGCCGGTAGCCGCTTGTGGCCCGCCTCTCGCGAAAAGCACCCCAAACCATTCCTGTCACTGCCTGACGGTCAATCCCTTCTCCAGAAAACTCTGGCCAGGGCACTTCATCTCCAAGACGTGAAAGACATCCTGACCGTCACCAATCAGGAACTTTTCTTCACTACCGAAGACATCTATCAGGAAGTCGAGCGCTCGCCAGAATGCGAGCTCAACTACATTCTTGAGCCGACTGGCCGCAACACTGCCGCCGCCATAACCAGCGCGGCCCTCTATCTGCTGCACCGCTATGGCCCCGAGGCGACCATGCTGGTGCTTCCCGCCGACCACCTGATACAGGACGAAGAAGCCTTCGCCAGTGCCGCCCGACAGGCCGCGCAACTGGCTCAGGAAGGCTACCTGGTGACCTTCGGCATCGAGCCGACTCATGCCGAGACGGGCTTTGGCTATATCGAAGCCGACACCAGCGGCGGCCTCGTGCAAGGCATGCGCGTCAAGCGGTTCGTGGAAAAGCCGGACCTGGCAACCGCCCTGCACTATTGTGCGGCCGGCAATTTCTACTGGAACTCGGGCATGTTCTGCTTCCAGGCCGGGACGCTGGTCAGCGAGATGCGGGTTCACGCCCCGGAAGTACTCGAGACCGTGGAAGTCACACTCGCTGCCTCGACCTACTCGGACAACGACCAGCGACTTCGCCTCGATGCCGACAGCTTCAGCAAGGTGCCGGACATTTCCATCGACTATGCCCTGATGGAGCGCTCCGACAGGGTCGCCACCGTTCCCTGCACCATCGGCTGGAGCGATATCGGCTCCTGGTCCGCCATGAGCGAGTTGGTCGAGGCTGATGCGCAGGGCAATCGCTTCAGCGGAGAGACGGTCCAGCATGCTGCGGCCAACAACTTCGTACACAGTCCGGAGCGACTGACCGCCCTCGTCGGCGTGCAGGATCTCATCGTGGTCGACACCCCGGACGCGCTGCTGATCACACACAAGGAGCATGCCCAGGATGTCAAACATATCGCGGGGCAGCTCAAGCAGAGCGGACATGAAGCCTATCTGACGCACCGCACAGTGCACCGTCCGTGGGGAACCTACACAACGCTTGAGGAAAGCGAACGCTTCAAGATAAAGCGCATCGTCGTCAAGCCCGGCGCCTCGCTCTCCCTGCAAATGCATCGTCATCGCAGCGAGCACTGGATTGTGGTCAGCGGCGTGGCGCTGGTCGTCAATGGCGACAGCGAGCTGATCCTGAACAGCAACGAGTCGACCTTCATTCCGTCGGGGCACAAGCACCGCCTCGCCAACCCCGGCGTCATCGACCTGGTCCTCATCGAAGTACAAAGCGGCGATTACCTGGGCGAAGACGACATAGTGCGGTTCGACGACAGGTACGGTCGTTCATAAACCATACGATCACACCTGCCGTATAGCACCAGCTAGAGTTCTTGTTCCAGCTGGCCTCTGACGAATGAAGACACCGCCGAATGAAGGTACTGCACTTCTATAAGACCTATTACCCCGACTCCGTAGGCGGGGTAGAGCAGGTCATCTACCAGATCGCCAGTGGCGTTGCCGACCTGGGCATCAGCACCGACGTGCTCTCGCTCAGCAGCAAAGCAGCAGCGCAGCCCGTCGACCTGGGCAGCCACAAGGCCTACCAGGCTAAACTGGACCTGCAGATCGCGTCTACCGGATTCTCCCTCTCTGCCCTGCGCATGTTTCGCGAGCTGGCCAGGGAAGCCGACATCATCCACTACCATTTCCCCTGGCCCTTCATGGATTTGGTGCACCTGGCCTGCCGCCTGAACAAGCCCAGCCTGGTCACCTACCACTCCGACATCGTGCGCCAGGCCACGCTGCTCAAGCTGTATCGGCCGCTGATGCACAGCTTCCTGAGCAGCGTCGACGCCATCGTCGCGACCTCGCCGAACTACCTACACAGCAGCCCGGTTCTGCGGCGGCATCAGGACAAGACCCGGGTCATCCCCATAGGCCTGGACAAGGCAGCCTATCCGGTACCCTCGCACAACAACCGTGAACACTGGCGGCAGCACTTTGGCGAACGATTCTTCCTGTTCGTCGGTGTCCTGCGCTACTACAAAGGCCTGCATATCCTGCTGGAAGCGATGAAAGGCGCCCCCTTCAAACTGGTGATAGTCGGCGCCGGCCCGGTTGAGGAGGAGCTCAAGGCCCAGGCACAGCGCGACAACCTGGATAACGTCTTCTTCGTCGGGGCCGTATCGGACGAAGACAAGGTCGCCCTGCTGGATCTCTGCTACGCCGTTACCTTCCCCTCTAATATGCGCTCGGAAGCCTTTGGCATCTCCCTACTAGAAGGCGCAATGCACGGCAAACCGATGATCTCCAGCGAGATTGGCACAGGCACCAGCTATATCAATCAACATGCGCAAACAGGATTGGTAGTTCCCCCGAGCGATCCCGCGGCTTTCCGACAGGCCATGGATCACCTGTGGGCACATCCCGAGCAGACCAAGCAGATGGGACGCCAGGCTGAAAGCCGGTACTGGGAGTACTTCACCGCCAAACGCATGGCGGATGGTTACGACAACCTCTATCGACAACTGCTTGCGCAGCACGGCCAGAACAGCAGCAGAGTGACTACCCCAAACTCCTGAGCCCGGCCACAACGAGACTATATTTTTCATCAGTTATCCGCCGGAACGCCCGGCCGAAGAAGGAAAGACACCATGACCCGTAAAGTTGCACTCATTACTGGCGTGACCGGACAGGACGGCGCCTACCTCGCGCGCTTCCTGTTGGAAAAAGGTTACATCGTCCACGGCATCAAGCGTCGCGCCTCTTCTTTCAATACCGACCGCATCGATGATCTGTACCAGGACCCGCACACCAAGAACCGTAACCTGATCCTGCACTACGGCGACCTGACCGACACCAGCAACCTGGTGCGCATCATCCAGCAGTGCCAGCCGGACGAGATCTACAACCTCGGCGCCCAGAGCCACGTGGCGGTTTCCTTCGAGTCCCCCGAGTACACCGCAGACGTGGACGCCATGGGCGCCCTGCGCATTCTCGAGGCCATCCGCATCCTCGGCCTGGAAAAGAAGACCCGCTTCTACCAGGCCTCGACCTCCGAGCTCTATGGCCTGGTGCAGGAAATCCCGCAGAAGGAAACCACGCCCTTCTACCCGCGCTCGCCCTACGCGGTCGCCAAGCAGTTCGCCTTCTGGATGACCGTCAACTACCGCGAGGCCTATGGCATCTATGGTTGCAACGGCATCCTGTTCAACCACGAGTCCCCGCTGCGCGGCGAAACCTTCGTCACCCGCAAGATCACCCGCGGCCTGAGCCGTATCGCCGTAGGCCTGCAGGACTGTCTGTACATGGGCAACATGAACGCCCTGCGCGACTGGGGCCATGCCCGCGACTACGTGGAAATGCAGTGGCTCATGTTGCAGCAGGACAAGCCTGACGACTATGTCATCGCCACCGGCCGCCAGTATTCGGTACGCCAGTTCATCGAAGTCTCGGCCAAGGAGCTGGGCGTCAGCATCGAGTGGCGCGGCGAGGCCGAGGAAGAGGTCTGCGCAGTCATCGACGTGGCCAACGAGGCCGTGACCGGCATGAAGGCCGGCGACATCATCGTGCGCGTCGACCCGCGCTACTACCGCCCGACCGAAGTGGAAACCCTGCTCGGCGACCCCTCCAAGGCCAAGCGCGACCTGGGCTGGGAACCGAAGATCAGCTTCGAGGAGCTGGTGGCCGAAATGATCAGCGAAGACCTCAAGTTGGCGCAGCGTGATGCGCTGGTCCAGCAGAGCGGCTACAAGATCATGTCCTACCACGAGTAAGAGGGGAGTTCGACATGCACAAGCTCCCCCTGAATACCCGCATCTACGTAGCCGGTCATCGTGGCATGGTCGGCTCCGCCATCGTGCGCAAACTCCAGGCCGAGGGTTACCAGCACATCATCACGCGCACCCACGCCGAGCTGGACCTGACCTCGCAGGCGGCCGTCCAGGCATTCTTCCGGGACAACCCGGTCGACTACGTCGTGCTAGCTGCCGCGAAGGTCGGCGGAATACACGCCAACAATGAATACCCGGCCGACTTCATCTACGAAAACCTGATGATCCAGTGCAATGTCATTCATCAGGCGTTCGCCGCCGGAGTACGCAAGCTGCTGTTCCTCGGCAGCTCCTGCATCTACCCGAAGCTGGCCAGCCAGCCCATGCAGGAAAGCGCCCTACTGACCGGCGTACTGGAGGGCACCAACGAGCCCTATGCGGTTGCCAAGATCGCCGGCATCAAGCTCTGCGAGTCGTACAACCGGCAACATGGCACCGACTATCGCTCGGTGATGCCAACCAACCTCTACGGCCCATACGACAACTACCATCCGGAAAACAGCCATGTCATCCCGGCACTGATCCGCCGCTTCCACGAAGCCAAGCAGAACCAGGCCGAGGAAGTGGTTATCTGGGGCACCGGCACCCCGAAGCGCGAATTCCTGCATGTGGACGACATGGCCGCCGCCTGCCTCCACGTCATGGGTATCGACAGCGAAACCTACCGCGCCAACACCCAACCCATGCTCTCGCACATCAATGTCGGCACCGGTACCGATGTCACCATCCGTGAACTCGCCGAGCTGTTGGCGCAGGTGGTGGGCTACCAGGGGCGGATCGTCTTCGATAGCAGCAAGCCCGACGGCACACCGCGCAAGTTGATGGACGTGGAGCGCCTCGCCGCACTCGGCTGGCAGGCCCGCATCGGCCTCAAGGAAGGGCTGCAGTCGGCTTACGACTGGTACGCCGAACACCTGGGTCGCGAAACCATCCGACTCTGAGGCAGCCCTATGCTTTACGGCTTCTTGCGGGACACGGTCCGGCTCAAGGGCATCATCCTTGAGCTGGCCAAGCGCGATTACCAGCAGGCCAACCAGGGTTCCTACCTTGGCTTCATCTGGAACTACCTGCAGCCACTGCTGTTCATCGGCGTGCTGTACGCCGTCTTTACCCTGGGCCTTCGCCAGGGCTCGACGCAGGACGGCATGCCGTTTGGCCTCTACCTGCTGAGCGGGATGATCTGCTGGCTGTACTTCGCCGGCAATCTCAGCGCCATTACCGGGGTAATCCGCGCCTACTCCTTCCTGGTGAAGAAGGTCGACTTCCGCCTGAGCGTGCTGCCCTTCGTCAAGCTGCTGAGCTCGCTGCTGCCACACGCCCTGCTGCTGCTCCTGCTGCTGCTGGCGGCAGGCCTCAATGGTCTGCCGCTAGGCTGGCACACCCTGCAGCTGCCCTACTACTACCTGTGCATGGCCTCTCTGCTGGTCGGTATCGGCTGGCTCACCTCCTCGGCCAGCCTGTTCGTACCAGACATCCGCAACCTGGTAGGCCTGGTCACCCAGTTCGGCCTGTGGCTGAGCCCGATCTTCTGGAGTACCAGCCAGATTCCCCAGGGCTACCAGTGGATCGCCAGCCTCAACCCGGTGAGCTACCTGGTGACCGGTTACCGCGACAGCCTCAACGGCAGCCACTACTTCTGGGAGCGCCCGCAGGAGAGCCTGCTGTTCTGGGTCATGAACATCACGCTGCTCGCCATCGGAGCCCTGGTCTATCGCCGCCTCAAGCCGCACTTCGCGGAGGTGGTGTGATGGAAACCACGGCCATCTCGCTCAAGGGCGTCTCCAAGTACTACAAGCTCTACAAGGCCAGCAAGGACCGGCTGAAAGAGGCCCTGCACCCGTTCGGCAAGCAGTACCACGAGAACTACTACGCCATCCGCGACCTCAACCTCGAAGTCAGCCGCGGGGAAATTCTCGGCATCGTCGGGCGCAACGGTTGTGGCAAGTCGACTCTGCTCAAGCTGATATCCCATGTACTGCAACCCAATGCCGGTGAAATACGGGTCAACGGTAAGATCACCGCGCTGCTGGAGTTGGGCGCCGGCTTCAACCCGGAGTTCACCGGCAGGGAGAACATTCACTTCTACGCGACGATCCTCGGCCTGTCCGCCTCGGAAATCGAACACCTGACCCCCACGGTCATCGAGTTCGCAGAGCTTGGCCAGTTCATCGACCAACCCGTGAAGACCTACTCCAGCGGCATGAAGTCGCGGCTGGGCTTCGCCGTGGCCGTGCATGTCGAGCCGGACATCCTGATTCTCGACGAAGTGCTTGCCGTCGGCGACGCCGTATTCAGACGCAAGTGCTTCGCCAAGATGGAAGAGTTCTTCAAGGCCGGCAAGACGGTGCTGTTCGTCTCCCATGACGCCAATGCGGTGAACAAGTTGTGCACCCGCGCGGTACTGCTGCATGGCGGCAAGATCATTCTCGACGGCAAGCCGGGCGACGTGACCCGTTACTACGAGAAACTGGCCCACGCCAAGGAACAGAACCAGCCTGCCGTGCTGGTGGAAATCGCCAGCTTCCAGCAGCAACCACCCGCACCCATCGTGCCAGTTGCGCAGAGCGAAGCCCCGTCAGCCGGTAACAGCTCGCCCTACTACATCGCAGAACTGGTCTCCAAATCCGCGCTGGCCTACCCCACAGACCGTGCCGAGATCCTCGACCCGCATATCACCACGCTCTCGGGAGAGCGGGTCAATGTCCTGCTAAGCGGGGAGAACTATATCTATTGCTATCGGGTTCATTTTCAAGGAGAGGCACACAAGGTTGCCTTCGGCATGCAAATCAAAGATCTGCATGGCGTGGCCATTTCTGCCGCATCGCTGGCCAGTGACCCGACAAGGCTGATTGAACATATACCCGCTGACACAATCTTGAAAATAACCTGGCCCTTCAATTGCCACTTATTGGAAGGGCACTACTTCACCAATGCCGGCGTCAGCGAACATATCAATAGCGACACGGTATTTCTGGCCCGCTTTGTGGATGCCATGACTTTCAAAGTAATAGCCCCGAAGAACAGCCTCGTGAAAGGTATCGTCGACCTGGGACAAACGCTCGAGGTAGAAACCCTGTGAACACGCCGATGCGGGACGATCAGCTGATTTTCATGATCTCGCTGCCACGCAGCGGCTCCACACTGCTGCAGAAGATCCTCGGCGGCCATGACGATATTCATACCCGCTCCGAGCCCTGGCTGATGCTGCACCCCCTGTATGCCCTCAAGCACGACGGTATACAGGCCCGCTATAACGCCCGCCTCGCGGCACAGGGGGTACAGGACTTCATCGCGGATCTTCCCGGAGAGGGCGAGGAGTTCTATTACGCACGGCTGCGTGACTGCTACCTGTCACTCTATGCGCCCTACCTACAGGGCAGCGGCAAGACGCGCTTCCTGGACAAGACGCCGCGCTACTACGAAATCTTCGACGAGCTGCAGAAAACCTTTCCGCGGGCCAAGTTCATCGTTCTTTATCGCAATCCGTTGGCCGTGCTGGCCTCGATACTGGAGACCTGGATAAAGGGCAATCTGGCCAGGCTCAGGGAATACCGGGGCGATCTCTGCAAGGGCACCGAGTTCCTGCAGCGCGACTTTTCCGCCTACGACAATACCCACATCGTCCGCTACGAGGATCTGCTCCGGGATCCGGAGTCTGCAACGGCGGCACTCTTTGCCTTTCTGGAGCTACCCAACCAGCCGGAGTGCATCGACTATGGCAAACAGCCTGCCGAGCGCTGGAAGTACGGTGACCCCAGCACCGTCTATGCCAAGAGCAGGCCGGATGCACAGCATGCCGATGCCTGGCAGCAGCAACTGAACATTGCCGAGAACCGCAAGCTGCTGGCCGACTACCTGCAGATGCTGGGAAAAGCTGGCTTCGAACGCATGGGCTACGACTATGCACAGGCGGAGCTGGTGATCAACCAAAGCACACCTGCGGACTCCGCCACTGCAGCCCTACCTTCATTACGCCAGCTTTTGAGATCGGCAGATGAAGAGAATAAAACTCTACATGATTCATTAATAAAACTCTCTGCAGAAAAAGATAATCTACGCGCAGAGAGCATGAAACTTTCTGCAGAAAAAGAAAACCTGTCTCAAAAGACAAAATCCTTGCTGGATGAGCTAGAAAAACTCAAGCTCAGCCTTCAAATCAAAATCGAAGACAGCAAGTCCCTTGAAAGGGATCTATCCAACATTATTCAGTCTGCAAAACACCTGAAAGAGCAGAGGGCCTTTCAGCAGCCATTTCAAAAGCTGAAAGCCTATAAAGCCCTACTGAGCTCTATTGATGAATCCCAACATGATCATCTGCGAAGATCCACAAGCGAGACTGAATAGATAAGCTCTTGAGAAAGCAGCCCTGACAACCCAGCCAGTTCAAGAGCAACTTGCATTAAATATCATCAAGGAAATCAAATATGTTGAAGAGCGCCGCAGGCATATTAAATATCGCCAAAAAAATCAAACAAGGCCTCTTAAAAAATCTCGCCAAGAGCGGCATTATGAATTCAGCTTTGAACACTAGCAAAAATCACTCAGCGCAACCTTTCCTTAATGCCGGCGCCACAGATATAGAAGCAAGAGCAATCTCAAACAAAATACCCAAAGAATACTGCACCATCCCACAACACACCCCATACCTCTCAATAGTAATTGGCAGCTTTAATCGTCTCAACATGATTAAGCTCTGCATTCAGGCAGTTAGAGAGGAAACATCCAGCTACCGCACCGAAATTATCGTAGTTGACGGCGGCTCAACCGATGGCACTCTTGAATGGCTACTTTCGCAGAAAGACATAATAACGATAGTCCAGCATAATCGAGGCGAGTGGCAAGGAAAGAAAATCGAGAGAAAGCCCTGGGCTTACTTCATGAATCTTGCATTTAAATCAGCATCCGGCAAATTTATATGCATGCTCAGCGATGATTCACTAATAGTGCCAGGAGCCATCAACGAAGGCCTGAAGCTCTTCGAAAGCAGACTTGAAACCAGCCACAAAATTGGAGCCATAGCCTTTTACTTTAGAGACTATCCAATCCGCAAGAAATATGCGGTTGCCATCAATATTGGAAATCTTTATGTAAACCACGGCCTTTATCTGAAAAGCGCACTCCACGAAGTTGGCTACATAGACGAGAACTATCATTTTTATTTTGCCGACACGGACCTAACACTTAAACTTAAGTCCCACGGATATAATTGCATTACATCACCCACATCTTTCGTAGAGCATTACTTCGAAGCAACCCCAGATATCCGGGCAAGCAACAATGATGACAAGAAAGAGAAAGACAGATTACGACTTATCAACAAATGGCGTGGCATCGCCTACCCAGAGGCAGACCATGAGAAGTATATGAAGTGCGTGGGCTACTGGGACTACCACACAGATGAATTCAAAGACGCCAGCAACACTATAGACAGGCTAATAAAGGCCCATCATGATTGACCTTGACCAAATCCTCTACGCCGATAGATTTGCCTTCTTGCAGCGCGGCAAGGATAAACGCCTAGATAGTTTACTGAGTGCAATCAAGAGCCTATTTTTCACCACTTTCAAATTTCCAAGCAACAGATCTGCCGAATTCATATTCTTTCGCAGCCTCGTGAGAGATGACTACAAAAACTTGATGCACGAGGTAGCATCGACGGTACCAACCGAAAAATCCATCATAATTGAGGATTACCTACGCAACAGGTCGAAACCTGCGCCAATGGCCTTTATTTTAGCGCTCAGATTACTGCCTGCCATTACAAAAATACAGGCCACAGACATATATGAGCGAATATTTCTTTATTTAAGGCTCTGCTTCTACTATCGCATACTTCGAAGCCTATCAAAATTCGAGTTCAACACTATTGTTTTTTTTGCAGACATGCAACCAGTCGAATGCCTGTTAGCTCAGCACTTTCGCCACACAGGCAAACGCACCGTCACCCTCCAACATGGACTCTATGTTGACTACGGCGACCTGCCCACAGTAAATGTAATCAACTACCGCCACCAACCATCGGAATACTTTCTAGCATGGGGACAAAACACAGCCGACTTGATCCAGCGGTCCGGCATAAATAGAAAAGTTTTCATATGCGGAAAACCAAGCATTGCCTTGTCTGCAACACACAGAGACACTGCAGCGCCCCATGACACGCATCCCAAGCATTATTTTACTGTAATCTTGGATCAGAATATTTTCCAAGAGCACAACATCAAGATGATCATGCTGCTCGATGAATATGCAAGAGATCGCAACCTCACGATGAACGTGAGATATCATCCCGGCAACAAGCGGGCAACATACGAACAACTCGGAGCAGATTATTGCACCAACCTACAAATTGAGAGCTCTCAATTTGTAGTCGGGCACACAAGCTCCCTGCTCTACGAAGTAATGCTCTTAGGAATCCCCGTAGTAAAATTCAAAACTGAAGTACCATGTATTGCCATCCCTTCAGACCTAACCTTTGAGTCAAAGCCTGAACTGGAGTACGCACTTTCAAAAGCCTCGAGCTACAACTTCTCCAAGCTCTCCACAGATTATATCGCATACTTCGGCAGTGAATCTCTAAACAAGTATGAAGAGTTCTTTTCCAGACTCAATTCCGACACAAATCCTTGCTATTAATTAGCGGAGGAACCATGAAAAATAGACCCACACTTTTAGATTGCACCCTTCGCGACGGGGGGTACTATAATTCCTGGAACTTCAGCCCAGACCTCATAAGTGAATACTTACAAGCAATGGCCGCGCTTGGCACGAAATATGTCGAACTTGGATTGCGCTCACTTAGAAATGATAAATTTCAAGGACCCTGCGCCTTCACCACCGAAGAATTTGTGAATTCATTGCTCATACCTGAGGCACTTGCCTTAGGGGTCATGATCAATGCCGCGGAATTAATTTCCAACGAAACGCCTACAGAAACTATACTCAAACAATTATTCCCAGCCCAGGCATCCTCATCGCGTATAAAGCTGGTGCGAATTGCTTGCCACATGCACGAATTTGCTGTGGTTTTACCTGTCAGCACATGGCTAAAGGATATGGGATACACAGTCGGCTTTAACTTGATGCAAGTGGCAGACCGCAGCCAGAACGAGATCGAGTCTTTGGCTCTGGAGGCCAGTAAATGGCCAATAGATGTCCTGTATTTTGCAGACAGCATGGGCAGCATGTCCCCTGATCAATGCTCAACAATCATCGGCTGGCTGCGCAAGCACTGGACTGGACCATTAGGCATACATACTCATGACAATATGGGCCTTGCCCTGCAGAACAGTCTGCGCGCCTTGGACGACGGCGTCACTTGGCTTGATGCTACTGTTACAGGCATGGGTCGCGGCCCTGGCAATGCTAAGACCGAGTATCTAATTCTGGAGCTTGCGGAACGCTTTGAACTTAAGCCCAACATCACTCCCCTCATGGGCTTGATCCGGCGTTATTTTCTACCGATGCAGCAACGTTGCGGCTGGGGAACTAATACCTATTACTACCTAGCGGGAAAATATGGTATCCACCCGACCTATATTCAGGAAATGATGGCTGACTCTCGCTATAGCGAAGAAGATATATTGGCAGTCATTCAGCACCTGCGAATTGAAGGCGGGAAAAAGTACAGTGCAGACACACTCGACGCTGCTCGCCATTTCTACAGTGGCTCACCGCGCGGCCAGTGGCAACCCCAAAGCATCATGAAAGGAAGGGATGTTCTAATTTTGGGTGCAGGCCCAGGCGTGGCGGACCACCGCAGCGCACTTGAGTCTTTTATTCGAAAAAGAAACCCATATGTTATGGCACTCAACACACAGCTTGCGGTAGAGGCAGATCTAATTGACGCACGTGTAGCATGTCATCCTGTACGCCTGCTGGCAGACTGCGCCGAGCATACAAATCTGCCACAACCCTTGATTACGCCAGCTAGCATGCTACCGGCGGATGTTAAAGAGTCATTCAAAAGCAAGGAGCTTCTTGACTTTGGCCTTGGCGTTAAGAAAGGAACTTTTGAATTTTCCGACAGTTATTGCGTACTGCCAAGTGCCTTAGTAATCGCCTATGCTTTAGCGATTGCCAATAGCGGCAAGGCATCTCAGATTTTCCTTGCAGGCTTCGACGGATATGGCGCCGATGACCCAAGAAGCCGCGAAATGCAGGTACTGCTAAGCAGCTACATGGAGCAAAGCGACCACGTGAGGCTTTGCTCCATTACCCCCACCAGCTACAACATACCCTGCAAATCCATTTATGGCATTTGAGTGATTAGCATGAAGTCAGTTGTCATTATACCCGCTCGCTACAAATCATCTCGTTATCCGGGAAAACCCTTGGTGCCGCTGCTTGGTAAACCAATGATCCTCTGGGTGGCCGAGCTTGCAGCGAAAGCAGTAGGCATTGATTGCGTTTATATTGCAACTGATGACCCAAGAATTGCAGCAACTGTTCAAGATGCAGGCTTCAAATCAGTAATGACCAGATCTGAAGCACTTACCGGGACTGACCGCCTAGCAGAAGCGGCAAAAAAAATCGAAGCAGATATCTACATCAATGTCCAGGGTGACGAGCCCACCCTAGACCCACAAGACATACTGAAAGTTCTAAACAAAAAGATTGAAAATCCAAATTGCATTATAAATGCATATTGCTGGATCTCCGACAATGAGAACCCTGATAGCGTAAACATCCCCAAGGTCATCACAACTGAAAGCGACCGACTTGTTTACATGTCGAGAAAAGCACTACCTGGGTACAAAGATACTAAGCTCGCCCCCACCAAATTTAAGAAGCAAGTTTGCATTTACGCCTTCAACCGCAAAGAACTTGATTCCTTTGAAAAATTCGGTAGGAAAAGCATCCTTGAGGCTGCGGAAGACATAGAAATTCTCCGTTTCCTAGAAATGGATAAACAAATTCTCATGGTTGAATCTTCAGGCGGCAGCTTGGCTGTGGATGTGCCAGAGGATGTAGCACCTGTCGAGGCTGCGCTGCGCGCAGGAATTTCTCTGTGAATATCGCCGCCTATAAAACCTTGATATTCGACTGCGATGGCGTGGTGCTCGACTCCAACAAGGTCAAGACCCAGGCCTTCTACGATGCGGCACTGCCCTACGGCGAGGCCGCCGCCCAGGCGCTGGTCGACTACCACGTGGCCAATGGTGGCATCTCCCGCTACCGCAAGTTCGAATACTTCCTCGATACCCTGGTGGCCCAGCACGCCCGTGACACCGACGGCCCGGGCCTGCAGAGTTTGCTGGACGCCTATGCCGAAGCCGTACGCCACGGCCTGCTCAACTGCGCAGTGACGCCCGGACTGGTACAGCTGCGCGAGGCGACACCGGATGCCCGCTGGCTGATCGTCTCCGGCGGTGACCAGGCCGAGCTGCGCGAAGTCTTCGCCCAGCGCGGGCTGGCGCAGATGTTCGACGGCGGCATTTTCGGCAGCCCCGCGAGCAAGGACGAAATCCTCTCCGCCCAGCTGGCCACCTGCAACATCCGCCCCAGGGCGCTGTTCATCGGCGACAGTCGCTACGACCATGTCGCCTCGGCCGCGGCGGGCCTCGACTTCCTGTTTGTCAGCCGCTGGACCGAATTCCCCGGCTGGCAGGCCTATTGCCAGGAACACGCGCTGACCTGCCTGCAGGCCATCGAGAACCTGCTGGATCATTGATCAGCCATTGCCCCCGGCAATACCGGCACCGAGACTTGGATTCGATGTGCATTTCATTCAGCGTCATCATGATCGTCCGCAACGACAGGCTGCGTTTCCGGCGAGCACTCGCCAGCGTACTGGCACAGAAGACCGAGGCGCTGGAGATCATCGTGATCGACGGCGGCTCGACCGATGGCACCCTGGACGAAATCACCGCCCACCAGGAACAGCTCCACTACTGGGAATCGGGCCTCGACAAGGGCATTGCCGATGCCTTCAATCGCGGCATAGCGCAGGCACGCGGCGAATTCATCGCCACCCTGAACAGCGATGACACCTGGGAACCCGACACCCTGCGCCTGGTGCAAGAGGCACACAGGCAGCATCCGCAAGCCTCGGTGCTGTGCGGTGCGGTGCGCTACCTGGACCCAGCCAGCGGCTATGGCTACACCCGCTATCCCGACCCGGGGGCGCTCAAGTACCGGATGTGGGTCTTCCACCCTTCGCTGTTCGTCTCCCATGCCGCATATGCACGGGTAGGCGGCTATGAGCCGCAGTACTCGCACGCCATGGATTCGGAGTGGTGCCACCGGGCGCTGGCCCGGGGCGAGCAGTTCGCAGTCGTACCCGCCGTGTTGGCGAACATGTCGCTCGGCGGTTTGAGTGACCGCGATTTCACCATCAGCCTGCAGCAGTACCGTGACTCGGTCATCCGTCACGGACTGTGCAGCCGGTTGGAGGCGTGGAGCTACTATGCACTCTTTCTCGCCTTGAAAAAGGGGATGCAGCTACCCCTGCTAACCCCGCTCAAAAGGCTGCGTGACCGCTTGATGCGGGGAAGCGACTAGCTCGACTGCAATAACTCAAGCGTATGCTGCGCCGCCCTCTTCCAGTCGAAGCGAGCGAGCTGCTTAGGAATCCGCGCAACGCAGTCAGCATAAGTTTTCTGATCAGTCAGCAACCGCTCGATACCGGCGCGGATGCTCTCGACCCGCAACGGGTCCACCAGGCAACCTCCGCCGCCGGCGACTTCCGGCATGGAGCTGCAATTGGCGGTGACGACCGGAACGCCAAACTGGAAGGCTTCCAGAATCGGCAGGCCGAAGCCCTCATACAGCGAGGGCATCAGCAGCAGCCTGGCTTGCGAGTACAGGTAGCCAAGCTCGTCCGCGCTGACGGCCCCGAGGGCGACCACATCCGCACCAATGCCCAGCTGCTCGACCAACTGATCGAGGTCGACCAGCCAGCCGTGTCCGCCCGCCAGCACCAGCGGATAGGCGGCGCGTAGTGCCTGGGGAAGCTGTGCATAAGCTTCGAGCATACGCCGGATGTTCTTGCGCGGCTCGGGCGTACCGACGAACAACAGGTACTGCTGCGGCAGGGGGCGAGTAAAGGCTCCCGCCTGCAGGCGGGTCACGCCGCAGGGTATGACCCGGATCTTGTCCCGGGTGGCGGAGAAATAGCGTTCGAGGTCACTGCGGCTGGAGGCGGAGATGGTGATGATGCGCGCGGCCTGGCGCAGCGAATGTGGCATCTGCAGGCGCTCGGACCAGTACTGCAGACGCTTCATGGTCTCGGGAAAGCGTTTCCAGGTCAGGTCGTGGATCGTCACGACGGTCCGTACGGATGAGGGCATGCACAGCGGCAGGTGATGGCGCGGCGACCAGAACACATCGATGGCATCACGCCTGAGCTGACGCGGTACGCCAACCTGGTACCAGAAGTGCTCGGCCAGTGTGCCGGACTGCCCGGAGAGGCGCACGGTGACGTTCGGCCGGTCAGTGAATGGCGCGTCGAAGGCCTGGTCGCAGTAGAGGAACCACTGCACGTCTTGCGCCTCGGTGAGGATGCTCAACAGCTCCCGGGTATAACGACCTATACCCGACAGAGGCCTGCTCAGCGGCCTGCAATCGACACCCACTCTCAACATCTGCGTCTCTTCTGTACGGGGAAGGGCAAGATCAGCCCGCTAAACGGCTGGCGAGTCCCTTGCAAAGCGTAATTACACCCGACAAGCTAGCCGCCTTCAATTTCAATCTGATACAGCAGGCATTGCATGCGTATTCTGGTAACCGGTGGCGCGGGCTTCATTGGCTCGGCACTCGTCCGCCATATTCTGTGGCAGACCGAGCACAGCGTGCTCAATCTCGACAAGCTCACCTACGCCGGCAACCTGGAATCCCTCGCTTGCATCGAGGACAACCCGCGCTATCAGTTCCTCCAGGCCGATATCGCCGATGGCCAGGCGGTGAGCAGTGCCCTCGCCGCGTTCCAGCCCGATGCCATCATGCACCTGGCGGCAGAGTCGCATGTCGACCGCTCGATCGATGGCCCAGCGGCCTTCATCCAGACCAATATCGTCGGCACCTATGCCCTGCTGGAGGCGACCCGCGCTTACTGGTCGAGGCTGCCGGAGGCTCGCAAGCAGAATTTCCGCTTCCACCACATTTCCACCGACGAGGTGTACGGCGACCTGCACGGTATGGACGACTTGTTCACCGAGACCACGCCCTACGCGCCAAGCTCGCCCTACTCAGCCAGCAAGGCTGCCTCCGACCACCTGGTTCGCGCCTGGCAACGTACCTATGGGTTGCCGGTGCTAATTACCAACTGCTCGAACAACTACGGCCCCTTCCACTTCCCCGAGAAGCTGATACCGCTGGTGATCCTCAACGCCCTGGAGGGCAAGCCGTTGCCGGTGTATGGCGATGGCCTGCAGGTACGCGACTGGCTGTTCGTCGAGGATCACGCTCGCGCCCTGCTCAAGGTCGTGACCGAGGGCAAGGTCGGCGAGACCTACAACATCGGCGGCCACAACGAACAGAAGAACATCGAGGTGGTACGCGCCATCTGCGCCCTGCTGGAGGAGCTGGCGCCCAACAAACCAGCCGGCCTGGCGCGCTACGAGGACCTGATCACCTTCGTCAAGGATCGTCCCGGCCACGACCAGCGATACGCCATCGACGCCAGCAAGATCCAGCGCGAGCTCGGCTGGGTGCCGCAGGAGACCTTCGCCAGCGGCCTGCGCAAGACGGTGCAGTGGTACCTGGACAACCTCGAATGGTGCCGCCATGTACAGGACGGCAGTTATCAACGCGAACGCCTGGGAGCAGACGCATGAAAGGAATCATCCTCGCCGGCGGCTCCGGCACCCGCCTGCATCCGATCACCCTCGGCGTGTCCAAGCAGCTGCTGCCTATCTACGACAAGCCGATGATTTACTACCCGATCTCGGTGCTGATGCTGGCCGGCATCCGTGACATCCTGATCATCTCCACGCCCCACGACCTGCCGCAGTTCGAGAAGATGCTCGGTGATGGCAGCCAGTTCGGTGTGCGCTTCAGCTACGCCGAGCAACCGTCGCCCGATGGCCTGGCCCAGGCCTTCCTGATCGGCGAGAACTTTATTGGCCACGACTCAGTGTGTTTGATCCTTGGCGACAACATCTTCCATGGACAGTATTTCAGCGAGATGCTCAAGCGTGCCGCCGATCAGACTCGCGGCGCCACGGTGTTTGGCTACTGGGTGAAGGACCCCGAGCGTTTCGGCGTGGTGGAGTTCGATGCCCAGGGCAAGGCCATCTCCATCGAGGAGAAGCCGGCACAGCCGAAGTCCAGCTATGCGGTGACCGGCCTGTACTTCTATGACAACGACGTGATCGAGATCGCCAAGGCAGTCAAACCCTCGCCACGCGGCGAACTGGAGATCACCGACGTCAACAACGCCTACCTGCAGCGCGGTGACCTGCGCGTGGAGCGTTTCGGCCGTGGCTTCGCCTGGCTCGATACCGGCACCCACGACAGCCTGCTGGAGGCCTCGCAGTACGTGCAGACCATCGAGCACCGCCAGGGCCTGAAAGTCGCCTGCCTGGAGGAAATCGCCTACCAGCAGGGCTGGATCGACCGCGACCAGCTGCTCAGCCAGGCCAAGGCCTTCGGCAAGACCGGCTACGGCCAGTACCTCTACCAGCTGGCAGGTGAGCAGGCATGAAGACCATCGCGACGACCATCCCGGAAGTGCTGATCCTGGAGCCGAAGGTGTTCGGTGACGAGCGCGGTTTTTTCTACGAGAGCTTCAACGCCCGTACTTTTACCGAAGCCACCGGTCTGCAGCGCGACTTCGTCCAGGACAACCACTCGCGCTCGCAGCGTGGCGTGTTGCGCGGCCTGCATTATCAGGTCGAGCAGGCCCAGGGCAAGCTGGTGCGGGTCACCGTCGGCGAAGTACTGGATGTAGCCGTGGATATCCGCCGCAGCTCGCCGACCTTCGGCCACTGGGTCGGTGTGCACCTATCCGCCGAGAACAAGCGCCAGCTGTGGATACCCGAGGGTTTCGCCCATGGCTTCGTTGTGCTCAGCGACTATGCCGAGTTCCTCTACAAGACCACCGACTACTACGCCCCCGCCCATGAGCGCTGCATCCGCTGGGATGACCCGCAGCTGGCCATCGACTGGCAGTTCGAGGGCGTGCCCCAGCTGTCGGCCAAGGACCAGAACGGCCTGCTTCTGAGCCAAGCCGAACTATTCCCATGAAGATCCTCATCACCGGCCGCCACGGCCAGGTCTCCCGCGAACTGCAGCTGGCCCTGGCAGGCAGTGTCGAGTTGTGTGTGCTTGGCCAGGAGCAGCTGGATCTGGCCAACAGCACCGATATCCGCGAACAGGTTGAAACCCAGCGCCCAGACCTGATCATCAACGCTGCCGCCCATACCGCCGTGGACCAGGCCGAAAGCGAGCCGGAGCTGGCCTTTGCCATCAATGCCACCGCCCCCGCGCTACTGGCCGAGGCCGCCGCGCAGCTGGATATACCTCTGATCCATTACTCCACCGACTATGTGTTCGATGGCAGCAAGAGCGCACCGTATACCGAGGACGACGCCACTGCACCACTGGGTGTCTACGGCCAGAGCAAGTTGGCCGGTGAGCAGGCCATTCGTGCGACCGGCGCGAAGCATCTGATTCTGCGTACCAGCTGGGTCTATTCGCTACACGGCAAGAACTTCCTGCTGACCATGCAGCGCCTGCTGCAGGAGCGCGAGGAGCTGCGCGTGGTCGCCGACCAGATTGGTGCACCGACCTGGGCCGGGACTATCGCCCAGGCCACCGCCGAGCTGATCGCACACTGGCGCGCAGGCAACCACGGCCCCTGGGGTACCTATCATCTGAGCGGCCTGGGCGAGACGTCCTGGTTTGGCTTCGCCGAAGCCATCGCCGAGCAACTGCGCCAGAGGGGCAAGCCCTGTGCGCGGCTCGCAGCCATCCCCAGCAGTGCCTACCCGACTCCAGCGCAACGTCCGCTCAACTCGCGCCTGGACTGCACCCGCCTGCAACGCGACTGGAACATTCGCCTGCCCGACTGGCACGCGGCGCTGCTGGAATGCCTGGCCAGCCCGCGCTGACCTTCAGCCGTGCATAATGCTCCTGTCTTTAAGGCGCATTGCAACATGACCGCTACCCAATCCCTCCGCCGCCCACGTTGGCGCAGCCTGGCGCTGCTGGCGCTGCTGCTGGCACCCCTGCTGTGGCCCTTGCAGCAGCTGGCCGAGCGCTATTACCGCAGCGAGCTGGCCGAGCAGAACCGCCAGACCCTCGACCTTTATGTCGCCAACCTGCTCGGCACCCTGCGCCGCTTCGAGGTGCTGCCGCCGATCCTCGGCGACCTGCCGGACCTGCGCGGCATGCTGCTGACGCCCGACAACCCCGCCGCGCAGGAGCGTGCCAATGCCCTGCTCAAGCGCGTACGCGAGCAGACCGGCGCCGACGTGATCTACCTGATGGACACCGAGGGCTTCACCCGCGCCGCTTCCAACCATGACCAGGCGGATAGCTTCGTCGGCCGCAACTTCAGCTTCCGTCCGTATTTCCAGATGGCCATCCAGGGCCAGTTGGGGCGCTTCTTCGGCCTCGGCACCACCTCAGGCAAGCGCGGCTACTTCTATGCCTCGGCCGTACGTGAGGGCGATCAACTGCTCGGTGTGCTGGTGGTCAAGGTCGACCTCGACTACACCGAGCGTCTGTGGGGGCGTACGCCCGAGCAGCTGCTGGTGACCGACGAGAATGGCGTGATCATCCTCACCTCCGAACCGGCCTGGCGCTTCCATGCCAGTCGACCGCTGAGCCGGGCGGAACTACGCCAGATTGCCGCCGATCAGCCCTATCCCAACCTGCAGCCACAACCGGCGCAGATCGACTGGAAAACCTGGCTGCAACAGAGCCGCGAACTGGCCGAGACGGGCTGGACGGTGAGCATTCTCGCCCCGCGCAATCAGGTCGATCGCCCGGTGCAGAACGTGGTGGCCATCGGCGGCGCCAGCCTGCTCGCCTTACTCGCCCTGCTCGGTCTGCTGCTGCAGCGCCGGCGTCATTACCTGGAGCGCATCGCGCTGGATGCCCGAGCCAAACGCGAGCTGGAAATACGCGTGCTGGAGCGTACCCGCGAGCTGGAGAGCCTCAACAGCCGGCTGAAGGACGAAGTACTGGAGCGCGAACAGGCTCAGCAGAAGCTGGTGCGCACCCAGGACGAACTGGTGCAGGCCGGCAAACTCAGCGCCCTGGGCACCATGAGTGCCAGCATCAGCCACGAATTGAACCAACCGCTGGCAGCGATTCGCAGCTATGCCGACAACGCCGGCGTGCTGCTCGACCACCAGCGCACGGACGATGCCCGCGCTAACCTCAAGCAGATCAGCCAACTGACCGAGCGCATGGCCTCGATCATCGCCCACCTGCGTGCCTTTGCCCGGCGCGACCGCCACGCGCCGGAGAGCGTGGCCCTGCAACCGGCCCTGGACGATGCCCTGGCGCTGCTGGCCAAGCGCCGCCGGGCGCTGGACGTCGAGCTGATCCGCGATCTGCCGGATGCCACCCTGTGGGTGCAGGCCGGGGAGACGCGCCTGCGCCAGGTGCTCGGCAACCTGCTGGCCAACGCCCTGGACGCCCTCGCCGAGAAGGCGCCGCCACGCAAACTCTGGTTGAGCAGCGAAACCACTCCCGACGGGGTTCGGCTGCTGCTGCGCGACAATGGCCCGGGCTTCTCGGACCAGGCCCTGGCGCACGCCCGCGAGCCCTTCTTCACCACCAAGACCAGCACCCAGGGCCTCGGCCTCGGTCTGGCCATCTGCGATACCCTGATGCGTGCCCTGGGTGGCGAGCTGCTGCTGGCCAACCATCCCGAGGGCGGCGCGCTGGTCACCCTGCAACTGCGCCGCGCCGAACCCGCCGCCAATCTGCAACCGCCCGAGGAATTTTCATGACGGCCATCGACGCCCGCACCCAGGTCCTGCTGATCGACGATGACGAGCACCTGCGCCAGGCCCTGGCCCAGACCCTCGATCTGGCCGGCCTTCAGGTAAAGGCGCTGGCCGATGCCCGCGATCTGGCCCAGCGCATCCCGGCCGACTGGAGCGGCGTGGTGGTCAGCGATATCCGCATGCCGGGGATCGACGGCCTGCAACTGCTGGCCCAATTGCACGAGCGCGACCCGGAACTGCCGGTGCTGCTGATCACCGGCCACGGTGACGTGCCGCTGGCCGTACAGGCCATGCGCGCCGGCGCCTACGACTTTCTGGAAAAACCCTTCGCCAGCGAAGCCCTGCTCGACAGCGTGCGCCGCGCCCTGGAACTGCGCCGCCTGGTGCTGGACAACCGCAGCCTGCGCCTGGCCCTGGCGGATCGCCAGGAACTGGGCGCCCGCCTGCTGGGACAATGCGCACCCATGCAGCGCCTGCGCGAGCAGGTCGGCGCGCTGGCCGCCATCCATACCGACGTGCTGATCCTCGGCGAAACCGGCGCCGGCAAGGAAGTGGTGGCGCGCGCCCTGCACGACCTGTCGGCGCGCAAACACGGCCCCTTCGTCGCCATCAATGCCGGCGCCCTGGCCGAGTCCGTGGTCGAAAGCGAACTGTTCGGCCACGAGGCCGGCGCCTTTACCGGCGCGCAGAAGCGCCGCATCGGCAAGTTCGAGTTCGCCAACGGCGGCACCCTTTTCCTCGACGAGATCGAGAGCATGAGCCCGGATGTACAGGTCAAGCTGCTGCGCCTGTTGCAGGAGCGCGTGGTCGAACGGCTCGGCGGCAACCAGCTGATCCCCCTGGATATCCGGGTGATCGCCGCGACCAAGGAAGACCTGCGCGTCGCCGCCGACCAGGGTCGCTTCCGCGCCGACCTGTACTACCGCCTCAACGTTGCGCCGCTGCGCATTCCGCCGCTGCGCGAGCGCGGCGAAGACATACTCCTGCTGTTCCAGCACATGGCCGAGGCCGCCAGCCAGCGCCATGGACTGCCCCCACGCAGCCTGCAGCCGGGGCAACGCGCCCAACTGCTGAGCCACGACTGGCCCGGCAATGTACGCGAGCTGCAGAACGCGGCCGAACGCTTCGCGATGGGCCTGGAACTCGGTCTGCAGCAGCCTGGCCCGCTATCGGGCCAGCACTCCGGGCAGAGCCTCGGCGAGCAGGTCGACGCCTACGAACGCGCGCTGATTAGCGCAGAGATGGCCAAAGAGCATGGCTCCCTGCGCAGCCTGGCCGAAGCCCTGGGCCTGCCGCGCAAAACCCTGCACGACAAACTGCGCAAGCATGGCCTGGTCTGGGGCGGCGAAGAACTGGACTGAGCCAGGTTACTGGCCGGCAGGCTCGCCTCTCTCCGCCCACGACCCACGCCCGCCGCCAACGCCTGATGAAGCAACCTATATTTCTATTTGCGTTAAATAAACTTTCATTTATCGCAAAGTTATAAATCTAAAAGTTGCCAACACTCAGTAAGCGACTCACAACTGAAACTTGCGCGCGATAAAAACTCAACTAGCTTTTCCCCCACGCGCCCCTCTTGCGATGTTCCAGAAGCCTTCTAGTTCGGCGCTCCCATGCAATTCCGTGCTCAGCCATAGAACGGGGAATCAGCAGCGGCAGTGCCTGACCGACTATTGACCGAAGTCAACACTTCTTTTGCCAATAGCGCGCTCAATAGTTGCCATTCTGCTCCGCACACTGGAGGTGTTGGATGTCTGACTCAGCAAACAAACTTAAGTTGGGTGCGTTAATTGCCCTGGTCATCGGATCAATGGTCGGCGGCGGAATCTTCTCCCTGCCGCAGAACATCGCCGCCAGTGCCGGAGCCGGCGCCACCTTGATCGGCTGGCTGATCACCGGGGTCGGCATGCTGACCCTGGCCTTCGTGTTCCAGACCCTGGCCAACCGCAAGCCCGAGCTCGACGGCGGTGTCTACGCCTATGCCAAGGCCGGCTTCGGCGACTACATGGGCTTCTCCTCGGCCTGGGGCTACTGGATCAGTGCCTGGATCGGCAACGTCAGCTACATGGTGCTGCTGTTCTCCACCCTCGGTTACTTCTTCCCGGTGTTCGGCGAGGGCAACACCCTGCCGGCGATCATCTGCGCCTCGATCCTGCTGTGGCTGCTGCACTTTCTGGTGCTGCGCGGGATCAAGGAAGCGGCCTTCATCAACACCGTGACCACCATCGCCAAGATGGTGCCGCTGGCGCTGTTCATCGTGATTGCCGCCATCGCCTTCCAGTTCGATGTGTTCACCAGCGACTTCTGGGCCGTCGGCAATACCGAGCTGGGCAGCGTGATGGATCAGGTGCGCAACATGATGCTGGTCACCGTCTGGGTGTTCATCGGCATCGAGGGCGCCAGCATCTTCTCCGCCCGCGCCGAGAAACGCAGCGACGTGGGCAAGGCCACGGTGATCGGCTTCGTCGCCGTGCTCCTGCTGCTGGTGCTGGTCAACGTGCTGAGCCAGGGCATCATGGCCCAGGCCGAGCTGGCCGGGCTGAAGAATCCCTCCATGGCCGGCGTGCTGGAGCAGGTGGTCGGCCCCTGGGGCGCCCAGCTGATCTCTATCGGCCTGCTGGTGTCGCTGGCCGGGGCGCTGCTGTCGTGGACCCTGCTCTGCGCGGAGATCATCTTCTCCTCGGCCAAGGACCACACCATGCCGGAGTTCCTGCGCAAGGAGAACGCCAACCAGGTGCCCGCCAATGCGCTGTGGCTGACCAACGGGCTGATCCAGCTGTTCCTCATCATCACCCTGTTCAACAGCTCCACCTACCTGAGCCTGCTGTACCTGGCCACCTCGATGATCCTGGTGCCCTACTTCTGGTCCAGCGCCTACGCCCTGTTGCTGGCCTGGCGCGGCGAAACCTACGAGAGCGGTAGCGGCGAACGCAACAAGGACCTGCTGATCGCCCTGGTCTCGTCGCTCTACGCCATCTGGCTGGTGTATGCCGCCGGCGTGCAGTACCTGCTGCTGTCCGCCCTGCTCTATGCACCGGGCGTCATTCTGTTCGCCAAGGCCAAGCGCGAACTGGGCCAACCCGTGTTCACCCACATCGAGAAGCTCATCTTCGCCGTTGTCCTGATCGGCGCCGCCATCGCCGCCTATGGCCTGTATGACGGCTTCCTCAGCCTCTAATCCGAGAAGGAGTTCGACATGTCCAAGAAAGCCCTAGGCGTCTATTCCGAGGCCGGCAAACTGCACAAGGTCATGGTCTGCTCGCCGGGCCTGGCGCACCTGCGCCTGACCCCCAACAACTGCGATGAACTGCTGTTCGACGACGTGATCTGGGTCTCGCAGGCCAAGCGCGACCACTTCGACTTCATGACCAAGATGCGCGAGCGCGGCGTCGAGGTGGTGGAGATGCACAATCTGCTCGAAGAAACGGTACAGAACCCCGAGGCCCTGAAGTGGATCCTCGACCGCAAGATCACTCCCAACAGCGTCGGCCTCGGCCTGCAGGGCGAGGTACGTGCCTTTATCGAAAGCCTGGAGCCGCGCAAGATCGCCGAGTTCCTGATTGGCGGCGTTTCCGGGGCGGACCTGATCAAGTACAAGGCCTCCGAGGAAGCCAAGATGTTCGCCGCCTACCTGGGCGAATCCAGCTTCCTCTTCCCGCCGCTGCCCAATACCCAATTCACCCGTGACACCACCTGCTGGATCTATGGCGGCGTCACCCTCAACCCCATGTACTGGCCGGCCCGGCGCCAGGAAACCCTGCTGGCTACCGCCATCTACAAGTACCACCCGGACTTCATCAACGAAGACTTCCAGATCTGGTACGGCGACCCGGACAAGGACCACGGCGCCGCCACCCTCGAAGGTGGCGACGTGATGCCGATCGGCAACGGCACCGTGCTGATCGGCATGGGCGAACGCAGCTCGCACCAGGCCATCGGCCAGGTGGCCAAGGCCCTGTTCGCCAAGGGCGCTGCCGAGAAAGTGGTGGTCGCCGGATTGGGCAAGTCGCGCGCGGCCATGCACCTGGACACCGTGTTCAGCTTCTGCGACCGCGACCTGGTTACCGTCTTCCCGGAAGTGGCCTACCAGATAGTGCCGTTCGTGCTGCGCCCGGACGAGAGCAAGCCGGGCGGCATCGACGTGCGCCGCGAGGAAAAACCCTTCATCGACGTGGTCGCCGAGTCGCTCAACCTGAAGAAACTACGCGTGGTCGAGACCGGCGGCGACAGCTACGAAGCCGAGCGCGAACAGTGGGACGACGGCAATAACGTGGTCTGCCTTGAGCCCGGCGTGGTGGTCGGCTACGACCGCAACACCTACACCAACACCCTGCTGCGCAAGGCCGGGGTCGAGGTGGTCACCATCAGCGCCAGCGAACTGGGCCGTGGCCGCGGTGGTGGCCACTGCATGACCTGCCCGATCATCCGCGACCCTATCGACTATTGATGCCACCCACAGCGGCCCGCACCAGGGCCGCCGTCCACGCCGGGCTTAAGCAGTACCGGCGCCAACGCCATTCTCAAGAGGAATTTCGTCATGGCTTTCAACATGCACAACCGCAACCTGCTCAGCCTGATGCACCACAGCACCCGTGAGCTGCGCTACCTGCTCGACCTCTCGCGCGACCTCAAGCGCGCCAAGTACACCGGTACAGAACAGCCGCACCTGCTGCGCAAGAACATCGCGCTGATCTTCGAGAAAACCTCCACCCGCACCCGCTGCGCCTTCGAGGTGGCCGCCTACGACCAGGGCGCCAACGTCACCTATATCGACCCGGGCTCCTCGCAGATCGGCCACAAGGAGTCGATGAAAGACACCGCCCGCGTACTCGGGCGCATGTACGACGCCATCGAGTACCGCGGCTTCAAGCAGGAAATCGTCGAAGAGCTGGCCAGCTATGCCGGCGTGCCGGTGTTCAACGGCCTGACCGACGAGTACCACCCGACCCAGATGCTCGCCGACGTGCTGACCATGCGCGAGCACAGCGACAAGCCGCTGCACGACATCAGCTACGCCTACCTGGGCGACGCCCGTAACAACATGGGCAACTCGCTGCTGCTGATCGGCGCCAAGCTCGGCATGGACGTGCGCATCGCCGCGCCCAAGGCCCTGTGGCCAACCGACGAGCACGTGGCCGCCTGCAACAAGTTCGCCGAGGAGAGCGGTGCGCGCATCACCCTGACCGAGGACGTCAAAGAGGCGGTCAAGGGCGTCGACTTCGTCCACACCGACGTCTGGGTGTCCATGGGCGAGCCGGTCGAGGCCTGGGGCGAACGTATCCAGGAGCTGCTGCCCTACCAGGTCAACATGGATGTGATGAAGGCTACCGGCAATCCGCGCACCAAGTTCATGCACTGCTTGCCAGCCTTCCACAACAGTGAGACCAAGGTCGGCAAGCAGATCGCCGAACAGTATCCGCACCTGAAGAACGGCATCGAGGTCACCGAAGAGGTGTTCGAGTCGCCCTATTGCATCGCCTTCGAGCAGGCGGAAAACCGCATGCATACCATCAAGGCGATTCTGGTCTCGACGCTCGCCGATGTCTGACCACGCTACTTCAGACATGCACGACTAGTCCCCTCTCCCCTTGGGAGAGGGCTAGGGTGAGGGCGTTGCTGACGACTCGGTGCTGCCGGGAGACTCCCTCACCCCCACCGCCTCTCCCAGAGGGAGAGGGGAGAACGAACAAGGAGAACCAACATGCGACTAGTCATCGCCCTGGGCGGCAACGCCCTGTTGCGCCGTGGCGAGGCCATGACCGCGGAGAACCAGCGCGAGAACGTGCGCATCGCCTGCGAGCAGATCGCCAAGGTGGCGCCGGGCAACGAGCTGGTGATCGCCCACGGCAACGGCCCGCAGGTCGGCCTGCTGGCCCTTCAGGGCAACGCCTACGACCCGGCCAACCCCTACCCGCTGGACGTACTCGGCGCCGAAACCGAAGGCATGATCGGCTACATGATCGAACAGGAACTGGGCAACCTGCTGCCGTTCGAGGTGCCCTTCGCCACCATCCTCACCCAGGTCGAAGTGGACAGCGCCGACCCGGCCTTCAAGACACCGACCAAACCCATCGGCCCGGTCTACCCGAAGGAAGAAGCCGAGCGTCTGGCCGCCGAAAAAGGCTGGAGCATCGCCCCGGACGGCGACAAGTTCCGCCGCGTGGTCGCCAGCCCGCGGCCGCAGCGCATCTTCGAAATTCGCCCGGTCAAATGGCTGCTGGAAAAGGGCAGCGTGGTGATCTGCGCCGGTGGCGGCGGCATCCCCACCATGTATGAGGACGGCAAGCTGCATGGCGTCGAGGCGGTGATCGACAAGGACCTGTGCTCGGCGCTACTGGCCGAACAGTTGGCCAGCGACCTGCTGGTGATCGCCACCGACGTGGATGCCGCCTACATCGACTGGGGCAAGCCCACCCAGAAAGCCATCGCCCAGGCCCACCCGGACGAGCTGGAGCGTCTCGGCTTCGCCGCCGGCTCCATGGGACCCAAGGTCATGGCCGCCTGCGAGTTCGCCCGCAACACCGGCAAGGTCGCGGTGATTGGATCGCTGGCCAATATCGAAGCCATCGTCCAGGGCACCTCTGGCACCCGCATCAGCACCGCAGAAGCGGGCCTGAGTTACCGCTGATATCGGAGGCAAGGACGCCTCCCCTCCTTCTGCCGATATGAAACGCGGAGTGACCTTGCAGTCACGAACTGCGTCACTCAGTCATTCCGATTCATTTTGAGTCGCCACCCGGCAGCTGCCGCCTGGCTATAGCCGTTATTGCCCCCTCTCACGCAATAACGGCTTACCTCTACCAGGCCCGGAGCGATCGAAGGAGTTCTGTGTGATGTCTCGTCTTCCCGTCATCGTCGGCTTCGGCGGCTACAACGCCGCCGGCAGAAGTTCGTTCCACCATGGTTTCCGCCGTATCGTTCAGGAGTCCCTGGACAGCGCCAGCCGCCAGGAAACCCTGGCCGGGCTGGCCGTGATGATGCAGCTGGTGCAGGTCGTTGACGGGCAGTTCCGGGATCAACATGGCAGCCCCCTGAGCTTGGCTGAGATCGAGAGCCGCTTTGCCGAGCAGATCCTCGCCGGCACCCTGGTACGCCGTATCGACAAGCGTCTGCTGGATGTCGATGCCGCGCACTGGCAGAAGAACCTCAGCGCCAGCGGCGCCCAGTTCACCACCCTGCGCAAGCACCTGCCGGAGCCGCTGCCCGCCAGCTGGAATATCGAGCAACTGGGCGAGCAACAGGTGCTGGTCACCCTCACCGAGGCCTGCGAGTTCAAGGTCGACAGCTACCGTGCACTACCGGTGAAATCCGCCGGCCAGCTGCCCGCGGGCTTCGAGCCCGGCGCCCTGTACAACTCGCACTTCCACCCCCGTGGCCTGCAGCTGGCCGTGGTCGGCGCCACCGACGCCCTGCGCTCCACCGGCCTGGACTGGCAAACCATTCAGGATCAGGTGCAACCGGATGAAGTCGCCGTGTTCTCCGGCAGCATCATGAGCCAGCTCGACGAATACGGTTTCGGCGGCATGCTGCAGTCGCGCCTGAAGGGTGGCCGGGTGACCGCCAAGCAGTGCCCGCTAGGGCTCAACACCATGCCGGCGGACTTCATCAACGCCTACGTGCTGGGCAGCGTCGGCAGCACCGGCAGCGTCACCGGTGCCTGCGCCACCTTCCTCTACAACCTGCAGAAGGCCATCGAGCAGATCGCCAGCGGCAAGGCTCGCGTCGCCCTGGTGGGCAACGCCGAGGCGCCGATCACCCAGGAAGTCATCGACGGCTACGGCGCCATGGGCGCCCTGGCCACCGAAGAGGGCCTGCGCAAGCTCGAAGGCCGCGACGACGTGGACTTCCGCCGCGCCAGCCGGCCGTTCGGCGACAACTGTGGCTTCACCCTCTCCGAGTCGTGCCAGTACCTGGTGCTGATGGACGACGAACTGGCCCTGCAGTTGGGGGCCGACATCCACGGCGCCGTGCCGGATGTGTTCATCAACGCCGACGGCTTCAAGAAGTCCATCTCCGCTCCCGGCCCCGGCAACTACCTGACCCTGGCCAAGGCCGTGGCCAGCGCCGCCCAGCTGGTCGGCATCGACGCCGTGCGCAAACACAGTTTCGTGCATGCCCACGGCTCCAGCACCCCGGCCAACCGGGTCACCGAATCCGAATTGCTGGATCGGGTCGCCGCCGCCTTCGGCATCGACAATTGGCCGATCACCGCGGTCAAGGCCTTCCTCGGCCACTCGCTGGCCACCGCCAGTGGTGATCAGGTGATCGCCGCGCTCGGCACCTTCCGCCACGGTCTGTTGCCCGGATTGAAGACCATCGACAAGGTCGCCGATGACGTCCATTGCCAGCACTTGAGCCTGGACACGCGAGATCGCCAGATGGCCGACATGCAAGTCTGCTTCGTCAACTCCAAAGGCTTTGGCGGCAACAACGCCACCGGCGTGGTGCTGGCCCCGCAGGTCGCCGAGCGCATGCTGCGCAAGCGCCATGGCGAGGCCGCCTATAACGCCTGGCTGGACAAGCGCGAGGCCACCCGCGCCAGTGCCGCGCGGTACGACCAGCAGGCCCTGCGCGGCCAGTTCGACATCCTCTACAACTTCGGCCACGACCTGATCGACGATCAGCAACTGCACTTCAGCGCCGAGGGCATCCAGGTGCCGGGCTTTACCCAGCAGCTGCGCTACAAGAAGGACGAGCGCTACGCCGATATGCTGTAGCCACGTAGGCTGGGTTAGCCGCCTGCGGCGTAGCCCAGCGATGAGTCATGTGTAGGTTGCCGGGCTTCGCGGTGCTCTACCCCGCCGACGAAACGGTCCTGAGGCCATCAATCCAGCGCACGGGCCAGCTGGATCAGCTCGGTGCGCCAGGCGGCTGCCTGTGGCAAGCCGAGGAAGGACGGGTTGAGGTAGCTCTCGCGCGCCTCATAGGTCAGCG
The DNA here is from genome assembly GCF_043102245.1 of Pseudomonas sp. zbq_18. Classification (NCBI taxonomy): domain Bacteria; kingdom Pseudomonadati; phylum Pseudomonadota; class Gammaproteobacteria; order Pseudomonadales; family Pseudomonadaceae; genus Pseudomonas; species Pseudomonas sp. zbq_18. The sequence continues at coordinate 131,368 of NZ_JBICIT010000016.1, read as the reverse complement.
CCTCGCCCTTGAGATCGAGCACTTCGCCGCCGGCGCCTTCCAGCACACCCTGGGCGGCCGCCGTGTCCCACTGCGAAGTCGGCGCCAGGCGCGGATAGCAGTCGGCGTTGCCTTCGGCCAGCAGGCAGAACTTCAGCGAACTGCCGATATTGGCCAGCTGCAGGTCGCCGAAACGCTCGGACAGGCCCGCCAGCAAACGCTCCTGGGCCGGGCTGGAGTGACGCTTGCTGGCCACCAGGGTGAAGGCCTCGGCCGGTGCCAGGCGCACGCTGATAGCCTGGGCCTCGCCGCCGGCCTCCTGGCGCCAGGCGCCCAGGCCGGCACCACCAAAATAGCAGCACCCCGTGGCCGGGATGCCGACCACGCCCAGCACCACGCGACCGCACTCGATCAGGGCGACATTGACGGTGAACTCCTCGCTGCCGGCAATGAACTCCTTGGTGCCGTCCAGCGGGTCGACCAGCCACCAGCGCTGCCATTGGGCGCGCTCGCTCAGCGGGATGACGCTGTCTTCCTCGGACAACACCGGCACCTCGGGCGCCAGCTCGCGCAGGCCCGCGGCGAGAATCTCATGGGCGGCCAGATCGGCGGCCGTCACGGGAGAGGCGTCGGCCTTTTCGGCTACCGCCACGTCGTTGCGCCAATGCGGCAGGGTGGCCTGGCCGGCACGCTGAACCAGTTCGATCAGCGCCGGCAGATAGGGATGATTCACTTGAATTCTCCACGTTGGGTCAGCAGATCGCGGACCAGATAAAGCGCGGCAAGGGCACGGCCCTCGGTGAATTGCGGGTGCTGCAGCAGGGCGCTGATTTCGCGCAGGTTGACCTTGTCCACCCGCATCGGCTCCGGCTCGTCGCCTGGCAGGCGCTCCTCGTAGAGGTCACGGGCCAGCACCACCTGGATCTTCTGGCTCATGTAGCCGGGCGACAGGCTCAGTTCGGCCAGCAGCTCCAGACGCTCGGCGCCGAAGCCGGCCTCCTCCTTGAGCTCGCGATTGGCTGCCAGGAGCACGTCCTCACCCGGCTCGACCAGCCCCTTGGGCAGCGAAATCTGGTAGTCGTCGGTGCCGGCGCAGTACTCCTCGACCAGCACCGCATGCTCGTCATCGAGCATCGCCACCACCATCACCGCACCGTAGCCGGAGCCCTTGCCGACCAGGCGCTCGTAGGTGCGCTCCACACCATTGGAGAAGCGCAGCTGCAGCTCCTCGACGCGGAACAGGCGGCTGCTGGCGACGATCTCGCGGGCCAGCACCTGGGGTTTCTCACGCATCACTCGCTCCTTGATTCGAGCAGGTATCATACCCGGCAAACCTCATCTGCCGAGCGTGATCTTGTAACGCTGCGCCACTGCCGGATCTCACCATGCCTCTGTTGCCCTGGGCCGATATCGATACCGTTCTGCTCGACATGGACGGCACCCTGCTCGACCTGCACTTCGACAACCACTTCTGGCTGGAGCACCTGCCGCAGCGCTATGCCGAGCTGCATGGCGTCAGCCGCGCACTGGCCGAGGCGGAACTGCTGCCGCTGTTCCGCGAGCATGCCGGCACCCTGCCCTGGTACTGCACCGATTTCTGGAGCCGCGAACTCAAGCTGTCGGTACGCGACCTCAAGCGTGAAGTCGCCCACCTGATCGCACTGCGTCCGGATGCGGACGTCTTCCTGCAGGCCCTGCGTGCCGCCGGCAAGCGCGTGGTGCTGATCACCAACGCCCACCGCGACTCGCTGTCGCTGAAGCTGGAGAAAGTCGACCTGGCACCCTATTTCGACAGACTGATCAGCTCCCACGACTATGGCTTCCCCAAGGAAGACCAGCAATTCTGGTTCGCCCTGCAGCAGGACTTCCCCTTCGACCCGGCGCGCAGCCTGTTCATCGACGACAGCCTGCCCATCCTGCGCAGCGCCGGGCGCTATGGCGTGGCCCACCTATTGGCCGTGCGCCAGCCGGACAGCCGCGGCCAGATCAAGGACACCGAAGAATTCAACGCAGTCGAAGACTATCGCCAGCTCAGCACCGAACTGGGCTCCTGACGACGCTGTGGCGCCAACGCAGTTCCGCGACTGCGCCACTTTTTGCGCAACCCGTGACATGACGCTCAGGTCAGTAACGTCGTGCTTGCCGTCGCCAACCGTACTGGCAGGATGCGCGGCATCACCCTACCGAGGACTGCCTTGATGAAATACCTGCTTATGTTCACCCTTTCCCTAGCCAGCGCCAGTGCCCTGGCCGGCAATACGTCCGCCGGGGTTGGCGGCGCACTGGGTGGCGTACTCGGCACGGTGGTCGGTGAGCAGGTAGGCGGCAGTACCGGTGCGGCCATTGGTGCCGGTGTCGGCGGGGCAGCGGGTAGCGCGGTTGGCGCGGATAAGGGCAGTCGCACCGAAGCCGCTATCGGTGGCGGCCTTGGGGCAGCCGGTGGCCAAGTCATCGGCAGCAAGGTAGGAGGTAGTACTGGCGGCCTGATCGGCGCGGCAGTCGGTGGTGGTGCAGGTGGCGCACTCGGTAACGCCTATGGCGACGACGATGACGACCGCGATGACCGCCGCTATCGCGATGGCGGCCACTACCATGGTCATGATGGCCACCCAGGCCGTGCACTGGGCCACAAGAAGGACAAGTGGCACAAAAAACACCGCTGAGCACAAACGACAAGGCCCGCTGATGCGGGCCTTGTGTTTTACCGAGTCCTCACAGACTCAGATACCACCACTGCGCAAGGCGGCGGCGGTGAAGTCGCTCTTCTTCAGTTGCACGTTGTAGTCGTACATCTTCTCGTTATTGTCCAGGCCATCGACGAAGTAGCGGCTGCCCTTGAAGTCATAGATGGTTTCCAGGGTACTGGCGAACACCGGCACGTCGTAGTAGCTGATCGGATGGGCTTCCTGCATACCAATCAGCTCGCCTTGCTTGTCATACAGATCGACAGCCAGGATCTGCCAGCTGTCTTCGTCGAGATAGAAGCGGCGCTTGGCATAGGGATGGCTGAAGCCCGTACGCAGGTCTGCCTCAACCACCCAGACGCGGTGCAGTTCGTGGCGCATCAGCTCGGGGTTGATGTGGGCCTTCTGCAGGATGGTGTCGTAGGGAATGCCCTTCTGGTGTACGGCATAGCTGTTGTAGGGCACGAGCATTTCCTGCTTGCCCTGCAGCGTCCACTCGTAACGATCCGGCGCGCCGTTGTAGGTATCCACCACGTCGGCGGTCGCCATGCCGCTGGTGTCCGGCTGCATGGCGTCATAGGCCAGCATCGGCAGGCGCCGCACGCGACGCTCGCCACGGCTGAAACGCCAGGCCTTGCGAATGGCCAGTACCTGATCGAGGGTTTCCTGCACCACCAGGGCGGAACCGGCCAGCTTGCTCGGCGCAGTGATCACGTACTTGTAGTAGAACAGGGTGTTGTCCAGGTCACCGGGGGTCATGCCTTCGCGGCCGTAGACGAACATGATGTCGCGGTCACGCTTGAGCAGCACGTAGCTGCCGCCATTGAGCACCACCGCCTGGTTGGTCTCCATGCGCAGCTGCTCGCCACGGTAGCGGGTGATGTGGTTCCAGATCGCTTCCTGGCCGTTCTGCGGAATCGGGAACGGCACGCCGGCGGCGGCGCCCTCGATACCGTTGCCGCCGGAGATCAGCGTGGCATTGGTAGCGTTGAAGCGCGTGGCGTCGTAGATGCGCTGCGGCGAAGCGGCACTGCGGCGAGTCGGGTAAACGCGCAGGTAGTAGTCCGGATTGCGCTCCAGCAGTTTCTGGTAGCCGGGCGTCAGCAGCGCCTTGTACTGGGCCATATTGGTCTTGTCGACGCGGTACAGCTCGGCATCGGCGGCAAAGGGGTCCGGGTGGTGCATGCCGGGCTGGTAGTTGGCCGGCGGCGTGGAAACGCCTCCCTCCCATGGCGGAATGGTGCCCGCCGCATTACCGGCGCGCTCACCGCCCAGCGGCATCAGATCCTGCCCCAGGCGTGCGGCCTGGGTGGCATCGACGCGGGCATGCGCGGGCAGTGACACAGTGGCTGCCAGCGACAGGACTGCAATAGTTCTCAGCACAGCGTTCTCCTCGCGGCGCGCCATGGCGCCGCTGCTCTTATTCGTACGACCAAGTGTAGGTCGTGCCTGCAGATTGCCGTTGGTGGTGAGGCAGAGGCCGTCCTGGCGCCGGGTTGGCCCGGTCATATAGCCCCGCATCCTGCAGGGCCCGGATGATCATTCGCTACGTTGGAACTTGAGGTCCCACACGCCGTGACCGAGGCGCTCGCCGCGCTTCTCGAACTTGGTCACCGGTCGCTCGCTGGGGCGCTCGACATAACCTGCGGCACCGGCAACGTTATGGTAACCGGGCGCCGCCGACATGACTTCCAACATATGTTCCGCATATGGCTGCCAATCGGTCGCCATGTGCAGGATGCCGCCGACCTTGAGCTTGCTGCGTACCAGTTCGGCAAAGCTCAGCTGGACGATGCGGCGCTTGTGGTGACGGGCCTTGTGCCAGGGATCGGGAAAGAACAGCAGGACGCGGTCCAGGCTGGCGTCGGCCACGCAGTCGCGCAGCACTTCCAGGGCGTCGCAGCTGTAGACACGGATGTTGCTGAGGTTCTGCGTGAGCATGCCGTTGAGCAGGGCACCGACGCCAGGCTTGTGCACTTCCACGCCGATGAAGTCCTGCTCCGGTGCGGCGGCGGCCATTTCGAGGGTGGCGTGGCCCATGCCGAAACCGATCTCGAAGGTGCGCGGCGCACTACGGCCGAATACCTGGTCGAAGTCGCGCAGGCCGTCGGCCAGCTCCAGCCCATACTTTGGCCAGCCCTGGTCAAGGCCACGCTGCTGACCCTCGGTCATGCGCCCGGAGCGCATGACAAAACTCTTGATGCCGCGCAGCGGCCGCTCGGCAGCGCCTTCGTCTGCCGGCTCGATGATGTCACTCATAAGATTCTCTTAGAGCCTTTTTAGGATTCGCGAGCTAGAGCCAGGTTAGGCAAAAGCAGGCGAGGAAGCGGAGTTTACAAAGAGTAAATGAGCATTCCGAGCGTGCTTTTAACGACGCATGGCCGACGCGCAGCGGATCATAAACAGGCTCTTACTTGATCAAACCGTCCAGCGGCGACGACGCGCTGGCATACAACTTCTTCGGCATGCGCCCGGCCAGGTAGGCCATGCGCCCGGCAACAATTGCATGCTTCATCGCCTCGCCCATCAGGATCGGGTTCTGCGCATGGGCAATGGCGCTGTTCATCAGCACCGCCTCGCAGCCCAGCTCCATGGCGATGGTGGCGTCCGACGCTGTACCCACGCCAGCATCGACCAGCACCGGCACGGTGGCCTCTTCGAGAATGATGCGCAGGTTGTAAGGGTTGCAGATGCCCAGCCCGGTGCCGATCAGGCCGGCCAGCGGCATCACCGCGATGCAGCCCATCTCGGCCAGTTGGCGGGCGATGATGGGGTCGTCGCTGGTGTAGACCATGACGTCGAAACCTTCCTTGACCAGCACTTCGGCGGCCTTGAGCGTCTCGATCACGTTGGGGAACAGGGTCTTCTGGTCGGCCAGTACTTCCAGCTTGACCAGCTTGTGGCCGTCGAGCAGCTCGCGGGCCAGGCGGCAGGTGCGCACCGCTTCGGTAGCGTCATAGCAGCCGGCGGTATTGGGCAGGATGGTGTATCTGTCCGGCGAGATCACGTCGAGCAGGTTCGGCTCGTGCTTGTTCTGCCCGATATTGGTCCGGCGCACCGCCACGGTGACGATCTCGGCACCCGAGGCCTCGATGGCCAGACGGGTCTCTTCGAGATCCTTGTACTTGCCGGTACCGACCAGCAGACGTGACTCATAGGTACGACCGGCCAGGGTGAAAGGCTTGTCGATGATGGCGCTCATGGCAGATCCTCGGGCGACTAGCCGCCGCCGATGGCGTGGACGACTTCCAACTGGTCGCCCTCGTGCAGAACGGTAGTACCGTGCTGGCTGCGCGGCACGATGTCCAGATTGAGTTCGACCGCCACCCGCTTGCCGACAGCTTCGAGGCGCACAAGCAGGTCCGCGACGGTGGCGCCGTCGGGCAGCTCATAGGATTGGCCGTTCAACTGGATGAGCATGGCTGGTCGGTCAGATTCTGAAAAAGGGTCGGCATTCTAGCCCGATCACGAGCAGCGACCAAGCCACGCGCCCGCCATTTGTCCGCCGCCAACCTCAACGCGCCCGCCAGGCGGCCAGCCCCAGGCACAGCCAGCCGGCGAGAAAGCACACACCGCCCAGCGGCGTGATCATGCCCAGCTGGCCGAGGCCGCTCAGGGTCAAGGCATACAGGCTACCGGAGAACAGCAGGATACCGGCTACGAACAGGCTGCCGGCAGCCTTCGCCAGGCGAGCAGGCAAACGCTCGGCCAGTGCGGCCACACCCAGCAGGGCCAGCGCGTGCAGCATCTGGTAATGCACACCGGTCTGAAACACCGCCAGGTACTCGGCGCTCAGCAGCCCCTTGAGCCCATGGGCAGCAAAGGCGCCCAGGGCAACACCGGTGAACCCGAAAACAGCCGCCAACAGCATAAAGGCACGCAACATGATCCAGTCCCGATCGATTCCAACGCGGCCGCTATAATGGCCGCTCACTCGAACCGGGCCAAGCCATGTTGCGCAATCTGCTCCGTCGCCTGACCAAACTAATGCTGTGGCTCGCTGCGGGTAGCGCCCTGCTGGTGCTGGCCCTGCGCTGGATCGACCCGCCGGGCACGGCACTGATGGTCGAGCGCAAGATCCAGTCGTGGCTCGACAACCAACCCATCGACCTGCAGCGCAGCTGGCGCCCCTGGAGCGAACTGCCGGACGACCTGAAGATCGCCGTGATCGCCGGCGAGGATCAGAAGTTCGCCGAACACTGGGGCTTCGATATCGCTGCGATCCGCCAGGCCCTCGCGCACAATGCCGAGGGCGGCAGCCTGCGCGGTGCCAGCACCATCAGCCAGCAGGTAGCCAAGAACCTGTTTCTCTGGTCCGGTCGCAGCTGGCCACGCAAGGCGCTGGAAGCCTGGTTCACCGGACTGATCGAGCTGCTCTGGCCGAAGCAGCGGATTCTCGAGGTCTACCTCAACAGCGTGGAATGGGGTGACGGTATCTTCGGTGCCGAAGCGGCCGCGCGCCATCACTTCAACGTGGGAGCGCCCTATCTGTCGCGCCAACAGGCCAGCCTGCTGGCCGCGGTGCTGCCCAACCCGCGCGCCTGGAGCGCCAGCCGCCCAGGCCCCCATGTGCAGCGCCGTGCCGCCTGGATTCGCCGGCAGAGCTACCAGCTGGGCGGCAGCCACTACCTCGACCAGTTGTCCTCAGCACTGACAGCGCCACAGTGGTGGCCTGACTGGTTAGCGAAACCCTGATCAACACAGGAGTTCGGCATTAGGGTCGTCAGCGCTGCAGCAGACGCTTGGGCACGATGCGCAGCAGTTGCACGCGCTCATCGCGGATATGTGCGGTCAGGCCCTGCTGGGGATAGACCCAGGCCTCGCCCTCGGACAATTGCAGACGCAGGCGCGCCTCCCCCAGGCTGGCGCTCAGTGCCGTGGCCATAACGGTATGCCGGGGCGACAGGTTGAGCGCCTCGACACGTTGTCCGGCCAGCTGCGCCAGCATCTCCGCCGACTGCGGCTGCTCCGGATCATTGGGCCGTACGCCGCTGACCTCGGCCAGGCTGGCACGCTGGGTATCGCTTAGCGCCAGCTCACCCTCCACGCGCCAGCCCTCTCGCTCGCCACGCAGCAGCAGATGGGGGCCATCCATGCGCGGCTGCAACCACAGCTCGGCATTCGGCAGGAACTGGCTCAACTGGGTAACCGTCAGGCGCTCATCAACCTGCGGGCGAAAGAGTTCGGCATCCCACTGCTGCAATTCAGCCAGGGGCTCGCCCTGCTCTTCGCCGGGCACCAACCACCAGTAGCCCAACAGGCAACTGGCCAGGGCCACGACAGTGAACAGCAAAGCAGGCGGGCGACGGCTCATGGGCAAACTCCAGACAGAAAAAAGCCGCACCTGGGTGCGGCTTTTCGAGGTGATGCGCGTTACGCCTGAATCGAGCCTTTCAGCTTGTTCATGGCGTTTTTCTCCAGCTGGCGGATACGCTCGGCGGAGACGTTGTACTTGGCAGCCAGGTCATGCAGGGTCGCCTTCTCCTCGGCCAGCCAGCGCTGGTAGAGGATGTCGCGGCTGCGCTCGTCCAGGCTTTCCAGCGCCTCGTGCAGACTGGCATTGGCGCTGTCGCTCCAGTCGGCGTCTTCCAGCTGGCGGGCCGGGTCGTAGCGATGGTCTTCCAGATAGTGCGCCGGGGACTGGTAGGCAGTGTCGTCGTCGGCATCGGCAGCCGGGTCGAACGCCATGTCATGGCCCGTCAGGCGGCTCTCCATCTCGCGCACTTCACGCGGTTCGACTCCCAGGCTCTCGGCCACGGCATGCACTTCATCGTTGTTCAACCAGGCCAGACGCTTCTTCTGGCTGCGCAGGTTGAAGAACAGCTTGCGCTGCGCCTTGGTGGTGGCGACCTTGACGATGCGCCAGTTGCGCAGGATGAACTCGTGAATCTCGGCCTTGATCCAGTGCACGGCGAAAGACACCAGGCGCACGCCCATTTCCGGGTTGAAGCGCTTGACCGCCTTCATCAGGCCGACGTTGCCTTCCTGGATCAGGTCGGCCTGGGCCAAGCCGTAGCCGGCATAGCTGCGGGCGATGTGGACAACGAAACGCAGGTGGGCCAGCACCATCTGGCGGGCGGCTTCCAGGTCTTGCTCGTAGTAGAGACTCTCGGCCAGCTCACGCTCCTGCTCGACGGTCAGCAGCGGGATGCTGTTCACCGCATGCACATAGGCCTCCAGGTTGGCGCCTGGGACGAGGGCATGCACAGGTTGCAGGGAAGTGGTCATCAAAAACCTCCGGTATTACAAAACTGGCGCAGTCTAGCACTGCACTTTCAGAGCAGGGAACCCGGGCAAAAGTTCCGTTACAGATGCTCCGCTTACGACAAAAACCATCAACTGTTACCGTGGCGCCAGTTCACTCAGGTGCCGCGCAACGGCCAGCCAGGCGCCAATATAGCCAAGGAACAGCGCGCCCAACAGCAGCGACAGACCATCGGCAGCCGGCACGCCGGCCAGGGCGAAGTCACTGCCATAGAGGCCGGCCAGACGCACCACCGCCGCATTCAGCCAATCCAGGCCGAAGGCCAGCAGGCCCCAGGCCAGCAGGCCGGCGCCGATACCGTAGAGCGCGCCCATATAAAGGAAGGGGCGGCGCACATAGCCGTCGGTGCCGCCCACCAGCTTGATCACCTCGATCTCGCTGCGACGGTTCTCGATATGCAGACGAATGGTATTGCCGATCACCAGCAGCAGGGCCATGACCAGCAGCAGCGTTAGCCCGAAAACGAAGCGGTCGCCCAGGCCGAGGATGGCGGTCAAGCGCTCCACCCACTGCAGGTCGAGCTGCGCCTGGTCGACGCCCGGCAGCTCGCTAAGCGTCTGGCGCAGGGCTTCCAGGCGGGCCTTGTCGATTTCCTTGGGCGTCACCACCACCACGGCGGGCAGCGGGTTGTCCGGCAGCTCGCGCAGCGCCTGGCCCAGGCCGGACTGCTGCTCGAACTCGGCCAGGCCGGCTTCGCGGCCGATGAACTCGGCCTCGGCCACGTCAGCCATGGCGGCGACCTCATCGCGCAGTTGCAGGCCGGCGTCGTCGCCGCCTTCGACCTTGAGATACAGGGAAATCTGCGCCGCCTTCTGCCAGGAGCCACCGAGGCGCTCAACATTGTCCAGCAGCAGGGCCAGGCCCATGGGCAGGGACAGGGCCACGGCCATCACCAGGCAGGTGAAGAAGCTGCCAATGGGCTGGCGCACCAGGCGGCTGAGGCTGTCGACCAGGCTGGCGCGATGACTTTCGACCCAGGCGGCGAACAGTGTGGAGAAATCCGGTCCCTGCTTGATCGGCTTGTCGGCCTTGGCCTGAACCGCACCAACGCGCTCGGCAGCCTTGATATTGCGCTGAGTCTCGCTCATGCCGCCTCCCCGTCGCCGATCAGGCGGCCACGTTGCAGGGTCAGCATGCGATGGCGCATGCGGGCGATCAACGCCAGGTCATGGCTGGCGATCAGCACGGTGGTGCCGAGACGGTTGATGTCCTCGAACACGCCCATGATCTCGGCGGCCAGGCGCGGGTCGAGGTTACCGGTCGGCTCGTCCGCCAGCAGCAGCGCCGGGCGGTGCACCACGGCGCGGGCGATGCCGACGCGCTGCTGCTGACCGGTGGAGAGGTCGGCCGGGAACTGCTCGGCCTTGTCGGACAGCGACACGCGCTCCAGCGCCGCACTGACACGCTTGGCGATATCCGGCTTGGACAGGCCGAGGATCTGTAGCGGCAGGGCGACGTTGTCGAACACCGAGCGATCGAACAGCAGCTGGTGGTTCTGGAACACCACGCCGATCTGCCGGCGCAGGAAAGGGATCTGCGCGGTGGTGATCTGGCTCAGGTCCTGGCCGGCCAGCAGCAGCTTGCCGCTGGTCGGCCGCTCCATCGCCAGCAGCAGACGCAGCAGGGTGGACTTACCCGCGCCGGAGTGGCCGGTCACGAAGAGGAACTCGCCACGCTGCACGCGAAAGCTCAGCTCGTGCAGGCCGACATGGCCGTTGGAATAACGCTTGCCGACTTGCTCGAAACGAATCATGCACGCTCCCTTTCCGCGAACAGGGCCTGGACGAAGTCCTCGGCGACGAAACTGCGCAAATCATCGATGCCCTCGCCCACCCCGATGTAGCGGATCGGCAGGCCGAACTGCTTGGCCAGGGCGAAGATCACCCCACCCTTGGCGGTGCCGTCCAGCTTGGTCAGGGCCAGGCCGGTGAGGGTCACAGCCTGGTGGAACTGCTTGGTCTGGTTGATGGCGTTCTGCCCGGTGCCGGCGTCCAGCACCAGCAGCACTTCGTGCGGCGCCGTCTCGTCCAGCTTGCCGATCACCCGGCGCACTTTCTTCAGCTCTTCCATCAGGTTGTCTTTGGTATGCAGGCGCCCGGCGGTGTCTGCGATCAGCACATCCACGCCACGGGCCTTGGCCGCCTGCACGGCGTCGAAGATCACCGAGGCGGAATCGGCGCCGGTGTGCTGGGCGATCACCGCGATCTGGTTGCGCTCTCCCCATACCTGCAGCTGCTCGACAGCGGCGGCGCGGAAGGTATCGCCGGCGGCGAGCATGACCTTCTTGCCCTCGCCCTGCAGCTTCTTGGCCAGCTTGCCGATGGTGGTAGTCTTGCCGACGCCGTTCACGCCGACCACCAGGATCACGTAGGGCTGTTTCTCGGCGCTGATCTGCAGCGGCTGCTCGACCGGCTTGAGCAGGCCGGCCAACTCTTCCTGTAGCGCCTTGTACAGCGCGCCGCTGTCGGCCAATTCCTTGCGTGCCACGCGCTTGGTCAGGCTACCGATGATGGCAGTGGTGGCTTCGACGCCGACGTCGGCCATCAGCAGACGGGTTTCCAGCTCTTCGAGCAGGTTGTCATCGATGGCCTTCTTGCCGAGGAACAGGCTGGCCATGCCCTCGCCCAGGCTGGCGCTGGTCTTCGACAAACCCTGTTTGAGGCGGGCGAACCAGCCGCCCTGATTGTCACCGGGCTTGCTCTGTTCGACCTGCACCGGCGCAGTTTCGACCGGCGCCGCCGGTGTGATCTCGACAGGCACCGGCTGCTCGAGCACCGGGTGGGTGACTTCGCTGCCGGCATTGATGCGAAAACGCGAGAAGGCCGGCTTGACCTCCACCGCGTCAGCGGCCTGCAGCGGAGCCGGCGCAGGTTCAACTAGCGGCGGAGCCACTGCCTCAGGCGCAGCTTGCACCTCGACGACTGGCAGCGCTGGCGCTATCGGCTGAACAGGGGGGCTCTCGGGCACCGGCGGCACCGGCTCGGCGCTGACGGGTGCCTGGGCGGCGGGCGCGCTCGGCTCGGCAACAGGCGCGTGAGCCTCAGGTGGCGGCGCAACCGGCTCGGGGCTGGCAGGCGCAGCTTGCTCGGGATTGCTCGGGGTATCCTGCGGCTTCTTGCGCAGCCAGCCGAACAGGGATTTCTTCTCGCCGGCGTTCTCCGGCGATGGCTTGTCGTCGTTGGAACCAAACATGAGTCTTGGGCATCTCAGGGGAGCCGCACGGCGAGCCGCGCCGACCCGAAAAAGGATGCGGTATGCTAGCACCTCTTCACCCGCTGGCGGTACGACCGCCCGGGCCGCCCGACAGGTCACGACTCCCTATGACATCACTTGCCCGCCGCTGCGCCGGCCTGCTGCTGATTGCCTTGCACGCGCCACTGGCTGCGCTGGCCGCCGAGCCACAGGCCACTCACGAATTCCAGCTGGACAACGGCCTCAAGGTCATCGTCCGCGAGGATCACCGCGCCCCCGTGGTGGTCTCGCAGCTCTGGTACAAGGTCGGCTCCAGCTACGAGACACCCGGCCAGACCGGCCTGTCCCACGCCCTTGAGCACATGATGTTCAAGGGTAGCCGCAAGCTCGGCCCCGGCGAGGCCTCGCGTATCCTGCGCGAACTCGGCGCCGAGGAAAACGCCTTCACCAGCGACGACTACACCGCCTATTACCAGGTGCTGCCACGCGACCGCCTGGCCGTGGCCCTGGAGCTGGAGGCCGACCGCCTGGCCAGCCTTGCGCTTCCGCCCGACGAATTCGCCCGCGAGATCGAGGTCATCAAGGAAGAACGCCGCCTGCGCACCGACGACAAGCCGACCGCGCTGGCCTACGAGCGCTTCAAGGCCATGGCCTACCCCGCCAGCGGCTACCGCACCCCGACCATCGGCTGGCGGGCCGACCTCGACCGCATGCAAGTCGAGGAACTGCGCGCCTGGTACCAGGCCTGGTATGCACCCAACAACGCCACCCTGGTGGTGGTCGGCGACGTTACCCAGGACGAGGTGCGGGGTCTGGCTGAAAAGTACTTCGGCGCCATTCCGCGCCGCGCCGTGCCGGCCGCCAAGGCACCGCTGGAGCTGGCCGAGCCCGGCGAGCGACGCATGACCCTGCACGTCAAAACCCAGCTACCCAGTCTGCTGATGGGCTTCAACGTACCCGGCCTGGCCAGCGCCACCGATGCCCGCCCGGTGCATGCCCTGCGCCTGGCCTCGGCACTGCTCGACGGTGGCTACAGCGCACGCCTGCCGGCACGCCTGGAGCGCGGCGAGGAGCTGGTCTCCGGCGCTTCCGCCTGGTACGACGCCTTCGTCCGTGGTGACAGCCTGTTCATGCTCTCTGCCACGCCCAATGTGCAAAAGGGTAAGACCCTGGAACAGGTCGAGGCCGGCCTCTGGCGCCAGCTGGATGACCTCAAACAGAACCCGCCCAGCCCCGAGGAACTGGCCCGCGTACGCGCCCAGGTGATCGCCGGGCTGGTCTACGGGCGTGATTCCATCACCAGCCAGGCCACCACCATCGGCGAGCTGGAGACCGTCGGCCTGTCCTGGAAACTGATGGATGAGGATCTCGCCGCCCTGGAGGCCGTGACCCCGGCCGACATCCAGAAGGCCGCGCAGACCTTTTTCACCCGCTCGCGCCTGTCCGTCGCCCACATCCTCCCCGAATCCACCACTGCCGAAGGAAAACAGCCATGAGCGAGCGCAACCGCATGCGCTATGGCCTGCTCGGCCTCGGCGTGATTGGCTTGGTCGGCGGCCTGAGCCTGATCGCCAGTCGCCCGGCCGAGGCGCCGGCCACCGCCAACCCGTCCACGACTCAGCTGGAGTCCCTGGCCAACCTCAACGATCAGCCGCCGAGCAAGCGCACCCTGGAAATCCAGCGCTGGCAGACCGCCGAAGGCGCCAAGGTGCTGTTCGTCGAAGCCCGCCAGCTGCCGATGTTCGACCTGCGCCTGACCTTCGCCGCCGGCAGCAGCCAGGATGAGGGCGCGCCCGGCCTGGCCACCCTGACCAATGCCATGCTCAATGAAGGTGTACCCGGCAAGGACGTCACCGCCATCGCCGAGGGCTTCGAGGGTCTGGGCGCCAACTTCGGCAACGGCGCCTATCGCGACATGGCCATCGCCAGCCTGCGCAGCCTCAGCGCCCAGGCACAACGCGAGCCAGCACTCAGGCTGTTCGAGCAGGTGATCGGCCAACCCACCTTCCCGGAAGATGCCCTGGCACGCATCAAGAACCAGCTGCTGGCCGGCTTCGAGTACCAGAAGCAGAACCCCGGCAAACTGGCCGGACTGCAGCTGTTCGAGCGCCTGTATGGCGAGCACCCCTACGCCCACCCCAGCGAAGGCACCGCACAGTCGATCCCGGCCATCACCACCGAGCAACTGCGTGCCTTCCACCAGCGCGCTTACGCCGCCGGCAATGTGGTGATCGCCCTGGTCGGCGACCTGTCGCGCGCCGAGGCCGAAAGCATCGCCGCCTCCGTCTCCGCCGCCCTGCCCAGAGGCCCGGCGCTGCCGGTGATCGGCCAACCCCAGGAGCCAGAGGCCGGGCTTAGCCATATCGAGTTCCCGTCCAACCAGACCCACCTGATGCTGGCCCAGCTCGGTGTCGACCGCCGCGAGCCGGATTACGCCGCGCTGTCCATCGGCAATCAGATCCTCGGCGGCGGCGGCTTCGGCACCCGCCTGATGGAAGAAGTGCGCGAGAAGCGCGGCCTGACCTACGGCGTCTACTCAGGCTTCAGCGCCATGCAGGCACGCGGCCCGTTCATGATCAACTTGCAGACCCGCGCCGAACTCAGCGAAGGCACGCTCGAACTGGTGCAGGGCATCCTGCGCGACTACCTGGCCACAGGCCCGACCGCGAAGGAGCTGGAAGACGCCAAGCGCGAAATGCTCGGCAGCTTCCCCCTGAGCACCGCCAGCAATGCCGATATTGTTGGCCAGCTTGGCGCCATGGGCTTCTATGACCTGCCACTGACCTACCTCGACGATTTCATGACCGAGGTCCAGGGCTTGAGCGTCGAGCAGGTCAAGGCCGCCATGAACCGACACCTGAGCGCCGACAAACTGGTGATCGTCACCGCCGGCCCCACGGTCGAGCAGAAACCCCTGCCGCCGCCCACCGACAAACCCGCCGCACAACCCAGCGGCGTCCCGGAGCACTGATGCGTAAACCCAGCAAGAAAACCGCCCCTGCGGCCGACAACGGCCAGTTGCGCATCATCGGCGGCGAATGGCGCAGCCGTCAGTTCTACTTCCCCATGGCCCACGGCCTGCGCCCGACGCCTAACCGGGTGCGCGAAACCCTGTTCAACTGGCTGGCGCCCTACGTACCGGGCGCCCAGGTGCTGGACTGCTTCACCGGCAGCGGCGCGCTGTTCCTCGAAGCTCTGTCGCGGGGTGCCAGCCGCGCCCTGGCCCTGGACAGCAACGGCAACGCGCTCGCTGCACTGCGCCAGACCCTGACCACGCTGAAATGCGAGAACGGCCAGCTGCTGCAGACCAACGCCCTGCAGTACCTAGAAAACCAGGCCGCCACGCCCTACGACCTGATCTTCCTCGATCCCCCCTTCGGCCAGGACCTGCTGCGCCCGGCCTGCGAGCTGCTGGAAGAAAAGGGCTGGCTGGCCCAGGACGCCTGGATCTACACCGAGAGCGAGGCCGCGCCCTCGGCCCTGGGCCTGCCCGGCAACTGGCGCCTGCACCGCGAGCAGAAGGCCGGCCAGGTGTACTACTCGCTGTGGCAACGCGGCTGATAGTGCGCGAAAGGCCGGCCCGGTGAAGGACTTCATCTACGGTAACCTGCCCTACCTGCTGGTTGCGCCACTGGCCCTGATCCTGCTGTTCGCCGAGAAGGAGATCGCCTTTGGCGTCTCCCGCAGCGTCATGGAGCCATCGCGCGGCCTAGTACTGGGGCTGACCGAGCAGCGGCTGGTCGCCGCCCTGGTTCTGCTATTCGTTATTCGCAAGATGTGGCTCAACAGACGCCGTTGATGCGCATTCGCCCGGCCAATGGTGCTTCCGCTTTATTGCGCCAGGCTCTAGCCTGACGCTTTGCGCCGTTACAGAAACCGCCATGACCCCCGACTTCCAACCCGCCTGGTGGCTGCCCAGCCCGCACCTGCAGACCTTGTGGGGCTCGCTATGCCGCACGCCGCCCCAGCTACAGCGCCGGCGCGAACGCCTGTGGCTGGAAGATGGCGACTTCCTCGACCTCGACTGGTACGGCCCGCACGAGGCCGGCGCCCCGCTGGTGCTGGTGCTGCACGGGTTGACCGGCTCCTCCAGCTCGCACTACGTGCTCGGCCTGCAGCAGCAGCTGGCGGCACAGGGCTGGGCCAGTGTGGCGCTGAACTGGCGCGGCTGCTCCGGCGAGCCCAACCTGCTGCCGCGCGGCTATCACTCCGGCGTCAGCGAGGATGTGGTCAGCGTGATTCAGCACCTGCAGGCGCAGCGGCCTCTGGCGCCGCTGTATGCGGTAGGTTATTCGCTGGGCGGCAACGTGCTGCTCAAGTACCTGGGCGAAAGCGGCACGAACTCCGGACTGCAGGGCGCGGTGGCGGTGTCGGTGCCGTTTCGTCTGGACCACTGCGCCGAGCGTATCGACCGCGGTTTCTCCAAGGTCTATCAGGCGCACTTCATGCGCGAACTGGTGGCCTACGTGCGCGACAAGCAGCAGCGCTTCACCGACGAGGGCCATCACGAGCGCCTGGCAGCCCTGCAGGCCCTCGGCCCGCTGGACGGCATGCGCACCTTCTGGGACTTCGACGGCCGCTTCACCGCGCCGCTGCACGGCTACACCGATGCCGACGACTACTACCGCCGCGCCTCCAGCCGCTACTACCTGGAGCAGATCCGCACCCGCACGCTGATCATCCAGTCCAGCGACGACCCCTTCGTCTTCCCGCACAGCGTGCCCCAGGCCCACGAACTCTCGGCCAGCACCCGCCTGGAGCTGCACGCGCGCGGCGGCCACGTCGGCTTCATTGGTGGTTCGCCGCGCCTGCCGGACTACTACCTGGAGCGGCGCATCCCCAACTGGCTCAGCACCAGCCGCTAATCAAGCCAGGCACCCACCCAAGGCCATCGGTGAGGGAAGCGCGCCGTCAAACCAAGACGGTCGATACGCCAATGCTCCGGCAGATCACCCTGAATCCGTGCCAGTACCTTCAGACGGCGATTGGGTGCGCTGAACGCCGGCTGTAACTCGGCCGGTATGGCAATGCTGTCTTCCACCCGCCGCACCACCTGCGCGGGCAGAAAGCTGCCGTCGGGCATACGGATGCGCAATGGCTGGCCGGGCACTGCGTAGCCGGCATCACGCGGCTCCAGATAAATCCACAGCTGGACATCATCCAGACGATGCTGTCGGAGCAGCAAGGTGCCCGGCCCGACATTCTCGCCCTCCGCCACCAGCACTTCGCTGACCACGCCTGTCACCGGCGCAACCAGCGTCAGCCCCTGCAGACGTCCTTCCAGCCAGACACGCTCCAGCTGACGTTGCTGTGCGCCAAGATCCGGTACGGAAACCCTGCGCTGCTGACGATCAAACTGCAGCAGATCACGCTGGCGACGATCACGCTCATCACGCGCCGCCTGCACCTCGCCACGGGTCGCGGCTCCGGCAGCCTGCAACGCGGAAAGCTGGCTCAAGCGCTGCTCGGCGCTGCCCAACAGGCGTTGCAACGTGGCACGCTCACGCACCTCCAGCGCATCGTCAGCCGGCAACTCCGCCGGCTCATCCGGCGTGCCCAGCAGCGCCAAACGAGCTCGCCACTCAGGGTTGTCCATTTGTATCAACGCCTGCCCAGCCGCTACGCGCTCCCCGGGTTTGACCAGGATTTGCTGCACCTGGCCCGGCTCACGCGCGCGCAACTCACTGCCGGGCAGCAGCAGCTGGGCTGGCGCCTCAATCAACCAGATGCTGAGCAGCGCTCGGCCAGCCAACCACAGCAAGGGGCTGGTCACCGCGAGCAGGATCAGATACCAGCGCAGCTTGAAAGCCAGCCGCTTGCCTGGCGCATACAGCACTTGCAGGCCCTGGTCCTGGGTGGGTTTTTCTTCCTTGGAACTGCTGAAACGGATCTTCATGAAAGACTCAATGTGGGTAATGGGTCCAATCCTGCCAATCGATGCCGGTCACCCTCAGCGGCTGCAGGCGCACACGCCAGCGCTCCACCTGTTGCTGCAACTGCCCAGGAGCCACACCGGCCCAGGTTTCCTCAGCCGCCAGCTGTGGCTCGACACTCTGGGCCAGACGAAAGCGCAACGCGGGCCAGCGCTGGGCGATCTGCTCGGTCAACTCGGCACTGCGCTGGGCGTTGCGCGTGTAGATCATCAGGCTGACCTGCTGCACGCCACGCTGCGGCAAGGCACAAGGCACGCAGGTCTGCCCGGGCTGCGGTTCGGCGAACCAACGGTGGTGGCTGGACAGCTCCAGCGGCCAGGGATTGAGGCTGGCCACTGCCGTCAGGGTGTCGAGCCAATCGCGCAGGCGGCTATCCGGCACCGGCCAACCCAACTGCTCAACCTCCAGATCCAGGTGCAGGGCGTCGAACGGCAAGCCCTGCAACTCACCAAGCAGATCGAGCAGGCCTTGCCGCCCAGTCGGCTGTATCCAGGCCGGATCGCCCAATAGCAAACCGACCTGCAGACCCTGGGCATGGGCTTCCTCAAGGGTCGTCTGCAGGCGCTGACGCAGAACAGGCATCTCTTTCACTTGGGCGGCAGACAGGCCGATATAGAGGCGCTGCATACCGGCGCGGCGCAGTTCACGCAGCTCCGCGCGCCGGCTGGACGCGCGCAGCAGGCGACGGCTGTCCCACACATAAACGCCCTGACGCCATTCGCCCTCGCTGGCCATGGCTGTGTCCCAGCGCTCGCGGTACTCACCCAGCAACCCGGCCAGAGCGGCATCATCCTCGGCAAACAGGCGCAGTGCCGCCTCGCGCAACCAGGCGGCGTGCCAGGCGGCAATCAATCTCAGCCCAGCGCCATACTGCCCCAGCGCAGCAGCCAGCTCATTCTGCACGCCCCGTTCAAGCTCGGCATCACGCCGCAGACGTTGCTCGCGGTATGCCTGTTTCGCCGCTGCCAGCTCCTCACGGGCACCAGCCAGCTCGTCCATCGCCGTACGCTGGGCACGCAGGGCCTGGCTCAGCCCCAGCACCAGCTGTTCACGCTCAGCCTCCAGCCGCGCCAACGCAGCCCGATGACGAGCCTCGGCCTCACGATCACCGGCCGCGCCGTATCCCAGCAGATCGAGAGGTGCGGACAGCGTGATACTGGCAACCAGGCCGTCGCCATGCTTGGCCGCCCCGCTACGATCTTCGTAGCTCTGCGCCAGAGTGAAACTGGAATCCAGCCCGGCATACCAGGGGGAGTGGCGATCACGCTCGGCCTGACGCAGCTCGCCGCGCCGTTCACGAAGGCGTGGATGACGCTCCAATGCCTGCTGCCAGGCCACAAGAGGCCGGACATCGGCGGCCAATGGCTCGGCCTCGGCCTGTTGCCGGGCGCCGATGGACTGGCCGGCGATACCGGCCACGGCAGCACGCGTCTCTTCGACCAGCTCGGTCACTCGCCGACAACGACGCTCCAGCGTTTGCCACTGTCCTTGCTGCAGGCGCGCTTCGGAGGCCAGCAACCACCCCTCGCTGCGACGCTTTTCAAGGCGCAGCCGGGCATCATGCGCGGCGGGCAACAGCTCAGCGCACCAGCGCTGCTCCTGCTCTGCACGCCACCAATCGGCATAGGCGCTGCGCAGGGCCAGACGCTGCTCAGCCCTGCGCAGGAGGTGGCGGGCTTGCTGGCGCTGCTGCTCAAGTTCGACGGCCTCGACCGCCTGTACCTGCCGGCGCAGGCTGCCCAACAACGGGTGGCGCAGCCCCAGTGCCAGGTCACGCCCATAGTAGTCATCACGTACGCTGTCGGTGACCAACTCGCGATAGCGGCCTGTACCCGCCGTGGTGTACCACTGCCAACCGGCCTCGGCCTCACGCTGCTCGCGCTGGGCCAGCAGAGCATCCTGCTCGGCCCGACCAGCCCGGCCCACCGCACCATCATCCAACCCGGCCAGCAACGCCTGAAGCGGTAGCGGCTCAGCCTGCACCAGGCCTGCGGCCAGCATCAGGCCGACCAGGGATAGGGAGCGCAACATCTAGAACCTCTTCGCCTTCTTGAGAACCCACCAAGGGGCCATGCTGGTTTCCTCGTGGCCGCGCCGCAGCGCCTCGTTGAGCATTGCCACCGCACTCCAGCAACGCATCACCAGCATGAACAGCGGGAACAGGAACACCACAGGCAGCAACCTGACATCCTGGCGTGGGCGCTCGGACACCATGGCCAGCATGGCCAGATACATCAGCAAGGTCACGCCCAGGTAGATCAGGTAGATGACCCCGCTCAAAGCCAGGTAGTGGGTCAGTGGCAGAACGAACAGGCCCGCCACCAGATAACCGAAAATGATGAAGGGCAGTACCAACTGGAAGAAGAAGCCGCTGACCAGGGTCATCAGAAAATTGGGCCAGCCAAGCAGGCGTGGATTGAAGCTGTGCCGGTGCTTGCGGATGTACAGAAAGTACAGGTCGCCATCCCAGCGCAGGCGCTGCATGAGGAACTGCTTGAAAGTAGTCGGCGCGTCGGTGTGGCCAATGGCGCGCGGCTCGAAAGGGATGCGCAGCGGCTGGCGCCCGAAGTAGTTCTTGATCCGCAAGGTAATGTCGAGATCCTCGGCGGTATGGGTATCCCAGCCACCGATCTTGTCGAGAAAGCTGCGCCGGAAAGCACCGAAGGCCCCGGAAACGTTGTTCACCAGGTTCCACTCGCTGAGGCCGATCTTCGCCATGTGGATCGACAGCAGGTACTCCAGCGCCTGCATGGCAGTGGTCAGTGAGGACGTCCAGTTACGTACGCGCAGGCTGCCGGCCACGGCCGGCACTCGCGGGTCGGCGAAATGGCGAACGATGTGGGTGACCATGTCGTTGTCGAACGAGGTATCGCCGTCCAGCGCCATGATGATCTCCCCGGTGCAGTGGGCCAGGCCGGAGTTCAATGATGAGACGCGACCGCCGCGTTGCCACTTGGCAATCGGCCGCAGCAGACGGCGCGGGTAAAGCACGCGGTCAACCTGAAAATCACGTACCGCCTGCATGGTCGGCTGGTTCACGGCGGCGCCATCGACCACCGGAATCATCTCGATGTCGCCCTCGTAGGTCTGCTCGCACAGGCTGCGCAGGGTGCTCTGCACATCCAGCCCTTCGCTGTAGCAGGTGATGATGCAGGACACCCGAGGTCGATAGGTATTGTCCTGCGGCAGTTCAAAGGGCTTGCGCACAAACCAGCGCAGTACCCCCAGCAGCACCAGCATGTTGAGGGGGACCTCCAGCAGCAGGAAGGCGGGCATCAGGCTGACCAACATGCGCACCAGGCCGTCGCCCTTGTCGAGCTCGGCGGCCAGTAGCATCCATTGCTGAAGGATGGCTTCCATGGCCTCAGATCAGCATGCCGCCCAGGCGGGCCAGAAGCAGGGCGGCGTCTTCCTGATCCAGCAAGTCGTCCGGCGCAGAGAAACCGACCTGCTGCACCTCGATACGTGCTTCGGTTTCGCTCGAGACACGCTCGGCCCCTTTGGCCAAGCGACTCTTGACCACCGCCAAACCGGCTGCATCGGTATGCGGCATCAGCAGCCACAGCGTCTCCTCGCTCAAGCGACAGCAGCGATCCGTCTCCCGTACCGCTTCATGCAGTCGCTCGACCAGGCCATCGATCAAGGCATGGCCGCGCATCTCGCCAAGACGCTCAAGGGTCTCCAGCAGATTGACGAAGCGCAACCCCAGCAGGGAGAACGGCGGCTTCTTGTGCCGGCGAACCAGTTGCAGCTGCCACTCCAGCAACTCGTGGAAGCTACGCCGCGAAAGCAGATCGAGGCTGCCAAACTGCTCCCGGCTCTCCGCGCCGCCGTCGAACCCCTGCCGACACCTCAGGCGCCCGGCTTCGGCCAGGCGGAAATGGCGCACTTCGCGCACGCGCAGCTTGTCCGGCTCATGGTGCTCACCGCAATCCAGGCAACGTGCCTCTACCGCGGCATCGACGAAGAATGCCTGGCAGCTGCGGCAACGATAGTTCTCCAAGGGCCGATCGTAGTCACTGCCGATATGGCGCAGACGGCTCAGGCAGTTGGGGCACAGCAACAGGCCATCTTTGAGGAAGTGCTCCTGGGCCCCGACATGGCCACAGGTAAAGCAGTGCAACGAGGGTTGCCGGGAAATATCCAAAGCCTGGCACTCGGGGCACACGTCGACATAGTTCAAACGCCCCGAGCCACATGCGGTACACAGCCGCAAACGATCAATCAGCGCCCCCTCTTCCAGCCAGCCCTGCTGCAGCATCAACTGCAGCCAGGAAAAGTCATTGATCGCCTCGCCATCGGCCAGCGCCTCCAGCAGCGGGTAGCGATAGTGTTGGGCGATGCCGGCATCCCGAACCGCATGAACGTCACCGCGCGAGCGCAGCCACAGCCAGGCCAGAACGCGCGCTTCAAAGCGCTCGGGCGCGGCGCCCCTATTGAACAGGTGAAAGCGCTCGCGCCAGAGGCGCCATAGTGGCGTGATTGCCCCCAGGTCCGCCGGTGGCGGCCCGTCCCCGAGCGCCTCACACCAGGCATCCTGGTCCTGGCAGCAGTAGATGGGCACAAAACGATATGCCCTTTCCATGCGCAAGCTGCGCAACTGCTGACCTGCCATGACACCAGGCAGATCGATCAACAGGATGTCGTATGAAGAAGCCGCCAGAAGACTGGGCAGATCGATATAGCGCTCTGCGTCCAGGCCGGGGAACTGAGAAAAAGCAGTGCCCAGCACGGCCACTCGGGGCGAAGAAGTCTGCATGGTTACAACTCAAACGTGGCGAGGCAGACGGTGCCTCCATGCCGGTATAAAACTAGCATACCCCGATTGCCCACCAGGACGCCTGAGTCAATAGACCGCCATTTTCATCAACCGCGCAGCATGGTTTCTATCGGCACATGCAAACGCTGCAACAGGCCCTCTACTTCAACCCGCGCCGACTCCCCGACATAGCCACTCTCCAGCGCCAGCACCTGGAAAATGCCACGCCGCATCATCTCCTCTGTGAGATCCGTGGAATCACTGCGCATGGTGCAGAGAAAACGTACCCAGGAGGTCAGGATGATCCAGCTGTTGAGCGTCAGCGCTTCGATCTGCTGATCGTTCATGATCAGGATGCCGACCTCGGCAAATCCTTGATAGATACCTCTCGCCCCCTGCAGGCAACGGCGGGCGAAGGCGCGGTAGCGCTCGGCCAGCTCGGCATCGGTTTCCAGCAGATGTTCCAGGTCGCGATGCAGGAAGCGGTAATGCCACATGGCCGCCAGCAGTGCCTGCAAATAGAAGGTCTTGTCCTCCACCGTCAGCGCGCGCCCCTCGGGACGCCGCAGGAAGGCGTCGACGCGGCTTTCATACTGGGCGAACAACTCGGCGATGATCGCCTGCTTGTTGCGGAAGTGGTAGTACAGGTTGCCCGGCGACATGCCCAGGTGGGCGGCGATATGGTTGGTGGTGACAGTGCGCTCACCCTGGGCATTGAACAGCTCCAGGCTGGCGTCGACGATGCGGTCACGGGTCTTGTTCTTCGGGGCCATGGTTCGGCTCGGTTAAGCGTTTCGGCAAAAGTACAGGGCTGAGGCGCGGCTGACGACCGGCACAACAGCGAATTGACAGTTTAGAGTATTTACTCTAAAAATCATGCTACCTATTCGCTGACGCGCCCCGAGAGGATGCCGCCATGGTTGCCGACGTCGCCTACCTGCAACAAAACCAACAACAGATCGATGCCCTGGAACCACTGCTGGCCGCGCAGCGCGCCGCCTTCCGCGCCAACCCCATGCCCAGTGCCGAGCAGCGCCTGGCCTGGCTGAAGACCCTGCGCGAGCTGATCCACCAGGAAAAGGACGCGCTGATCGCCGCGCTGCACGCCGACTTCAGCAACCGCGCCGAAAGCGAGACCATGCTGGCCGAGATCATGGCCAGCCTCAACGGCATCCACTACGCCCGCAAGAACCTGAAGAAGTGGATGAAGCCGTCGAAGCGCTCGGTGGACATGTCCTTCCAGCCGGCCAAGGCCAAGGTGATCTACCAGCCGCTGGGTGTGATCGGCGTGATCTCGCCGTGGAACTACCCGCTATTCCTCGCCTTCGGCCCGCTGATCGGCGCCTTGTCCGCCGGCAACCGGGTGATGATCAAGATGAGCGAGGCCACCCCGGTGACCTCGCAGCTGGTCAAGGACATCCTGGCCAAGGCCTTCCCCGAGGACCTGGTCGCCGTGGTGCTGGGCGAGGCCGAAGTCGGCCAGGCCTTCTCCCGCCTGCCCTTCGATCACCTGCTGTTCACCGGCGCCACCAGCATCGGCAAGCACGTAATGCGCGCCGCCGCCGAGAACCTGGTGCCGGTGACCCTGGAACTGGGTGGCAAGTCGCCGGCGATCATTTCCGCCGACGTGCCCATGGCCGACGCCGCCGAGCGCATCGCCTTCGGCAAGACCATGAACGCCGGGCAGACCTGCGTGGCCCCGGACTACGTGCTGGTGCCGGAAGGTCGCGTGGAGGAGTTCGTCGACACCTACCGCCAGGTGGTGCAGCGCTTCTATCCCACGCTAGCAAACAACCCGGACTACACCGCCGTGATCAACGAGCGTCAGCTGAACCGCCTCAAGGGCTATATCAGCGACGCCGAGAGCAAGGGCGCGCAGGTCATCCGCCTGTTCGACAAGGATCAGGATCGGCGCATGGCCCAGTGCCTGCTGCTGAACACCACGGACGAGATGAAGGTAATGCAGGACGAGATCTTCGGCCCGCTGCTGCCGGTGGTGCCCTATCGCGGCATCGAGCAGGCCTTCAGCTACGTCAACGACAGGCCGCGCCCGCTGGCGCTGTACTACTTCGGCTACGACAAGGCCGAGCAGGAGCGCGTACTGGTCGAGACCCACTCGGGCGGCGTGTGCATCAACGACACCATGCTGCACGTGGCCCAGGACGACATGCCGTTCGGCGGCGTCGGCCCCTCCGGCATGGGCCATTACCATGGCCACGAGGGCTTCCTCACCTTCAGCAAAGCCAAGGCGGTGCTGATCAAGCAGCGCTTCAACGGCGCGCGTTTGATCTACCCTCCTTACGGCAAGCCGCTGCAGAAGTTGATCCAGAAACTCTTCCTTCGCTGATTAGCTCACGGGGCCATAACAACAATGACCGATACCCCCACCAACACCGTGTCGCTGTCGCGACGCGGCCTGCTCAAGGTCGGTCTGCTGGGCGGCGCCCTGCTCGGCACCGCCGGCCTGGCTGCCAGCCTCAGCGGCTGCTCGTCACCGGCGGCCGCCAGCGGCTTCGCCATCCTGCGCGAGAGCGACCTGGTTTTTCTGCGCGCACTGATTCCGGTGCTGCTCGACGGCGCCGTGGCCAGCGGCAATATGCCGGCGGCGGTGGATGCCACCCTGCTGGGCATCGACCAGAGCCTCGACCATGTCTCGCCGGAGCTGCTCAAGCTCACCCAGCAACTGTTCGACGTGCTGGCCATGGGCGCCACCCGTGGCCCGCTGACGGGCATCTGGCGCAACTGGGACAACGCCAGCGCCGCCGAGATACGCCAGTTCCTCGACCGCTGGGAACACAGTTCGCTGGAACTGCTGCGCATGGGCCACGAATCGCTGGTCAAGATGGTGCTGATGTCCTGGTACGCCCGGCCGCAATCCTGGGCTCACTGCGGTTACCCCGGCCCACCCACGGTCTGACTGCCGCCATACCTACAAGAACTAGAAAGAGAGACCGAAGATGCCTGTACCCGACAGTTTCCGCGAAGGCCTGGCCCGAGGCTGGATCACCTATGACGGCTCCAGTCTGGAGCAGGACCTGCTACTGGAAGCCGATGTCGCCATCATCGGTAGCGGCGCTGGCGGCGGCACCACCGCGGAGATCCTCAGCGCTGCCGGCTACAAGGTGCTGCTGATCGAAGAAGGCCCGCTGAAGACCAGCAGCGACTTCAAGATGCAGGAAGCCGACGCCTATCCGCAGCTGTACCAGGAAGGCGTCGGGCGCATGAGCAAGGATGGCGCCATCATCATCCTGCAGGGCCGTGCCGTCGGCGGCACCACCCTGGTCAACTGGACCTCCAGCTTCCGCACCCCGGAGCCGACCCTGCAGCACTGGGCCGAGGCCCATAACGTCAAAGGCCACAGCCCGGCCGAAATGGCCCCCTGGTTCGAGCAGATGGAGCAGCGCCTGGGCGTCACGCCCTGGGCCATTCCACCCAACCCCAACAATCAGGTGATCAAGGACGGCTGCGAAAAGCTCGGCTACGCCTGGCACATCATCCCGCGCAACGTGCGCGGCTGCTGGAACCTGGGCTACTGCGGCATGGGCTGCCCGACCAACGCCAAGCAGTCGATGCTGGTCACCACCATTCCCGCCACCCTGGACAAGGGCGGCGCCCTGCTCTATCTGGCCCGCGCCGAACGTCTGATCCACGACGGCGAGCGCATCAGCGGCCTGGAATGCGTAGGCATGGACGCGCGCTGCGTAGCGCCCAACGGCCGGCGCATCATGGTCAAGGCACGACACTACGTACTGGCCGGCGGCGGCATCAACAGCCCAGCGCTACTGATGCGCTCCGAGGCGCCTGACCCACACCAGCGGGCCGGCAAGCGCACCTTCCTGCATGTGGTGAACTTCTCCGCGGCGCAGTTCGAGCAGGTCATCAACCCGTTCTACGGCGCCCCGCAGTCGGTGTATTCCGACCAGTTCCAGTGGGACGACGGCACCACCGGGCGCATGTCCTACAAGCTGGAAGTGCCGCCGCTGCAGCCGGCACTGACCTCCACCCTGCTCGGCGGCATCGGTCAGGACAATGCCCAACGCATGGCCCAGCTGCCGCACACCAACGTACTGCTGGCACTGATGCGCGATGGCTTCCACCCAGAAAGCGCCGAAGGCACGGTTGAGCTACGTGGCGACGGCACGCCGGTGCTCGACTACCGCATGACCGACTACAGCTGGGACGGCATCCGCCGCGCCTTCCACAGCATGGCCGAGATCCAGTTCGCCGCCGGGGCCAAGGCCGTCATGCCACTGCATGCAGCCGCTGGCTACGTGAAGAACCTGGGTGAAGCCAAGACGCTGATCGACAATCTCGATCTGCGCCTGTTCCAGACCCGCCTGGGCAGTGCCCACGTGATGGGCGGCTGCGCCATGGGCGAAGACCCGAAAATGGCAGTCACCGACAGCCTGGGTCGCCACCACCAGCTGGAGAACCTCTCGATCCATGACGGCTCGCTGTTCCCCACCAGCATCGGCGCCAACCCGCAGCTGTCGATCTACGGCCTGACCGCGAAGCTCGCCACGCTGCTGGCCGAGCGCCTCAAGGCATGAGCAAGCTGATCGGCGCCCTGCTGCTGGTGGCCGGCATCATTCACCTGCTGCCGCTGATCGGCGTGCTTGGCGGCGATCGGCTCAACGCCCTCTACGGCCTGGCGCTCGATGAGCCCAACCTGCAGATCCTCATGCGCCACCGTGCGGTGCTCTTCGGCCTGCTCGGCGCGCTGCTGGTGGCGGCCGCCTTCGTTCCCGGCCTGCGCGGCCTGGCCCTGCTTGGCGGCCTGATCAGCGTTGTCAGCTTCCTCCTGCTGGCCTGGAGCGCACCGCTCTACAACGAGGCTTTACGCCGAGTGGTGGTGGCCGACTGGGTGGCCCTGGCCTGCCTGCTACTGGCCCTACCCCTGCACCTGCGCACGGCCTGAGGCTTTTCCCTGAGCAAAGCGCTGCGCTACCATCCGCGACTCTTACCGCTCCGAGCAGGACGAGACGATGAATCGAGTGTTGTACCCGGGCACCTTCGACCCGATCACCAAAGGTCACGGCGACCTGATCGAGCGCGCCTCGCGCCTGTTCGACACCGTGATCATCGCGGTCGCCGCCAGCCCGAAGAAAAACCCGCTGTTCCCCCTGGAACAACGCGTCGAGCTCGTGCGCGAAGTCACCAAACACCTGCCCAACGTCGAGATCGTCGGCTTCTCCACCCTGCTCGCGCACTTCGTCAAGGAACAGAACGCCAACATTCTCCTGCGCGGCCTGCGCGCGGTATCGGACTTCGAGTACGAGTTCCAGCTGGCCAATATGAATCGCCAGCTGGCGCCGGACGTTGAGAGCATGTTCCTCACCCCGTCGGAGAAGTACTCCTTCATCTCCTCGACCCTGGTGCGCGAGATCGCCGCCCTCGGTGGCGACATCACCAAATTCGTTCATCCGGCCGTGGCCCAGGCACTGTCCGAGCGGTTCCAGCGCTGATCTGCGCATGACACCGGGCTCGCCAATCCGGCACAATTCGCCCCACTGAATGCCTGAAAACGCCATGCCCAAACGCATGGCTGGAGTTGCCCGATGTCCCTGAAAATCACCGACGACTGCATCAACTGCGACGTCTGCGAGCCCGAGTGCCCCAACGGCGCCATTTCCCAGGGTGAGGAGATCTACGTGATCGACCCCAACCTGTGTACCGAATGCGTCGGCCACTACGACGAACCGCAATGCCAGCAGGTCTGTCCGGTGGACTGCATCCCCCTCGACGAGGCCAACGTCGAGAGCAAGGACGAGCTGATGCAGAAGTACCTGATCATCACCGGCAAAGCCTGATCGCCCCACTCTCGCACGATCTCCGCTAGGCTGTTGTTCCCAGCCCGCGGATTGGTCGAACGCATGCTCAGAACCGCCCTTCTCTTCTGCCTGCTGCTCTGCACGAGCCTGGTGCAGGCAACCGACGGCAAGCCCAACCGGGCCGCCGTTGCCAGCGCACATCCGGCTGCCACCGTTGCCGGTCTGGAAACCCTGGCCCAGGGCGGCAACGCCTTCGATGCCGCTGTCGCCATTGCCGCGGCCCTCGCCGTCGCCGAACCCTATGGCTCTGGACTGGGTGGTGGAGGCTTTTTCCTGCTGCGCCAGGCGGGTGAGAAACCCGTCTATCGCTTCCTCGACGCCCGCGAGCGGGCGCCGCTCAGTGCCGACCCGGACCTGTATCGGCGTAACGGCCAGGTGCAACGCGAGCTGTCGCTGAACGGCCCACTGGCAGCGGCCATACCCGGCCTGCCCGCCGCCCTGGCCCTGCTCGCCGAGCGCTACGGCCAATTGCCCCTGGCCTACTCACTGACCCCGGCGATGCGCCTGGCCCGCGACGGCGTGGGCATCGACCCGATCTATCGCGAACGAGCCGAATGGCGCCTCGAAGCCATGCAGAAGGATGGTGAAACCGCGCGCATCTTTCTCGACCAAGGCCGCCTGCCGCCGTTGCACGGCCTGCTCCGCCAGCCCGAACTGGAACGTACCCTGCAACGTCTGGCGGACAACGGCCATAGCGGTTTCTATGGCGGCGAAACGGCACGTCGGCTGCTGGCAGGCGTGCGTGCTGCCGGCGGCATCTGGAGCGAGCGCGACTTGCGTGAATACCGCGTGGTCGAGCGCCAACCGCTGCGCTTTTCACTCGCCGACGGTCGCGAGCTGATCAGCGCGCCACCGCCCTCGGCCGGCGGCGTGACCATCGCCCAAAGCCTGGCCATGCTGCAACAACTGCCCTGGCAGAAGGCCGGCGACGTGCAACGCAGCCACTACGTGAGCGAAGTGCTGCGCCGCGCCTACCGCGATCGCGGCCTGCTAGGCGATCCCGACCAGGTGCGCAACCCGCTGGCTCAGCTGCTCGACAGCCATTACCTGCGCGACCTTGCCAAGGGCATTGAACTGCAATCCGCCACCCCCAGCAGCAGCCTGCCGCCGGCCCCTGCCTGGCGTGAGGGGGACCACACCACCCACTTCACCGTGATCGATACCCAGGGCAACGCCGTGACCGCCACCCTGTCGATCAACCTGCCCTTCGGCGCCGCCTTCACTGTGCCGGGCACCGGCGTCCTGCTCAACAACGAGATGGACGACTTCGCTGCCGACCCGAATGGCAGCAACGTCTACGGCCTGACTGGCAGCCAGGCCAATGCCATCGCCGGCGGAAAACGCCCGCTGTCGAGCATGAGCCCGACCTTCATCGAAAGCGACGCGGAACTGGCCTCCTTTGGCACCCCCGGCGGCAGCCGCATCCCCAGCATGGTGCTGCTGGCCGTGCTCGATTACCTGGACGGCAAGCCGGTACAACAGTGGCCGGCTACACCGCGTTACCACCACCAGTACCTGCCGGATGTCATCGAGTACGAGCCCGGCGCCTTCAGCGCTGGCCAACGCGCCAGCCTGGAGATGCGCGGGCACACGCTAAGCCAGGTCAACCGCCGCTATGGCAACCAGCAGGTACTGCTATGGCGCAAGCAGAACGGCCAGGTCGAAGCCGCCAGCGATCCACGAGGCGTTGGCCGCGCCGATTCCTGGCCGACCGAAAACCAAGAAGCCGGTCACTAGGCCGGCTTCTTGGTTACATGCGGGGGAAGAATCAGTCCTTCTTGTAGCCGCTCTCGGTGCAGCCCAGGCAACGCACGAAAGCAGCCATGCCCGGCTCAACCACCAGCGCTTCGCCGGCTTCCTTGACGTTGCCACCCAATGCAGTGAACGGCAGGCTGACCAGGAATACACCGGCGCCGATGATGGTGCCGGCGATCAGCAGCGGGCGGGCAATGACCAGGTCACCGACCATGGCATAGGCCGGTGGCGTTTGAATGGTGTAGGTCGGGTCGCCACTGGCGTTCTGCTGAGCCATTTCCGCCTGCGCCGGCAGTGCCAGCAGGCCAGTGGTCAGAGCCAAGACAGCGGCGGTGGTGCGAAACAGGTTCATGGCGCAGTCCTTCATTATGTGTAGTTATGGCAGAGCGTACGGCTAACTATAACAGCGCCTACGCAATTGTCAGCGTGAACGCCGTCAATCGCCGTGGAATGCGAACTGCGGCTTCTTCGGAACAAAGGGCCGGAAAAATGCCAACAGGGCACGCAGATCTGCTTCCGCATCCCCGCTGGGATAAAACGGAGAACCAATGACCACCCGCCGATTGGCAAAGTCCAGCGCCCCCGGCACGATGGGTACACCGGCCCCCACGGCGATGTGATAGAAGCCCATCTTCCAACGTTCCACTTTCTTGCGCGTGCCCTCCGGCGACAGCACCAGAATGAATTCAGGGTTGTCGCGAAAGCCCTGAATCGCCTGCTCCACCATGTTCAGACTCAGATGACGCTGGATAGGGATGCCGCCCCAGCTGCGCATCAGTCCGGCGAACGGCCAGCGGAAGATGCTGTGCTTGCCGAACCAGCGCGCATTCAGGCGCAGCACGAACTTCAGGGCGATGAAGATCACGAAGTCCCAGTTGGAGGTGTGGTGGGCACCGATGGCAACGAACTTGTCGAGCCTGGGCAGTTCGCCTTCGATGCGCCACCCCAGAAGGCGCAGTACGGTTCGCCCCAACCACTCGGCGAACGGGTTGGGCGGCAGGTAGTTGCCGGACATCTATTACCTCTTGTTATTGTTCTCGGCCGTTATTCTGACTGCGTTCAACGCTGGCATTTCGGGCAGTACACGCTGGCGCGCTGGCCCAGCTTCACCTCGCGCAGCGTGCTGCCGCACACCTTGCAGAACTGGCCGCCACGACCGTAGGCGAACAGCTCCTGCTGGAAATAACCGGGTTGGCCGTCGCCGCCGATGAAATCGCGCAGGGTCGTACCGCCACGCTCGATGGCATGGGCCAGGATGCGCTTGATCTCCAGCGCCAGCGCCATATAACGCGCACGGGAAATGGAGCCGGCGGCGCGGCGCGGGTCGATACCGGCGGCGAACAGGGCTTCCGTGGCGTAGATGTTGCCCACACCCACGACCACCGCGTTATCCATGATGAACGGCTTGACCGCCATGCTGCGACCGCGTGACAGCTGGTACAGGCGCTCGCCATCGAACAGGTCGGTGAGTGGCTCCGGGCCCAGCTTGAGCAGCAGTTCATGGTTGAGCGGATCATCGCTCCACAACAGCGCACCGAAGCGCCGCGGGTCGGTGTAGCGCAGCGCCAGCCCCGACTCCAGTTCGATATCGACATGCTCATGCTTGGCCGCGGGTGTACCCACCGGCACCAGGCGCAGGTTGCCGGACATGCCGAGGTGGCCGATCAGCGTGCCGCTTTCGGCCTTGATCAGCAGGTACTTGGCGCGCCGCTCGACACACTCGATGCGCTGGCCGGACAGGCGCACGTCGAGGTCTTCGGGAATCGGCCAGCGCAGGCGGCGCTCGCGCACCAGCACACGGCTGACGCGCTGGCCTTCAAGATGAGGGGCGATGCCACGACGGGTGGTTTCGACTTCGGGTAGTTCGGGCATGGAAAACTCGGGGTACTACGGAGCAGCCGCCACCCTAGCAGGAAGCTGGCGGGCAGGAAATCAGGCCACGCCCAGCTCGCGAATGCTTTCGCGCAGGTTCTCGAAGTCGTACTCGGACAGCCCCACGTACTCCAGCACCAGCTGCTGGATGCTGGCCCACTCGTGATCGTCTTCCTGGTTGCCCAGCACTTTGTAGCTGGAGCAGATGTGCTCAGCCATCTTGAGGATGGCCATCAGCGTCTTCAGCTGGGCGTCGCGGCCGCCCTCTTCCTCGAAGAAGGACAACGCGTTGTGGTGGTTGGCAATCGCCTCGCACAGGTGCAGCGGCAGGTTCCACGACTTGGCGGTGAAGTAGCCGACCACCGCGTGGTTGGTGTTGAGCAGGCGGTTCTCGGTGTCTACCACGCGGCGCTCGCTGCCGGCGTTGTAGTAGGCCTCTTCCAGCACCGTCATGTAGTTGGGGAAGCGCTTGAGCATCAGCGGGATGCCGCAGTTGTGGAACAGGCCCAGGGTGTAGGCCTCGTCCGGCGACTGGTAGCCGATGCGCTTGGCCAGGGTCAGGCAGGTGTTGGCCACGTCCTGGGCGGTATCCCAGAAGCGGTTGAGGGTGACGATGGCTTCGTCGGTCAGCTCACCCTTGATCGACTGGGCATTGATCAGGTTGATCACCGTGTCGCAGCCGAGCAGGTTGACCGCCTGCTGGATCGAGGCGATGCGGTTGGCCAGGCCGAAGTGCGGCGAGTTGACGATCTTCAGCAACGCGCCGGACAGACCGGGGTCCTGGCTGATCAGCTTGGCGATGGTCTTCAGGTCCGGGTTGGGCAGGAACTGCTCCATCTGCAGGTCGACCATGATCTGCGGTTGAGGCGGCACGCTGATGCCCTGCAGCACCTGGCGGATCTGTTCGGCGGAGAGTTCTTGAGCCATGACTGCGGCAACGAGAGAGGAATAGGAGATGGGTCACAGTTTAGCCAAAGCAATCTCGACTCTGCAGCCAACTTTTGTAAACGCCGCGCCCTCTCGTGAACGGCTATAATTCCGATCTTTTTGCCGGAGTAGCCCCATGTCCCTGCCCAGCCTGCGCCTCAAAGCCAACGCCGATCGCCGCCTGCGCGCGGGTCACCTGTGGGTCTACAGCAACGAGATCGATGTCGCCGCCACCCCGCTGAACCTGTTCCAGCCGGGCGACCAGGCCATTCTCGAAGCCGCTGGCGGCAAGTCGCTGGGCATCGTGGCGATGAGCCCGAACAACCTGATCTGCGCCCGCCTGCTGTCGCGCGACACCAAGCACGTGCTGGACAAGTCCCTGCTGGTACACCGCCTCAACGTCGCCCTGAGCCTGCGCGAACGCCTGTTCGACAAGCCCTTCTACCGCCTGGTGTACGGCGATTCCGACCTGCTGCCGGGCCTGGTGGTCGACCGCTTCGGCGATCACCTGGTGGTGCAACTGGCTTCCGCTGCCATGGAGCGCGCCAAGGACGCCGTGATCGAGGCCCTGGTGCAGGTGCTCAAGCCACGCGGCATCCTGTTCAAGAACGACTCCAGCGCCCGTGACGCCGAAGGCCTGGAGCGCTACGTCGATACCGCCTTCGGCGTGGTGCCGGAGTGGGTGGACCTGGAAGAGAATGGCGTGCAATTCCAGGCCCCGGTACTGGAAGGCCAGAAGACCGGCTGGTTCTACGATCACCGCATGAACCGCGCGCGCCTGGCGCCCTATGTGAAGGGCAAGCGCGTGCTCGACCTGTTCAGCTACATCGGCGGCTGGGGCGTACAGGCCGCGGCCTTTGGCGCCAGCGAAGTGTTCTGCGTGGATGCCTCCGGCTTCGCCCTCGATGGTGTCGAGCGCAACGCCACCCTTAACGGTGTTGCCGAGAAAGTCACCTGTGTGGAAGGCGACGTATTCGCCGCGCTGAGAGAACTGAAAGGCGCCGAGGAGCGCTTCGACGTGATCGTGGCTGACCCGCCCGCCTTCATCAAACGCAAGAAGGACATCAAGAACGGCGAGGCCGCCTACCGCCGCCTCAACGAAACCGCCATGCGCATGCTCAACAAGGACGGCATCCTGGTCAGTGCCAGCTGCTCCATGCACCTGGAAGAAGACCACCTGCAGAACATTCTGCTGACCAGCGCCCGACACCTCGACCGCAATATCCAGCTGCTCGAGCGTGGCGCCCAGGGCCCGGACCACCCGGTGCACCCAGCCATCGCCGAGACCCGCTACATCAAGAGCCTGACTGTGCGCCTGCTGCCCAACAGCTGAGTCCAGGCACTGATCCGTGGGAGCGGCTTTAGCCGCGATGCTTTTGCAATGCCCCATCGCGGCTAAAGCCGCGCCTACATGATCTCCCGATGATAATGAAAAGCCCCGCCCGCACCAGCGGATGGGGCCCAGGCATAACCCCGTCAGAAGCCCTTGCGCTTCACGGACCAGAGCGTGCTGGTACACAGGCGACAGAAAGTGCCGTTGAAGGTGCTGCTGGCGTTCGCGTCATTCATCAGCTGGTAGCGGAACCAGGCCGTGGAAGGCCCACGGTAGGCGCCACCGTCACCCACCGGCTCGAAGTGGCTGACGTAGCGGCGCTCACCCCAGAAGATCGGCTGATTGATGCGGTTGTATACCGGCTGGGCATTCAGGTAGGGAATGGCCAGCGTATCGCCACCTCCCGACATAAGGAACATCGGCCCTTTCTGCCTGCTCTGCGAGGCACTGTTGTGGCCCAGACCCAAGGTGTAGGGCTGAATCGGTGCCGTGGTACGCACGCGGTCGTCCTGGCCCGCCATGATCGAACCGCCGCCACCTTGGGAGTGACCCGAAGTACCGACACGACCGGCGTTGAGCTTGCCGGCATAGGTGCCGTAGCTGCTGCTGTTGGCCTGCACCAGGTAGGTCAGGCAGGCGAGCATTTCCTGGCCGGTACCGGCATCGGAAGTATCTGCAGCCGCCACCACAAAACCATGGCTGGCCCAGTGCGTCAGCAAAGCCCCGTAGGTCGCAGGCGTGGCGCCGGTGCCGTTACCCCACAGGATGATCGGATGGCGCACACCATTCTGCCCCAGGTTGCTGGGACGATAGATGCGACAGCCGGGGCCTTCGCTCTGGTTGGTCGTGGCATAGGGGCCACTGTTGTCGAAGCTGGAAACCGCCGGGAACGGCGTACCGGGCGTATCCGGCAGCGCTGCGATAGCAGAGCTGGACGCGAAGGCAAGGGCGGCCGCGAGGCCAAATTTGCGGTTGAGCATTGCAGGGTGTCCTCATTGTTCTTGTTGTTGATCAGGAGTCGCCACGGCCCTCCCGACCCACGTCATCGGACTAGGCTGCACTGCACTCATCCCTGAAACACGCTGGCGTTCGGCGCGCCCACCCTGGCACGCCGGCATGCACCCTACGTGACCATCCAGTCACCCCAACAATCGCCCGAATGGTGAAAGCCGACCGGCGGTACCGCACCAAAGCACGAGCCCTGGAGGCTGACTGAAGGCATACCACCTGACCGCCCGCGCAGCGCCAGCCTTTCCCAGACAGCGGCGGGCGGCGTAGAATCGAGCCATTCCTCGCCAACCATCCCCCGGCGGGCCCGTGAGCCCGGGCCGAACGAGCGGCGACCCCGTTTCGTCCTGCGGCCCCATCCGAACGTACGGCCATCTGCCGTTTGCATCCGGTCCAGTCGACGCTCACCATACGCACATCACCTGATTCAGCCGCAGGAACCGTCATGCCTGACTATCGCTCGAAGACCTCCACTCACGGCCGCAACATGGCCGGCGCCCGCGCCCTGTGGCGCGCCACCGGGATGAAGGACGAAGACTTCAAGAAACCGATCATCGCCATCGCCAACTCCTTCACCCAGTTCGTGCCCGGCCACGTGCACCTGAAGGACCTCGGCCAGCTGGTCGCCCGCGAGATCGAGAAGCACGGCGGCGTGGCCAAGGAGTTCAACACCATCGCCGTCGACGACGGCATCGCCATGGGCCACGACGGCATGCTCTATTCGCTGCCGAGCCGCGAGATCATCGCCGACTCCGTGGAGTACATGGTCAACGCCCACTGCGCCGACGCCATCGTCTGCATCTCCAACTGCGACAAAATCACCCCCGGCATGCTGATGGCCGCCCTGCGCCTGAACATCCCAGTGGTGTTCGTCTCCGGCGGGCCGATGGAAGCCGGCAAGACCAAGCTGGCCAACCACGGCCTGGACCTGGTCGACGCCATGGTCGTCGCCGCCGACGACTCCTGCTCCGACGAGAAAGTCGCCGAGTACGAGCGCAGCGCCTGCCCGACCTGCGGCAGCTGCTCCGGCATGTTCACCGCCAACTCGATGAACTGCCTGACCGAAGCCCTCGGCCTGTCCCTGCCGGGCAACGGTTCGACCCTGGCCACCCACAGCGACCGCGAGCAGCTGTTCCTGCGCGCCGGCCGCCTGGCCGTCGAGCTGTGCCAGCGCTACTACGGCGAGGGCGACGAGTCGGTACTGCCGCGCAATGTCGCCAGCTTCAAGGCGTTCGAGAACGCCATGACCCTGGACATAGCCATGGGCGGCTCGACCAACACCATCCTGCACCTGCTGGCCGCCGCCCAGGAGGCCGAGCTGGCCTTCGACCTGCGCGACATCGACCGCCTGTCGCGCAAGGTGCCGCAGCTGTGCAAGGTCGCGCCGAACATCCAGAAGTACCACATGGAAGACGTGCACCGCGCCGGCGGCATCTTCTCCATCCTCGGCGAGCTGGCCCGTGGCGGCCTGCTGCACACCGACGTGCCGACCGTGCACAGCCCGAGCATGGCCGACGCCATCGCCGAGTGGGACATCACCCAGACCAAAGACGAGAAGGTCCACACCTTCTTCAAGGCCGGCCCGGCCGGCATCCCGACCCAGACCGCCTTCAGCCAGAGCACCCGCTGGGACACCCTGGACGACGACCGTGAAAACGGCTGCATTCGCTCGGTCGAGCACGCCTACTCGCAGGAGGGCGGCCTGGCCGTGCTGTACGGCAACATCGCCCTCGACGGCTGCGTGGTGAAGACCGCTGGCGTGGATGAGTCGATCCACGTATTCGAAGGCAACGCCAAGATCTTCGAAAGCCAGGACAGCGCCGTGAAGGGCATCCTCGCCGACGAAGTGAAGCCGGGCGATATCGTCATCATCCGCTACGAAGGCCCGAAAGGCGGTCCGGGCATGCAGGAAATGCTCTACCCGACCAGTTACCTGAAGTCCAAGGGCCTGGGCAAGCAGTGCGCCCTGCTCACCGACGGCCGCTTCTCCGGCGGCACCTCGGGCCTGTCCATCGGCCACGCCTCGCCGGAAGCCGCCGCCGGCGGCGCCATCGGCCTGGTACGCGACGGCGACAAGGTGCTGATCGACATCCCCAACCGCAGCATCAACCTGCTGGTGAGCGATGAAGAGCTGGCCGCCCGCCGCGCCGAACAGGACAAGAAAGGCTGGAAGCCGGTCGCCCCGCGTGCGCGCAAGGTGACCACCGCCCTCAAGGCCTACGCCCTGCTGGCCACCAGCGCCGACAAGGGTGCGGTGCGCGACAAGTCGCTGCTCGGCTGAGCCCTGCGTTAGCCTAGAAAGCCCGGCCCAGTGCCGGGCTTTCTCATTTGTGGGGGACGCTATGCGCATCGGCCTGATCAGCGATACCCACGGTCTGCTGCGCCCCGAAGCGTTGGCGGCGCTGGCCGGTTGCGCGCACATCCTGCATGCCGGTGATATCGGCAAGCCGGGGATTCTCGACGCATTGCGCCAGATCGCCCCGCTAAGCGTGGTGCGCGGCAACAACGACGAGGGGCTGGATTGGGCCGCCGAACTGCCGCAGCAGGTAGAGCTACAGCTGGGTGGTGTCGGGCTGTATCTGGTGCATGAGCTGGCGCATGTACCGGCGCAGCTACCAGAGAGCGTGCGGGTGGTGATCACCGGGCATTCGCACAAGCCGCTGATCGAGCAGCGCGACGGGCGCCTGTGGGTCAACCCTGGCAGCGCCGGGCCGCGGCGCTTCAAGTTGCCGATCTGCGTCGGCCTGCTGCATATCGAGGACGGCGAGCCGCGCGCCGAGCTGGTCGAGCTGCAGCCCCAGCCGGGTCAGCTCACCCCGACGTAGCGATCACTGCGGTGATTGAGCGCCAGCACCAGGTTGAGCACCACCGCACCGAGCACCGACAGGGCAACTTTGTCCGGCGTGACCACGAAGATCGCGCCGAGGACGATGACGGCATCGATGCCCATCTGCACTGCGCCAGCACGCAAGCCGAAGCGCTCCTGGAGGAACAGGGCGAGGATGTTCACCCCGCCCAGGCTGGCCTTGTGGCGGAACAGCATGAGCAGCCCGAGGCCCATGGCCGCGCCGCCGAAGAGCGCGGCGTAGAGCACGTTGAGGTGGGTGAAGGCCACCCAGCCCGGCGTTAGTTCGGCCAGCAGCGACACCAGCAGCACCGCGCAGCCGGTGCGCAGGGTGAAGCCCCAGCCCAGGCGCCAGATACCGAGCAGGTAGAACGGCAGGTTGACCAGGCAGAACACCAGGCCGAAGGACCAACCGGCCAGGTACTTGGCCAGAAAGGCGATGCCCACGGTGCCGCCGGTGAGCAGCCCGGCGTGGCTGTAGAAGGCGATCCCGAGAGCCACCAACGCAGTGCCGAACAGCAGCGCCAGGGCATCCTCCCACAGCGGGTGGCGAACGAAGATGGCGGCGACCGTTTCCGTCTGCGCGGGCTCGGCGGTGTTGTCAGTCATGGGCGAAACCTGTCGGGAGAAGACGCAAGCATAGAGCGTCGCCTTCGAACGAAGGCGACCTCGATCAATAACGCTGGAGAAAGCCCTAGCGACGCTGCCAGGTCTCGAAGCAATAGGCGGGGCTGTTCTCGACGGCGGCGTGCTCTTCACGCTCGCTGCGCAGCCAGTCGTCCTCGGCGAAGGCCGGGAACCAGGCATCGCCTTCCGGCTGCAGCGCCACGCGGGTCAGGTACAGGCGTTTCGCCTGAGCCAGGCCTTGCTGGTAGAGCTGGGCGCCGCCGATCAGCATTAGCTCGTCGACACCCTCTGCCCGCGCCCACTCATCGGCGCGGGCGATGGCGGCATCCAGGCTCGGGAAGACCTCGGCGCCTTCCAGTTGCAACCCGGCCTGGCGGCTGACAACCAGGTTGAGCCGGCCCGGCAGAGGCCGGCCGAGCGAGTCCCAGGTCTTGCGGCCCATGATGATCGGCTTGCCGAGGGTCTTGGCCTTGAAGTGCTTGAGATCCGCCGGCAGGTGCCAGGGCAGTTGGTTGTCGCGGCCAATCACGCGGTTTTCGGCGAGGGCGGCGATCAGGCAGAGGGGCAGTGTCGTTTCCATGGCAGCGAGGATACCGGCTGGCCAGCCTTCAGGCCACTTGGCTACTGCCCGGCCGCTTGCCGACCAGCCGGTTGCGCCCCTGCTCCTTGGCCAGGTACAGCGCCACATCCGCCAGGCGCAGGGCGTCGGCCAGGCTCTGGTGCGCCTGCGGTAGCTGCCAGGCCAGGCCGATGCTGAGGGTCAGAACCTGCGCCACGTCAGACCGGGCATGAGCCACGCCGAGCCGCTCCACCTCGCCACGCGCCTCCTCCAGGATCTGCTGGATGTCGGCCTCGCCCAGCCCATACCAGAAGCCGACGAACTCTTCGCCGCCGTAGCGTGCCACCACGTCCAGCGGGCGACGGGCATAGCGGCCGAGCACCTGCGCCACCGCGCGCAACGCCTCGTCGCCGGCAGCATGGCCGTAGAGGTCGTTGAAGCGTTTGAAGAAATCCACATCGAGCATCGCCACCGCCACCGGTTGTTGATCGCGCTGGGCCTGGCGCCAGGCCGCCTCGGCCCGTTCGGCAAACGCCCGGCGATTGAACAGGCCCGTCAACGCGTCCTTCTCTGCCACCTCCTGCAGCAAGCCCTGAGCCAGGAAGTTCTGCCGCGCGGCGTATTCGAGGAAGTAGCCGCCGACCGAACCGATCACGTTCGCCGTCGCCAGAAAGAACAGGTTGTACAGCAGCACAGCGCCGGGCAAACCGGTGCTCACTTCGACCAGCAGATAACCGAGGAAGGTCAGCCAGCCGCACAGCGCAGCCGCCAGCAGGCGCAAACCGGTGAGAAAGTAGAAGAACACCGTGGCCAGGATGATGCCCTCATAGGGCAATGGGAACTCATGCACCCGCGCCACCCAGATGATGCCGACGATACCCAGGCCGCAGGACAGCGAGCAGGCCCCACTGATCAGTTGCAGCGAGCCGCGCAACCGCCGGCTGAAGGTTGCCAGCCAGGCCAGTAGCAGCATCGGCACGATCAGCCCGAGGCGGATGAACAGGGTTTGCCGGCGTACCGACTCCGGCAGGCTGAGCGCGTCCAGGCCGGCAAACAGCAGGAATAGCAGCGCTGCGATCAGCAGCCCCCAGCGCATGCGCCCCAGGAACACCTCGCCGTGATAGCGGCGAAAACTCGGCTCCAGGCCATCGCTGAAACGCAACAGGCGAAAACCGTCGCGGTACTGCAGCAGATACGGCGAATCCTGATTGGCCCAGACAATGGAGGGCAGCTTCATGGCAACACTCTTGTTATTGCTTTGCTGCAGCCTAGCCGCAGCCAATACCCGCTCACAACCGGGATTTTTCCGATGCTTGAGGGAGCGGTTATGCTTGTCCTTCAGCCCGCAAACGGAATGCCGCGTGACCGACCGACCTGAGCATCCCCGCACGCACCTGCAACGGCTCTGGCTGTGCGAAGCCATCCGCCTGCGCGAAGAGCACGCCGGCCCCCTGGAAGACGCCGAGGCCAACCGCCTGGCACGCCAGGCCGACCGCGACCTGGGCAAGCGTATCGAAGCCCGCGCCCTGTTCCTCGCCGAGCGCGACGGTCAGCACCAGGCCCTGCAGCACTGGCTGCAGGGCGCGCGCCTGGCACTGCTCGCGCTGCTGGCGGCGGCCCTGCTCGGCGGCGCCGGCCTGGCCCTGACGGCGCTGGGCGACGGCAGCCGTCCGGTGAACCTGTACTGGGCCCTGGGCAGCCTGCTCGGCCTGCACCTGCTGACGCTCGGCGCCTGGCTGCTCGGCCTGGCGTTCAGCGGCGAACACCAGGCCGCGCTCGGTCGCCTGTGGCTGTGGCTCAGCGAGAAGCTGGCGCGCGATGCCGCGGCCGCCCAGCTCGGGCCGGCATTGATCCTGCTGCTGCAGCGGCGGCGCCTCAACCGCTGGCTGTTCGGTGCCCTGGTCCACGGCCTGTGGCTGGTCATCCTGTTCGCCGCCCTGCTGATGCTGATCCTGCTGCTCAGTACTCAGCGCTATGGCTTCGTCTGGGAAACCACCCTGCTCTCGGCCGACGCCTTCGTCGCCCTCACCCACCTGCTTGGCACGCTGCCCAGCCTGCTCGGTTTTCCCCTGCCGGATGTCGAGACTATCCGCGCCAGCGGTGCGGCAGCGCTGACCGACGAGGCCGCCCGCCACGCCTGGGCCGGCTGGCTGCTCGGTGTGCTGCTGGTATTCGGCCTGCTGCCGCGCGCCCTGCTCCTGCTGCTGTGCCTGGCCTGCTGGCGCCACGGCGCGGCGCGCCTGCAGCTGGACCTGGCCCAGCCGAGCTACCTGTTGCTGCGTGAACGCCTGCAACCTCCCAGCGAATACCTTGGCGTGCTCGATGCCGCCCCCGCGCAATTGCCGGCGGTCGATGCCGGGCCAGGCCGCCTGGCCAATAGCGGCGCACTGATGGTCGCCGTGGAACTGGACGACAGCCGCCCCTGGCCGCCCGCGCTGCCCAAGACGGTGGCCGATGCCGGCGTGCTGGACAGTCGTGAACAGCGTCGTCACCTGCTCGAACAACTCACCCGCTTCCCGCCGGCGCGCCTGGCCGTGGCGGTGGACCCCCGCCGTTCGGCGGACCGCGGCACCCTGGCGCTGCTTGGTGAGCTATCGCGCTGCGCCGGTGCCACACGCATCTGGCTGTTGCCGCCGCCACTGGGCGAGGCGCTGGACAGCGCGCGCCTAAGCGACTGGCACGAGGCACTGCAGGGCCTCGGCCTGATCTGCAGCGACAGCTCCCCACTGGGCTGGCTGGAGAGCGGCCATGATTGAGCACGCACGCGCCCATCACTGGAAACCCGTAACCCGGATGGCATCCGGGCTACGCGTTATGGCCAGCCTGAGTCACCCCTCGCCCGCACGCGGGAGAGGGGCAG
This sequence comes from Pseudomonas sp. zbq_18, assembly GCF_043102245.1. Classification (NCBI taxonomy): domain Bacteria; kingdom Pseudomonadati; phylum Pseudomonadota; class Gammaproteobacteria; order Pseudomonadales; family Pseudomonadaceae; genus Pseudomonas; species Pseudomonas sp. zbq_18. The sequence goes on along the minus strand of NZ_JBICIT010000016.1, from coordinate 88,939 downwards.
AGGGTCGCACATGACTAAGCCACTCAAGCTGGCCGTGGTCGGCCACACCAATGTCGGCAAAACCTCGCTGCTGCGCACCCTGCTGCGCGACATCGGCTTCGGTGAGGTATCGCACCGGCCCAGCACCACCCGGCATGTCGAGGGCGCCCGCCTGATGGTGGCAGGCGAACCGCTACTGGAGCTGTACGACACCCCCGGCCTGGAGGACGCCATCGCCCTGCTCGACCATCTGGAGCAGCTGGAGCGCCCCGGCGAGCGCCTCGACGGTCCTGCGCGCACCACACGCTTCCTCGACGGCGCCGAAGCGCGCCAGCGTTTCGAGCAGGAAGCCAAGGTGCTGCGCCAGCTGCTGGCCAGCGATGCCGGCCTCTACGTGATCGACGCCCGCGAACCGGTGCTGGCCAAGTACAAGGACGAACTGGCAGTACTCGCCGGCTGCGGCAAGCCGCTACTCCCGGTGCTCAACTTCAGCGCCAGCGAACAGCGCCGCGAGGCCGAGTGGCGTGACGCCCTGGCGCGCCTCGGCCTGCACGCGCGGGTCGCCTTCGACACGGTCGCGCCGCCGCTGGACGGCGAGCGGCGCCTGTACGAGAGCCTGGCCCTGCTGATCGAGTCCGCCCGGCCGGCGCTGGAGCGCCTGATCGCCGATCACGAGGCCCAGGCTGCCGCACGCCGCCAGGCCGGAGCGCGGCTGATCGCCGAACTGCTGATCGACTGCGCCGCCTGCCGCCGCAGCGTCGCCGCCCAGCCGCAGATCGAGCAGGGCGAGATCGCCGCCCTGCACCAGGCCGTGCGCCAGCGCGAACAACAGTGCGTCGAGGCGCTGCTGCGCCTGTATGCCTTTCGCCCGAACGATGCCCGCGCCGCCGACCTGCCGCTGGCCGACGGCCGCTGGGGCGACGACCTGTTCAACCCGGAAACCCTGCGCCAGCTGGGCGTCAAGGTCGGCAGCGGCATGGCCGCGGGCGCGGCCACCGGAGTGGGCATCGATCTGCTGGTCGGTGGCGTAACCCTCGGCGCCGCCGCGCTGCTCGGCGCGCTGGCCGGCGGCGGCCTGCAGACCGCGCGCAGCTATGGCGGGCGGCTGCTCGGCAAGCTCAAGGGCCAGCGCGAGCTGACCGTGGACGACAACGTGCTGCGCCTGCTCGCGCTACGACAGCGGCAACTGCTGCACGCCCTCAACGCCCGCGGCCATGCCGCGACCCATGCCATCCAGCTGGACAGCCCCAGGGATGCGCAATGGCAGCAAGCCGCGCTGCCGCCACCGCTGCACAGGGCCCGCGCCCATCCGCAATGGTCGGCCCTCGACGCCCCGCGCTGGCGGGATACGCCCCCGCGTCACCAGGCGGTCAACGAGCTGACCGAGGTGCTGCTGGCCCCGGGCGACTGAGTATGGTGGCGCACTCAGCTCAGGGCCGCCCCAGGTAGATGTGCTGCAGTCGGCGCCAGCCCTCGCTGTCGAGAAAGCGCAGGATTTCCTGGCTGAGCGCCTCGCGATAGGGACTGCCGCTGGCCACCGCGAAGGCGTAGGACTGGTTCTCGAAGGTGCCGGGCAGGATGCGCAGACCACCCCGGTCCAGCTCGCCATTGCGGTATTGCAGAATCGGCAGGTCATACACCACCGCCTCCACCTCGCCCGCCTGCACCGCGCGCATGGCGCTGAGCAGATCGGGGTAGGCGCTGTGGCGGATGCGCTCGCCGTCCAGGTAGCGCTCGCTGACGGTGTTGGCCACCGTGGCCACATGGGAACGACGCAGGTCATCCACACTCTGGATGCCGCCCTGCAGGTTGCCGACGGTCAGGGTGCTGGTCACCGCGGCAGTGAAGGTCGACACCATGATCAGCCCGGCGAACATCCACACCAGCGCGATCAGGCGGCCACCCAGGGTCACCGGCGCCTTGTCGCCATAGCCCACGGTGGTCATGGTCACCGCCGCCCACCAGAAGCTCGCGCCCAGGCCCTCCACCGGCGTGCCGCCGAACTGCTCGCGGTTCCTGCGCCGCTCGAACACCCAGAGCAGCGCACCGACCGCCAGCAGCAGCGCCGCCAGGCCCAGCAGCAGGCTGACGAACTGCCAGGAGAACAGGCCCTTGAGCGCGTGCCAGCCGGTGTCACCGCCGCCCGGTGGGACGGCAATGGCCATGCCCGACTGGAAGAAGGGATGGGTGAAGTCGAAGCGGGCCTCGCGTTCGGCGGTCATGGTCAGGGCGCCGACCACCACATCCAGCTCGCCGCGTTCCAGCGCCGGCAGCAGCTGCGCGAAGGGCAGCGCCTGGTATTCGAAGCGATAACCGGCCTGCTCGGCGATGCTGCGCCAGAGGTCGGCGCTGATACCGCGCCACTCGCCCTTGGCGTCCTGAATCGCAAACGGCGGCACCTCGCTGATGCCCACCCGCAGAATGGATTGTTCAGGCTCCTCGGCCCAGAGTGGCGAGACGAACAGGCAGAGCAACAGGATCAGCAAGGCACGGTGCATCAGGACGATTTCCCCTTGGCAAAAACCTCAGGGTAACAAATCAGCTGTAGGGCCCAGGCTCATCCGCGGATCAGGCCCGCCGCGCCAGGCTGGTCCACAGCGTCGCGGCGACGATCAGCAGGCCGCCGAGCCAGGCCTGCAGGCTCAGCGTCTCGCTCAGCCAGAGCACGGCGAACAGCGCGCCGAACAGCGGCTCGCTGCCCATCAGCAGACTGACCCGGGTCGGGCTACTGCGGCTCAGCGCCCAGTTCTGCACATAGAAGGCGAACAGGGTGGCGAACAGCACCAGGTACAGGCTGCCGAGCCAGAAGGCCGGCGCCGTCGGCAGCGGCGGCAGGCCGCCGGGCAACAGCAGCGCGCCGAGCAGCAGGCAGCCGAAGCCGATCACCGCGGACTGCACGGCGGTCAGCGCCAGCGGTGGCACCTCGCGGTCGGCGGTGAGACGACGGGTCAGGCACACCTGGAAGGCACGCAGCAGCGCGGCGGCCAGCATCAGGCCGTCGCCCAGGCCGAAGTCGAGGTCGACGCCGCCGCTGAGCAGCCAGGTGCCGAGCAGCGACAGCACCACCGCCGGCAGCAGGCGTGCATCCGGGCGCTGACCGAGCATCAGCCACTCGACGAAAGGCGTCAGCACCACGCACAGGCTGATCAGGAAGGCCGCGTTGCTCGCCGTGGTCAACTGCACGCCGTAGGTCTCGCAGAGGAAGATCGCCAGCAGCGCCAGGCCCAGTGGCAGGCCGGGCGCCCAGGCGCGGCGGCCTGCACCGCGCAGCTGCGGCGCCAGCAGCAGGAAGGTGATGCAGAAGCGCACGGCGAGGAAACCCAGCACCGGGTAGAACAGCAGCGCCTGCTTGGCAACGCCGTAGCTGGTGCCCCACACCAGCGCCACCAGCAGCAGGAGCAGGTCGCTGGTCTGGATCAGGCGTATGCGACTGGAGGCAGTCAGTGTGGTCATGGCGGGGCACTCGCAGAAGGGAACCCGGCGATTGTCCATTGACAACCGTATCGCGATAATCCAGCCATTCAACAGGAGACTCATTCCCTATGAGCATGAATCACCTGCTACCGCTGATGGCCAGCTTCGTCCGCGTGGTGGAGTGCGGCAGCTTCTCCGCCGCCGCGCGCCAGCTGCATACCAGCGGCTCGGCATTGAGTCGGCAACTGGCTCAACTGGAGGCGGCACTGGGCCTGCGCCTGCTGGAACGCACCACCCGCCGCCTGCGCCTGACCGAGGCCGGCAGCGAGGTGTTCGAGCGCTGCCGCGAGATGCTCGGCGCCGCCGAGGCCGCCGTGGCGGTGGGCGAGCGGCTGATGAGCCATGCCCGCGGGCAGATACGCCTGTCGGTGCCCAAAGCCTTCGGCAAATACCTGGTGGCGCCGCTGATGGCGGACTTCCTGGCCAGGTACCCGGAAGTGGATGTCAGCCTCAACCTCAGCGACCGCAGCCCCGACCCGATCGCCGAGGGCTTCGACCTGATCATCCGCATCACCGAGCAACCGCCGGAGCAGATGGCCGGCCGGCCCTTGTGCCAGGTCGAGCACCTGCTGTGCGCCACGCCGCGCTACCTGGCCGACCAGGGTACGCCGCAACACCCGCAGGAGCTGGTGCGGCATGCCTGCCTGTACCTGGACGAGCGTGCCGACGACCACCGCTGGCACTTCGCCAAGGACGGCGAGCAGTGCACGGTGGCCGTGCGCGGCCGTTTCGCCAGCAACCACAGCGAAGTGCGCCTCAACGGCGCGCTCAACCACCTGGGCATCGCCTGCCTGCCGAGCTTCACCGCCGCCGCGGCGCTGGCCGATGGCCGGCTGCAGCAGGTGCTCGGCGACTGGCGCTACACCGGCGCCTACCACGGCACGGCCTGGGCGCTATACCCGTCCAACCGCCATCTGCCACCGAAGCTGCGGGTGCTGATCGACCATCTGGCGGCGGGGTTGGCGGGTTGACTGGCGCCCGCCTGTCGCCGTTTTCCACCCTACGCAGGGCGGTCATGCGGTAGGTTGGGTTGAGGCCCCAAGGGCCGAAGCCCAACAGTGTAGGTGTGCCTGAAGGCACGTCTGTTGGGCTTCGCTGTGCTCAATCTACGCGGCCCGACCCAACCTACAGCCAGTCAAATAACCTACGTGGCGTGCACGCGTAGGGCCAGCGCCTCGATCCAGGCCAGGTCGAGCGGCCGACCCGGCACCTTGGCGGCTTCGTCCCAGCGGCGCAGGCGCAGGATGTCGGCGCACAGGGGATTGCTTTCGAACGCACTGGCCTCGGCTTCGCTCATCGGCCCGCCCTGCCAGTCCAGGGTCTGCCGGCTGGCCGGACTTAGCCCGGCCAGGTAACCCGGCTCGCGGGCACAGAGGTAGCGCTTGGCGTCGACATGTCCGGCCACCAGAGCGCACAGCCGTGCGGGAAAACCCAGGCCGCGCAGCCAGTGCGCACCGACCCGTTCGTGGCCCTGGCGGCCCAGTTCGCCCATGCGGTTGTCCGCCGTCAGCGGCGCGCAGAAGTGGCCAACGTCGTGACAGAAGGCAGCGAGGATCAGCTCATCGTCGGCGCCTTCATCACGCGCCAGTTCGGCGGCCTGGACCATATGCTCGAGCTGGCTGACCGCCTCGCCGATATAGTCGGCCTCGCCCTGAGCTCGGCACAGGGCGAGCAGCTCGGCCACCGCCTGGGTCGCGTTCATGCCGGATTGGCCTCGGGATATTCACCTTCACCCAGCAGCGCGGCGACGACCCGCTCGCCGAGGCCGAGGCCGACGCTCATACCCAGGCCGGTGTGCATCATCACCGCGGTCACGCCTTCGACCGGGCGCAGCACGCTGAACGGGCCGGGCCCACGGGAACCGTACACGCCCTGCCAGCGCTCCAGCACCTGCACACGGCCACCCAGGGTGTGCTCGGCCAGATCCAGCATCAGCTGGTCGACGGCCTCGGCGTTGAACGGCGACGCATCGCTGTCGTAGTCGTGGGAGTCGCCGATGATCAGTTCGCCATAGGGCGTCGGGCTGACCAGCAGGTGGATGCCGTGCTCCTCCAGCGCCGGATACTCGCGGCGGATCTCGGTGCGGATCGCCTCGGCTTCGGGCAGATCGGCGAAGGCGCCGTAGTGCACGCAGCTGAGGCCGGTGAGCACCGCGTGTTGTAGATCCAGGGGGCGCTCCAGGCGCGCGCGCAGCATCTGCAGGCGGCACACCGAGGGCTTCAGCGCGGCCATGGGTTCGGCCAGCAGGGTCTGGTAGTCGTGACCGGAGCAAACCAGGATGTGCCGCGCCGTGAAACGCCCGGCGGTGGTCAACGCACTGCCGGATTCGACATCACGCACCAGGGTGGAGAAGTGAAACTCGACGCCGAGGCCTCGCAGGTAATCGACGACCTGCGGCAGCGCCTCGCGCGAGTACAGCTGCTGGTCGTCCAGCCCGTGCAGGGCGGCGCGGTGGTGGGCGAAGCGGCCGGCGTACAGGTCATCCAGCGCGGCGCCGCGCAGCAGCTCGACGCGGTAGCCGAGCTCACGCGCACGACCGGCGCAGAAGGCTTCGAGCATGGCCTCTTCGGCCTCGGTACGGGCGAACAGCAGCGAGCCTTGCTGCTTCAGTGCCAGGCCGGCGGCCTTGCCCAGTTCGGCCCACAGGTCATGGGCCTGACGGGCCAGGTCGAGCATCGGCCCCGGTGCCTGGCCGGTGACCAGGGCCTGGCCGAAGTTGCGGATGGAGGCGCCGAGCGGCGTGGCGGTGCGCTCGAAGACCTTGACCTTGAGGCCGCGCTTGGCGCCGGCCCAGGCATGGGCGAGGCCGAGCATGCCGGCGCCGACGACCAGCAGGTCGCAGTCGTGCTGACTCATGGGGAAACTCCTGAAAATCTGTAGCCCGGATGCAATCCGGGGTGGGTGTTGCGGGTGTCCTGCGGGCTGCTTAACTCCCTCTCCCTCTGGGAGAGGGTTGGGGCGGGCCGCGGAGGCTGAGGGGCTGATAGGCGACTCGGTGCTGCCCGGAAATCCCTCACCCCCTGCCCCTCTCCCGGCGGGAGAGGGGTGACGCGGGCTTACTGAGCCACCGGCTCGGACTTGCCGTCGTAACGCTTGCGCCACTCGGCGAGGATCTTGTCGCGGTTTTCCGAGGCCCAGGCGAAGTCGTTCTTGATCAGGCGCTGCTCGTAGTCGGCCGGCAGTTCCTGAAAGCGCTCGGCAATGCCCGGCTGCGCCAGTACGGCGAAGTTGGCCTTGTACAGGTCCATGGCCTCGCGGCTGGCGGCGAAGTCGGCGAGCTTCTTGGCCGCGTCCAGCTGGTCGGTACCCTTGACGATGCCGGTGGCCTCGATCTCCCAGCCCAGGCCTTCCTTGGGCAGCACGATGTCCAGCGGCGCGCCCTTGCGCTTGAGCTGCACGGCCGGGTACTCGAAGGAGATGCCGATCGGGAACTCGCCGGCGGCGGCCAGCTTGCACGGCTTGGAGCCGGAGTGGGTGTACTGGCCGATGTTGGCGTGCAGCTTGTCCATGTAGGCCCAGCCGCCATCCTCGCCGAAGGTCTGCAGCCAGGCGCTGACGTCCAGGTAGCCGGTGCCGGAGGACGCCGGGTTGGGCATGACGATCTTGTCCTTGTACACCGGGTTGGTCAGGTCTTCCCACTTGGTCGGCTTGGGCAGGCCCTGCTTCTCGGCCTCGATGGTGTTGAAGCAGATGGTCGCGGCCCACACGTCCATGCCGACCCAGGCCGGCGGGTTGGCGGCATCGCGGTAGTTGGCGCCGATCTTGTCCAGGTTGGCCGGGGCGTAGGGCACCAGCATGCCCTGCTGCTTGAGGATGGCCAGGCTGGAGCCGGCCAGGCCCCAGACCACGTCGGCCTGCGGACGGTCCTTCTCGGCCAGCAGCTTGGCAGTGACGATGCCGGTGGAATCGCGCACCCACTTGATGCTGATGTCCGGGTTCTGCTTCTCGAACGCTTCCTGGTAGGGCTTGAGCTGCTCGACTTCCAGCGCGGTGTAGACGGTCAGCTCGGTGTTGGCCTGGGCCTGCAGGGCGCAGGCAGCGAGCAGGCCGGCGGCCATGGCGGTGCGTTTGAACATGGTGGAGCTCCTGATGGTGTTGGCGTTGGTTGTTAGGTTGGCGCGTGGTGCTCAGCAGGCCTGCGGGCTTTCGCCACGGGCCAGGCGTGCGTTGATGTGGTCGATCACCGCGGGCAGCTCGGCGATGGTGTCGATCAGGTAGTGCGGGCGGCTGCCGGCGAACAGGCCGTCGATGCGCGCGCGCTCGGCGGCGCGGCGCTCGGCCGGCAGCGCCTGGTAGTCGGCCCAGGAAAGGCCGAGGAAATTTCCGGAGAAGCGCAGCGCCACGGTCCACATGCCGGCGGCGCGGCCTTCGAGGATGCCCGGCTCGGTGTCGTCGACCTTGACGCAGGCGGCGACGTCGTCGAGGCCCAGGGCGATGACGTTGGCCAGCGCCTGTGCCGGACTCGGCCGGCCCTTGGGCACCTCGTCGGTGGCGACCACGTGATCCGGGCTGTAGCCCTTGGCGGCGGCCAGTTCGACCACCTTGCCCATCACCGCCAGCGGGTAGCCGGAGCAGCTGCCGATCTGCAGGCCGCGCTCGCGCAAGGCAGCGATGGCCTCCAGCGCACCGGGAATCAGCGCCGAGTGCTCAGCGACTTTCTCGATCTGCAGTGGCATGAAGCGTTCATAGATCGCCGTCACATCGGCGTCCGTCGGCAGGCGGCCGAAGCGGCGCTGGTAGCGCTCGGCCACGGCCGGCTGATCGCAGAGGGTGCGGATGTGATCCCACTTGCCCACGCCCATCGGCCCGCGCGCCTCGTCCAGGCTCAGCTCGATATCGAACTGGGCGAAGGCCTCGACGAAGATGCGGGTCGGCGCGAAGGAGCCGAAGTCGACCACGGTGCCGGCCCAGTCGAGGATGGCGGCTTGCAGGCGGGTGGGAGCTTGGTAGCGCATGAATATTCTCCGAACGGTTAGTGGCCGGGCGCCGCGCGCCAGGCCTGGGAGCGGCGCAGCAGGCCGCGCGAGGCCCCGGCCAGCAGCAGCGAGACGGCGGCGGACGTGAGCAGGATCAGGGTGGACATGGCGGCGGCGCCGCCGACGTTGCCGGCATCGTCCATGTTCAGCACGGCGATGGCGGCCAGCAGGCTGTCCGGGCTGTAGAGGAAGATCACCGCCGACACCGTGGTCATCGCCGAGACGAACAGGTAGCGCACGATGTCGAGCAACGCCGGCAGGCAGATCGGCAGGGTCACGCGGAAGAAGTGGCGCAGCAGCGGCACCTTCAGCGACAGCGCGGCGGCCTCGAACTCGCCGTCGAGCTGGCGCAACGCGGCGCTGGCGGTCATCTGCGCGGTGGTCAGGAAGTGCGCCACGGTGCAGATCACCAGCAGGGTCAGGCTGCCGTACAGGCCATGCAGCGGGTTGGCCGGCAGGTTGAAGAAGAACACGTAGCCGAGGCCGAGGACCAGGCCGGGCACCGCCATGGGAATGAAGCAGAGCAGGCGCAGCAACTGGGTCAGCGGGCTCTGCCGGGTCTTCTCCAGCAGGTAGCTGCCGAGGAAGATCAGCACGCCGCCGAACAGCGCGCAGCAGGTCGCCAGCAACAGGCTGTTGCGGTAGGCCAGCCAGCCGCCGGGCAGCTCGGAGAAGGCGTAGTTGTGCAGCGACAGCGACAGGTCATACGGCCAGAACTTGACCAGCGACGAGTACACCGCCATGCCGAACACACCGAGCAGGCAGGCGCTGACCAGCAGCACCAGCAGCAGGAAGGCGCCATCGCGGCCACGACTGGGCTGCGGATGGTAGACCTGGGCGCGGCCACCCATGGCGTCGCGCTGGCGGCGGCGCAGCCAGAGGTCGACGGCAAAGCTGAGCAGCGCCGGCAGCAGCAGGAACAGGCCGATCAGCGCGCCGCGGCCGAACTGCTGCTGACCGACCACCGCCTTGTAGGCCTCCAGCGCTAGTACCTGGTAGTCGCCACCGACCACCACCGGCACACCGAAGTCGGTGACGCACAGGGTGAACACCAGGCAAGCGGCGGCGAACACACCCTGGCGGCTGCCCGGCCAGGTGATGCTGCGGAACGCGCGCCAGGGTGAGGCGCCCATGCTCGAAGCGGCATCGAACAGCCGCGCGTCGGCCAGGGCCAGGGCGCTGAGCAGCACCATCAGCGCGTGCGGGAAGGTGTAGATGACCTGGCCGAGGACGATGCCCCAGAAGCCGTAGACGTTGTCCGTCAGCAAGTGGCGCAGCACACCCTGGTTGCCGAACAGGTAGATCAGCGCGATGCCCGGCAGCATCGACGGCGCCAGCAGCGGCAGTAGCGAGATGCCGCGCCACAGGCCCTTGCCCGGCACGCAGGTGCGCTGCAGGGCATAGGCAAAGGCGTAGGCCAGCGGCACGACTATCAGTACCACGGCCAGGGCGCTCTTCAGGCTGTTGCCGAGCAGCCAGCGGAAGTTGGCGCTGGCCACCAGCTCGCTTGCCGCGACCAGGCCACCGCCCTGCCCCGGATCGCCGGCCAGGCCGCGCCAGAGCATGGCCGCCAGCGGCAGCAGAACCGCCAGCAACAGCAGGGCCAGCAGCAGCCACTGGCCGCCACGAATAAATAGCCGGTCGGCCAGAGCAGGATCGAGGCTGAAGGCTCTCCCACCGCGCCCCGCCGCCCCCTGTGGGAACGGCTTCAGCCGCGATTGCGCGCACTCAAGAGTCATCAGGCGAACACCTGCAGGCTGCGCGGCGGCAGCGCCACCCAGATCTCGGCGCCGCTCAGGCGCGGCATGGATTCCGGCGCCAGTTCGGCGAGCAGGGCGTGGCCCGGCAGCGCGTCGAGCTCGAAGCTCAGGCGGCAGCGGTTGCCGAGGAAGGTGATCTCGCGCATCTGCGCCGGGAACAGGTTGTCCTCGTGCACCGGCGGGTTGATCACCACCGCCTCGGGGCGGCAGAACAGGCGACCGCGCTCGGCAGGATGCGAACGTTGCAGGCGCAGGCTGAGGTCGCCGACGCGGGCGTGCTCGCCATCACGCTCGAACGGCAGCCAGTTGCCCTGGCCGACGAACTCGGCGACGAAGGGCGTGGCCGGCGCGCGGTAGATATCCCGGGGCGAGGCGTACTGCTCGACGCGGCCGTGGTTCATCACGGCGATGCGGTCGGCCATCAGCATGGCCTCGTCCTGGTTGTGGGTAACCATCAGGGTGGTGATGCCGAGCTGGCGTTGCAAGGCGCGCAGCTCGCCGCACAGATGCTCGCGCACGCGGGCGTCGAGGGCCGACATCGGCTCGTCGAGCAGCAGCAGCGACGGGCTCGGCGCCAGGGCGCGGGCCAGGGCCACGCGCTGCTGCTGGCCGCCGGAGAGCTGCGCCGGGTACTTCTGCTGGCTGCCGCTCAGGCCGACCAGTTCGAGCATCTCGTCGACCCGCGCACGGCTCGCCTCGCGGCCCTGGCCAGCCAGGCCGTAGGCGACGTTCTGCGCCACCGTCAGGTTGGGGAACAGCGCGTAGGACTGGAACAGGATGCCGTAGTCACGCGCCTGCGGTGGCAGCGCGGAGACGTCGCGCCCGGCGAAGCGGATGGCGCCGCCGTCCTGGCGTTCCAGGCCGGCGATGCAGCGCAGCAGGGTGGTCTTGCCGCAGCCGGACGGGCCGAGCAGGCAGACCAACTCGCCGGCGGCGATGTCCAGCGACACGCCATCCAGCGCCTTGAAGGCGCCGAAGCCCTTGTGGATGTCGCGTAGCTGCAGGTCGACGGTGGCCATGGGGGAACCTCGTGAATTTCGGTACGAGGTTCATGCTGCGGGCGCCGTGCTAAGGCTTTATGGCAGTTGGGCAAAAGCTGCCGATAGTGGTATCGGCGGATTTGCGTAGCGAGGAAGAACGTAGGATGGGTTGAGGAGCAAAGCTCCGAAGCCCATGCGGGCGCGACGATGGGCTTCGCTGCGCTCAACCCATCCTACGGAGCGGTTTCCCGCGCCAGTGCCAGGAAGGCCGCCGGCAGGCGCGCGCTGCGGCGCTCCTTGAGGCAGTAGAGGTATTCCGGGATCAGCGGCGCGTCGTCCAGCTCGATCACCCGCAGCTCGGGGTTGTCCGGCACCTCATGACGGGCGATCACGCTGACGCCGATATTGCGCAGCACGCCCTCGCGGATCGACTCGCGGCTGCCGATCTCCAGCACCGCGCCGGGGCTGACGCCAGCTTCGCGCAGCATCTGCTCGGTCAGCACGCGGGTGGTCGAACCGGCTTCGCGCATCAGCACGCAGTACCCGGCCAGGGCGTTGGGCGACAGGCGCTTGTGCCCGGCCAACGGGTGATTGCGGTGCGCGGCCAGCACCAGCGGGTCCTGGCCCAGCACCAGGCGGGTGAAACGCGCGTCCTGCTCCAGCTGCGAGGAAGCGGCGAGGTCGACGCGGTATTCCTCCAGCGCCTCGATCACCTGCTGCGAGTTGCCGATCTCCAGGGTCACCTGCACCTGCGGCAGGCGCTCGCGGAAGCGCTTGATCAGGTCCAACACGTAGTAGGGCGCGGTGGCGGCAATGCGCAGGCTGCCCTGCACCTGGCCGCAGTTGCGCAGGAAGAACTCAATGTCGGCCTCCTGCTGCAGCAACTGCTGCACCATCGGCAGCAGGCGCGCGCCTTCGTCACTGAGGGTCAGGCGGCGGCCGCCGCGGTAAAACAGCTCGACGCCGTACTGCGCTTCCAGGTTGCGGATCTGCGTGGTGACCGTGGGCTGGCTGAGGCCGAGTTTCTTCGCCGCCTGAGTGATGCTGCCCAGGCGGGCGACCATGTGAAAGGCCTTGAGCTCGGCCGCCAGCATGGCTTACACCGCGACCGGCGCGGCGATATGCGGGTGGGCCTGGTAGTTCTGCAGCTCGAAGTCCTCGAACTTGAAGGCGAACAGATCCTTCACCTCGGGATTCAGCTTCATGGTCGGCAGCGGCAGCGGCTCGCGGGTCAGCTGCAGGTCGGTCTGCTCGATATGGTTGGCGTACAGGTGACAGTCGCCGCCGGTCCAGACGAAGTCGCCCGGCTGCAGGTCGCAGACCTGAGCGATCATCATCGTCAGCAGGGCGTAGCTGGCGATGTTGAACGGCACGCCGAGGAAGATGTCGGCCGAGCGCTGGTACAGCTGGCAGCTCAGGCGGCCTTCGGCGACGTAGAACTGGAACATGGTGTGGCACGGCGGCAGGGCCATCTCGTCGACCAGCGCCGGGTTCCAGGCGGAGACGATCAGGCGCCGCGAGTCCGGGTTGTTCTTGATCATCTCGATCAGTTTGCTGATCTGGTCGATCGACTCGCCATTCGGCGCCGGCCAGCTGCGCCACTGGTAGCCGTACACCGGGCCGAGGTCGCCGTTCTCGTCGGCCCACTCGTCCCAGATGCGCACGCCGTTGTCCTTCAGGTACTTGATATTGGTGTCGCCCTGGAGGAACCACAGCAGCTCATGGATGATCGACTTCAGGTGGCACTTCTTGGTGGTCACCAGCGGGAAGCCGTCGGCCAGGTTGAAGCGCATCTGGTGGCCGAACACCGAGTAGGTGCCGGTGCCGGTGCGGTCGCTCTTGAAGGTGCCGGTCTCGCGCACCAGGCGCATCAGGTCGAGGTACTGTTTCATCTCAGCTCCGCTCCGCTGGGAAGGTCACGGGTGCCTGCTCGGGCACCCGGAAAAAGCGCGCAGTTTAACCAAATCGCCGGCGATTCAGGCCCTGGCCCGACGATACGCCCAGACCATCAGGCCGATGCCGCCGAGGATCATCGGCACGCACAGCACCTGGCCCATGGTCAGCCAGCCCCAGGCCAGGTAACCGAGCTGGGCATCCGGCACGCGGACGAACTCGACGATGAAGCGGAACACCCCGTAGCAGGTGGCGAACAGGCCGGACACGGCCATGGTCGGGCGCGGCTTGCGCGAGTAGGCCCAGAGGATCAGGAACAGGGCCACGCCTTCGAGGGCGAACTGGTACAGCTGCGAGGGGTGACGAGCCAGCTGCTGCGGGTCGGTAGGAAAGATCATGGCCCAGGGCACATCGGTAGCCTTGCCCCACAGTTCGGCGTTGATGAAGTTGCCGATACGCCCGGCGCCCAGGCCGATCGGCACCAGCGGCGCGATAAAGTCCATCAGCTCGAAGAAACTCTTGCCGTTGCGCCGGCCGAACCACCAGGTGGCCAGCATCACGCCGATCAAACCGCCGTGGAAGGACATGCCGCCTTCCCAGACACGGAGGATCTTCAGCGGCTCGGCAATGTAAGCGGCCAGGTCGTAGAACAGCACGTAGCCCAGGCGACCGCCGAGGATCACCCCCATGGCCACCCAGAACACCAGGTCGGAGAGCTTCTCCTTGCTCCAGCTGGCATCGAACTGGGCCAGACGCCGCGAGGCCAGCCACCAGGCGCCACCGATTCCGACCAGGTACATCAGGCCGTACCAATGAATCTGGATCACGCCGAGGTCCAGCGCGACCGGGTTTATCTGCGGATAAGGCAGCATTCACAACTCCTTAGATCAGGAAATTCACGCCCACTACCAGCAGTAGCAGGGCAAACAGACGCTTGAGCAGGCGCGGCGACAGCTTGTGCGCCAGACGCGCGCCGAAACGGGCGAAGAACATACTGGTGATGGCAATGCCGGCCATGGCCGGCAGGTAGACGAAACCGACGCTCCACGGCGGCAGCCCAGGCTCCTGCCAGCCGATCAGCATGAAACCCAGGGCGCTGGCCACGGCGATGGGCAGGCCGCAGGCCGATGACGTGGCCACCGCCTGCTGCATCGACACGCTGCGCCAGGTGAGAAACGGCACGGTCAGCGAGCCGCCACCGATACCGAAGATCGCCGAAGCCCAGCCGATCACCCCGCCAGCGGCCGTCAGCCCCAGCCTGCCTGGGACAGCGCGGCTGGCCCTGGGTTTCAGCTCCAGGCCCATCTGCACGGCGATGACGATGGCGAACACGCCGATGATCTTCTGCAGCAGCGGGCCGTTGATCGCCGCCGCCGTCAGCGCGCCGAGGCCGGCGCCGAGCAGGATGCCCAGGGCCATCCAGGCGAAGATCGGCCACAGCACCGCGCCCTTGCGCTGGTGCTCCAGCACCGAATTGATCGAGGTGAAGACGATGGTGGCCAGCGAGGTACCCACGGCCAAGTGGGTCAGCACCGCCGGGTCGATCCCCTGGGCGGTGAAGCTCAGCACCAGCACCGGCACGATGATGATGCCACCGCCGACGCCGAACAGCCCGGCCAGCACGCCGGCGGCCGCGCCCAACAGCAAGTAGAGCAGGAATTCCATGCAGTCTCCCAATGCGAAGCGGCATGGTAGCGGATGCCCCGGCCGCCCTCCAGCCAGACGCGGGCTGTCGAAGCTTTGTTGCTAGACTGCGCTCACGCCCGCCGGATCTGGAGCCCCCATGTGCCTGATCGTCTTCGCCTGGCGCCCTGACCACGCCCTGCCGCTGGTACTGGCCGCCAACCGCGACGAATTCTATGCCCGCAGCAGCCTGCCACTCGGCGAATGGTCGGACATGCCCGGCCTGTTCGCCGGCCGCGACCTGCAGGCCGGCGGCACCTGGCTGGGGGTGAACCGCAAGGGCCGCTTCGCCGCCCTGACCAACATCCGCGACCCGCATCAGGCCAAGGGGCTTCACTCGCGGGGCGAACTGGCGGTCGAGTTCCTGCGTGGTGAGCGGGATGCCGAGACCTTTCTCGCCGAGCTGCACGCGCGCCTGGATCTGTACAGCGGCTTCAATCTGCTGCTGGGCGACCGCCAGGCGCTGTACTACTTCAACTCCAAGGAAGGCCAGGCCAGGCGCCTGCAAGCCGGCCTCTACGGCCTGTCCAACGCCGAGCTGGATACGCCCTGGCCCAAGGTGCTGCGCGCCAGCGAAAAACTCGCGGCAGCCCTGAACAATCCACAGCCGCAGCAGCTGCTGGCGCTGATGCGTGACCGCCAGCAACCGCCACGGTCGCTGCTGCCGGACACCGGTATCGGCCTCGACTGGGAACAGCTGCTGTCGAGCATGTTCATCGTTGGCCCCGGCTACGGTACCTGCTCCAGCAACGCACTGCTACTCGATAGCTGCGGCGGCGTGACGCTGGTCGAGCAGCGCTATGACACGCAGGGCCAGATAGCCGGCGAATCAGCCATCCAGCTACCGGCGCCAGCCACCTAAGCCACCACAAAGCGCCGGCTCAACTCGCCCAGCTTGCGCGCCAGTTCACGCAGTCGCTGGCTGTCGCCATCCAGCACCTCGGCATTCTCGGCATTGCGCTCGGCCACCTGCTGTACGCCAGCCAAGTAGCGGCTGACCTCGCCACTGGCACTGGCCTGCTCATGGGTCGCCGCGGCGATCAACCCACTCATCTGGCTGACGGCCTCGATCTCGGCGACGATGGCCAGCAGCAACTCGCCGGCCCGGTGGCTGTCGGCCACGCAACGCGTCACTGCCTGCTGGCTGTCCTGCATGGCACTGGCAGCCTGACGGCTGCTCTGTTGCAGACGGCCGATGATGTCCTGGATTTCCGCGGTGGACGCGGCGGTTTTCTGCGCCAGGTTACGCACCTCGTCGGCCACCACGGCGAACCCGCGACCCTGCTCGCCAGCCCGGGCC
This sequence comes from Pseudomonas sp. zbq_18, assembly GCF_043102245.1. Lineage (NCBI taxonomy): Bacteria > Pseudomonadati > Pseudomonadota > Gammaproteobacteria > Pseudomonadales > Pseudomonadaceae > Pseudomonas > Pseudomonas sp. zbq_18. The sequence continues at coordinate 72,894 of NZ_JBICIT010000016.1, read as the reverse complement.
GCCTCGATGGCAGCATTGAGCGCCAGCAGGTTGGTCTGCTCGGCGATGGCGCGGATAACCTCCAGCACCCGGCCGATCTGCTGCGACTGTTCGGCCAGCGCCTGCACCTCCTGACCCGTGCCGTCGATCAGCTCGGCCAGGCTGGCGATTTCGCCGGCACTCTGGGTCACCGCTGCGCGGCCCTCCACAGCCTTGGCCGTGGCCTCCTGCGTCGCACCGGCAGCCTGTTGCGCGTGGCTGGCGACGGCATCGATGGCGGTGCTCATTTCCTGCATGGTGCCCGCCATGTGCGAGATCTCCTCCAGCTGGAGCGAGGAGCCCTGGCGCAGGTGCTGGGTCGCCTGCCTCAGACTGTCGCCGGTTGCGGCCAGCCCCTGTGTATCGGCCAGCACCTCGGCCACCAACTCTTCCAGTTGGGCGAGGAAGTGATCGAAACGCTCCACCACCGGCCCACTGGTCCGGGCCCGCAGGCGCAGGTCGATGCGTTCGTCCTGCGCAGTGATGCCCGCCACCACCTGCATCAGCGCCTCGCCCTCGCGTGCCTCGGCATAGGCCTGACGCGCCAGGTAGATGAGGATTGCGCTCTCCAGCACCACGTAGAAGGCATGCAGGAAGATGATCGGCCAACTGCCCTGCGGCACCACAAAAACGCCCACGCCTTGTTGCTGCAGGGCAAAGAAGCTCAGGTGATGCACGGCGATCACGCCCGCTGCTATCACGATGGGCAGCCAGTCGCGGTAATAGACCAGGAAGGCCAGCAGCACGAAGATGCCAAAGTGCATCTCCAGCACCCCGCCGCTCTGGTTGATGTGCAGCGCCGACATCACCATGAACGCCACCGCCACGCAGCAGCGCATCAGGCGGCTGCCCCCGACCAGCGCATTGAGCAGGGTCAGCACCAGCGCGGTCCCACCGCCGACCAGCAGTGCTTGCGCCCAGGTACCGTGCCAGGCGGCCAGGCCGAGCGAATAAAGGAACATCAGCCAGAGCACGCCAAGCATGATGCGGTCGGCTTTGCGGTAATGGGCAGCGAGATTGAAGGCGGACTGGCTCATGACGACATCTACCTGGCAGAAGCTCAGAAGCGAGCAAAGTTGTACAAGAACACATTTATGTACAACAAGTATAGGCCCAGTGACGCCCTTTGATCACCCACCGATGCAAGTGAGTGCTCCGCCTAGCTCTGCCCGGCCAGGATAGAGGCATAGCCCTCGCGATAACTCGGATACCGGGGCGCCCACCCCAGTTCACGGACACGCGCGTTGCGGCAGCGTTTGCTGCCGGCGCGGCGCACGCTCTGCTGCTCGGCCCAATGCGTGACCTCGAGTTGCTCGCGCAGCCAGCCAACCACCTCATGCAGCGGCGCGGGTTCGTCATCCACCCCGATATAACAGTCTTCCAACACATGCCCCGACACATCCGCCTGCAGCAAAAAGCCCAGCAGGCCGGCGGCATCGTCGGCATGGATGCGGTTGCCATACAAAGGTGGCTCGGTTGCCACGCGGAAGCCCTGGCGCACCTGGCCCAGCAGCCATTCGCGGCCCGGCCCGTAGATGCCGGCCAGGCGCACCCGCGTCGCCGGTATGGAACTGTCCAGCGCCACCTGCTCCGCTTCGCGCATGATCCGTCCGGAATAGCTCTCGGCTGTGGCAGGTGAGGTTTCGTCCACCCACTCGCCACCCTGCTGGGCATACACGCCCGTACTGGAGACGAACAACAGGCGCCGCGGCCGCTGCCCATGCTCGGTCAGCCAAGCCAGCGCATGACGCAAGCCGTCGACATAGGCACGGCGATAGCCTGCCTCGTCATGCTGGCTGGCTGCCGCGCAGTACACCAGATAATCCAGCGGCTCCTGCGGCCAGGCCGCCGGGCAGCTTGGCTGCTGCAGGTCGCCGGCCACCGGCACAATGGTGGCCGGCAGGCGGGATACATCACGGCGCAGGCCATAGACCTGCCAGCCCAGCGCGCTCATGCGCTCACCGAGCCGGCTGCCCACATCGCCACAACCGGCGATCAGCAAAGTGTGTTGAGTCATCGTTGTTCCTGTTCCGAGGGAGCTCTACCGGTGAAAATGTTACATCGTTACTTTCATAAACAAGAATTAATTGCAATAATGCCGCACCTTCAACCTGCCCCAGATCCGGGACAGGCCTCTCTACTACCAGGTCCGGCCAGCATGAACCCTAACGCCCTCCGCGCCCAGCCCACTCCCGCCCCTCGACTGACACTCGCCGCCATCCTGCTGGGCTTGCTGCTGCCGTTCGGCGCCTTCGCCGAGGAAGCTGCCCTGGCCACACCGGAAGCAGCAGCTGCTGTAGCCGCCAGCAGCGAGCAGACGCCACCCGCCACCGCGCAGTCGCAACAGGACGCCCTGCTGCAAAAACTGCAGGCCCTCGGCCCGCAGGCTACTGCCGAACAGCTGCGCGAAGCCGCCCGGGAGCACCTGACGGAAACCGGCGCCTCCGCGGAAGAAATCACCAAGACCCTGCAGGCCCTGAACAACGCCGCCACCCTGGAACAGGATCTGAACAGCCTGCTGGCAAACGAAGCCGTGCTGACAGAAGACGAGACCCTGCTGCACGACCTCTCGCCCATGGGCATGTACCGCAATGCCGATATCGTGGTGAAAAGCGTGATGATTGGCCTGGTACTGGCCTCGATCCTGACCTGGACTGTGGGGATCGCCAAGGGCCTGGAGCTGCTCATCGCCCGCCGCCGCCTGCGCCGCGAAGTGCCCGAACTGAAAGGCGCACGCAGCCTGGTCCAGGCCGCCGAGCAGGCACGCGCCAAGCACAGCTTCAGCAGCCTGCTGATCGAGGACGCCCGCGACGAGCTGCGCCTGTCCGCCAGCAGCAAGGACAAGGAAGGCATCAAGGAGCGCGTCAGCTTCCGCCTGGAACGCCTGGTCGCCGCCAGCGGCCGCAGCATGAGCCAGGGCACCGGCGTGCTCGCCACCATCGGTTCCACTGCACCCTTCGTCGGCCTGTTCGGCACCGTGTGGGGCATCATGAACAGCTTCATCGGCATCGCCACGTCGCAGACCACCAACCTCGCCGTGGTCGCCCCCGGTATCGCCGAAGCCCTGCTGGCCACGGCCCTGGGCCTGGTCGCGGCGATTCCGGCGGTGGTCATCTACAACATCTTCGCCCGCTCCATCACCGGCTACAAGGCCCAGGTCGCCGACGCCTCGGCTCAGGTGCTGCTGCTGGTCAGCCGCGACCTCGACCTGCCGAGCACCGCCGAACGCAGCCAGCCACCCCACGTGGCCAAGGTGGTCTGAGCCATGGGTCTGCATCTCAACGAGGGCGGCGACGATCTTCAGGAAAACCACGAGATCAACGTCACTCCCTTCATCGACGTGATGCTGGTGCTGCTGATCATCTTCATGGTCGCCGCGCCCCTGGCCACGGTGGATGTGAAGATCGACCTGCCGGCCTCCACCGCCAAGCCGGCGCCGCGCCCGGACAAGCCGATCTACCTGAGCATCAAGGAAGACAACAGCCTGTTCCTGGACAACGAGCAGGTCGACCCGGTGCTGCTCGGTAGCGTGCTGGACAAGCGCACGGCCGGCGACAAGGACAAGACCATCTTCGTCCGCGGCGACAAGGGCGTGGAATACGGCGACCTGATGCAGGTCATGGACAACCTGCGCGGCGCCGGCTACCTGAAGATCGGCCTGGTGGGCCTGGAAACGGTCGGCGCGCAATGACCCTCACACGCCGCCTGCCGTACTGGGCGCTCGCTCTGCTGGTGGTCATCGCCGCCCACGTCGGCCTGTACCTGATCACTCAGCTCAAGCCCAAGCTGACACCCATGGCACCACCACCGGCGGCCATGATGATCGAGCTGGAGCCGCTGCTGGCACCGGTCGAGCCGCCGCCACCGCCGCCGCAGCCGGTGGTCGAGCCGGACGTGCCGGAGCTGCCGAAAGTGGTCGAGGCGCCGAAACCGAAGATCGCCATCGTCAAGCCCAAGCCGCAGCCCAAGCCGAAACCGCCGCAACCCAAGCCGCCGGAGCCGGAGGTCAAGCCGCCGCAGGAGCCCGCCCCCGTGGCCGCCCGCGACGAGAAGGCCGCCGCACCGCAGAAGGCGCCGGTCAGCGCACCGACCAAGGCCCAGGTCAGCTGGCAGAGCAAGCTGCTCGGCCACCTGGCGAAGTACAAGCGCTACCCGGAAGATGCCCGCCGCCGTGGCTTCGAAGGGGTCAATCGCCTGCGCTTCGTGCTCGACGGCAACGGCAAGGTGCTGTCCTACGCGCTGGTCGGCAAATCCGGCAGCGCCTCGCTGGACCGCGCCACCCTGGAGATGATCCGCCGCGCCCAGCCGCTGCCGGCGCCGCCGGCGGACATGCTGCAGAACGGCCAGCTGGAGATCGTCGCCCCCTTCGTCTATTCCCTGGAGCGCCGCTAGCGCCCCAGGTCGACGAGTGCCCCGCGACTCGGCGCGCGGGGCAGTTGGTTCCATTGAAGACAGCGGCTATGCTTGAGCGCATCTCAATGGACTAAAACTATGACCCTCACCGAACTGCGCTACATCGTCACCCTCGCCCAGGAACAGCACTTCGGCCGCGCCGCCGAACGCTGCCACGTCAGCCAGCCGACCCTGTCGGTGGGCGTGAAGAAGCTGGAAGACGAGCTCGGCGTACTGATCTTCGAGCGCAGCAAGAGCGCGGTGCGCCTGACCCCGGTCGGCGAGGGCATCGTCACCCAGGCGCAAAAGGTACTGGAGCAAGCCCAGGGCATCCGCGAGCTGGCCCAGGCCGGCAAGAACCAGCTGGCCGCGCCGCTGAAGATTGGTGCCATCTACACCGTCGGTCCCTACCTGTTCCCGCACCTGATCCCGCAGCTGCACCGAGTCGCCCCGGACATGCCGCTGTATATCGAAGAGAACTTCACCCACGTGCTGCGCGACAAGCTGCGCACCGGCGAGCTGGACGCCATCATCATCGCCCTGCCGTTCCAGGAAGCCGACGTGCTGACCAAGCCGCTGTACGACGAGCCGTTCTTCGCCCTGCTGCCGGCCGGCCACCCCTGGGCCAAGCTGGACACCATCGACAAGGAAATGCTCAACGACAAGAGCCTGCTGCTGCTCGGCGAGGGTCACTGCTTCCGCGACCAGGTACTGGAAGCCTGCCCTTCGCTGCGCAAGGGCGGCGAAGACAGCGCCAAGCACACCACCGTGGAATCCAGCTCGCTGGAAACCATCCGCCACATGGTTGCCTCGGGCCTGGGCATCTCCATCCTGCCGTTCACCGCCGTGGACAGCCACCACTACGCCCCGGGCGTGATCGAGATCCGCCCGCTGACCGCGCCGGCGCCCTACCGCACCGTGGCCATCGCCTGGCGCGCCAGCTTCCCGCGGCCCAAGGCCATCGAGATCCTCGCCGACTCGATCCGCCTGTGCTCGGTGGCCGCCCGTCCCCAGGGTGAAGCCCTGCCGGCATGACCGAGCTGGCCCAGGTGCCAGTCACCGCGCTCAAGGGAGTCGGCGCGGCGCTGGCGGAAAAACTCGCCAAGGTCGGCCTGGAAACCCTGCAGGACGTACTGTTCCACCTGCCCCTGCGCTACCAGGACCGCACCCGCGTGGTGCCGATCGGCGCCCTGCGTCCGGGCCAGGACGCCGTGATCGAAGGCGTGGTCGCCGGTGCCGACGTGGTCATGGGCAAGCGCCGCAGCCTGCTGGTACGCCTGCAGGACGGCAGCGGCACCCTATCCTTGCGCTTCTACCATTTCAGCCAGACGCAGAAGGACGGTCTCAAGCGCGGCACCCACGTGCGCTGCTATGGCGAGGCCCGCCCCGGCGCCTCCGGCCTGGAGATCTACCACCCGGAGTACCGTGCCCTCGGCGCCGATGAAGTGGCGCCGGTGGAACAGACCCTGACGCCCATCTACCCGACCACCGAAGGCCTGACCCAGCAGCGCTTGCGCGCCCTCAGCCAGCAGGCCCTGGCCCGTCTCGGCCCGCACAGCCTGCCGGACTGGCTGCCCGAGGAGCTGGCCCGCGACTACCAGCTCGGCCCGCTGGACGAGGCCATTCGCTACCTGCACCGGCCACCGCCGGATGCCGACCTGGACGAGCTGGCCGAAGGGCGCCACTGGGCCCAGCACCGCCTGGCCTTCGAGGAACTGCTGACCCACCAGCTGTCGCTGCAACGCCTGCGTGAGCAGGTGCGCGCCCAGCAAGCCCCGCGCCTGCCACCGGCCAAACGCCTGCCACAGCAGTTCCTGCACAACCTGGGCTTCGCCCCCACTGGCGCGCAGCAGCGCGTCGGCGCCGAGATCGCCTATGACCTGGCCCAGGACGAGCCCATGCTGCGCCTGGTGCAGGGCGATGTCGGCGCCGGCAAGACGGTGGTCGCCGCGCTCGCCGCCCTGCAGGCGCTGGAGGCCGGCTACCAGGTGGCGCTGATGGCGCCCACCGAGATTCTCGCCGAGCAGCACTACCTCAACTTCACCCGCTGGCTGCAGCCGCTGGGCATCGACGTCGCCTGGCTGGCCGGCAAGCTCAAGGGCAAGGCTCGTGCCGCCGCCCTGGAGCAGATCGCCAGTGGCACGCCGATGGTGGTCGGCACCCACGCGCTGTTCCAGGACGAAGTGCAGTTCCGCAACCTGGCCCTGGCGATCATCGATGAGCAGCACCGTTTCGGCGTGCAGCAACGCCTGGCCCTGCGCCAGAAAGGCATCAACGGCCGCCTCTGCCCGCACCAGCTGATCATGACCGCCACGCCGATTCCACGGACCCTGGCGATGAGCGCCTACGCCGACCTGGACACCTCGATCCTCGACGAGCTGCCGCCCGGACGAACACCGGTGAACACCCTGGTGATCGCCGACAGCCGCCGTATCGAGGTGGTCGAGCGGGTCCGCGCCGCCTGCGCCGAAGGGCGCCAGGCGTACTGGGTGTGCACCCTGATCGAGGAATCCGAGGAGCTCACCTGCCAGGCCGCCGAGACCAGCTTTGAGGAGCTGTCCAGCGCCCTCGGCGAGCTGCGCGTCGGCCTGATCCACGGACGCATGAAGCCGGCCGAGAAGGCCGCGATCATGGATGAATTCAAGCGCGGCGAGCTGCAGCTGCTGGTCGCCACCACGGTGATCGAGGTCGGCGTCGACGTGCCCAACGCCAGCCTGATGATCATCGAGAACCCCGAGCGCCTGGGCCTGGCCCAGCTGCACCAGCTGCGGGGGCGAGTCGGCCGCGGCAGCGCCGCCAGCCACTGCGTGCTGCTCTACCACGCGCCGCTGTCGCAGCTGGGACGCGAGCGTCTGGGCATCATGCGCGAGACCTGCGACGGCTTCGTGATCGCCGAAAAGGACCTGGAACTACGCGGGCCTGGCGAAATGCTCGGCACCCGTCAGACCGGCCTGCTGCAGTTCAAGGTCGCCGACCTGATGCGCGACGCCGACCTGCTGCCGGCCGTGCGCGATGCCGCCCAGGCCCTGTTGGAGCGCTGGCCGCAACATGTCGCGCCACTGCTGGAGCGCTGGCTGCGCCACGGCCAGCAGTACGGTCAAGTGTGAGCCAGCGCACAGACTGCCGCCGGTCGCCCGTCCGGCGGCAAAGCGAAGCCCGCGCAGCGCTGGTTATACTCCCGTCAGTTGTTTCTCAGCCGGATATTGCCGATGACCGAAGTTGCTCTCGCCCCCGATTCCGCCCCGCGCCCTCCGATGGTGATCCTGCAACTGCTGGAAAAGCTTGGTGCTCCCTGCCATGTCCGCCCCGATCACCCGGCGCTGCCAGCGGCGCGGCGGGTGCAAGCCGTGCTGCTGGACGACGCCGTCGGCGCCCTGCTGGTGCTGTTCCCACAGAGCCAGCTACTCGACCTCAACCGTCTGGCCGAACTGACCGGACGCAAGCTCACCGCCGTCAAGCCCGAGCGCATGGAGCGCATGCTGGCCAAGCACAGCCTCGGCGTGTTGCCAGGTCTGCCGCCGCTGACCAGCTCGCCCTGCCTGTATGACGAGCGCCTGCTACAGGAATCCAGCCTGCTGGTAGAGTCCGGCCAACCCGGCGTGCTACTGGAAATCGGCAGCGAGCACTACAAGAGCATCCTGCTGGCCAAGGCCAGCGCCGCACGCTTCGGCGAGCCGGTCATCGATATCCGCCCCAACCTCGATCGCCCCGACGACGACCGTGCCGAGATCACCCAGGCCGTGCAGGCGTTCACCGCCCGCCGCATCCAGCAGCGCCTGGAAGAAACCATCGAGATCCCGCCGCTGCCGGAAACCGCCCAGCGCATCATCAAGCTGCGCGTCGATCCGGACGCCACCGTGGACGACATCACCGGCGTCGTGGAAACCGATCCGGCGCTGGCAGCCCAGGTGGTCAGCTGGGCCGCCTCGCCCTACTACGCCGCACCCGGCAAGATCCGTTCGGTGGAGGACGCCATCGTCCGCGTGCTGGGCTTCGACCTGGTGATCAACCTGGCCCTCGGCCTGGCCCTGGGCAAGACCCTGAGCCTGCCCAAGGACCAACCGCAGCAGACCACGCCCTACTGGCAGCAGGCGATCTACACCGCCGCGGTGATCGAGGGCCTGACCCGCGCCATGCCCCGCGCTCAGCGCCCGGAAGCCGGCCTGACCTACCTCGCCGGGCTGCTGCACAACTTCGGCTACCTGGTGCTGGCGCATGTCTTTCCGCCGCACTTCTCGCTGATCTGCCGGCATCTGGAGGTCAACCCGCACCTGTCCGCCGGCTATATCGAGCAACACCTGCTGGGCATCACCCGCGAGCAGATCGGTGCCTGGCTGATGCGCTTCTGGGACATGCCGGAAGAACTGGCCAGCGCCCTGCGCTTCCAGCACGACGCCAGCTACGAAGGCGCCCATGCCGCCTACCCGAACCTGGTGTGCCTGGCGGTCAACCTGCTGCGCAGCCGCGGTATCGGCAGCGGCCCGCAGAGCGAGTTGCCGGACGCGTTGTTCGAACGCCTGGGCATCACCCGCGACAAGGCCGACGAAGCGTTGAACAAGGTGCTGCAGGCCGAAGTGGCGCTACGTGAGCTGGCCTCGCAGTTCAACACCCCGCACTGATCCTCGAGCTTCGGCTAAACGCCACATAGGCAAAAGGGGCCATCCGGCCCCTTTTGCATTACTTGAGTTTGGCCCGCCGTGCCGCGAAGACCGCTGGCAGCGCCTGGGCACTGGCCTCCAGCACCGCACGTAGCGCCGGCTGCTCATAGAGCGCCGCGTACTCGCCAAGCTGGGCACTGGGCGTACTGCGGTAGGCGTACAGCATGAAGGCCTCAACCCCGCTGGCACTGGAGGCACGCAGGGGCTGTAGCTGAGCGGCAGTCTGCTCGGCGAGAATCTTTTCGTCGATGTCCTCACCCCGCGCACGCAGTGCCAGCAGCGCCTGGGTCTTGCCTACCTCGTAGCGCAGCAGGGTCGCCAGCTCGGTGGTGTGCGCCGCCTGGTCCAGGCGGCGCACCAGGTCGAGCCGTGCCTGCAGCGGGGGGCGCTCCTGCAATTGCAGGCGGTAGGCTGCCAACCCGCCGTCCTTGGCCACGGCGCGCTCGGCTTCGGTGAATTGCCTGGCCAGCGGACTGTCGAGCAGCTTCAGCGCGGCCTCCAGCTGTTGCGGCTGCAGCTTGGGCGCCACCTGCTTGGCCAGGTCCGCGCACAGCGGCTTGGCCTGAAACTGCTCAGCCAGGGCCTGCTGCTGCTCACCACTCATGCCACGCTGCAGCAGCGGCAGGGTCTGCTCGCAGAGCAACTGCACGCCGGCCAGTTCCAGCACCCGCTCCAGGGTGGCCGCAGCCGACTGCCCCGCAAAGCTCAGCGAAATCAACAGGGCAACAGCAGTCATCAAGCGCATGGGGTGACTTCCATTCAAAACAACAAGCTTAGCGATAGAGACTCCATCGGGCCGCGAATCAGGCCGCTTTCTTGTGCTCGCTGGGCTTTTTCTTCTTCGGCACCACGTGCTTGAGCAGGCCCTGGAACCAGATCACCAGTGCCGGGTTGCCCTGGATCTGGATGTCCTTGTTCTGGATACCCTGCATGAAGGCCAGCTGCTTGTTCTTGGCGTTCATGGTGGCGAAGCCGTAGGCGGCATCCTTGAAGCCGATGGCGAAAGCCGGTTCCTTGGCGGCACCAGCGTGGCTGCTGACACGCTGATCCTTGATCCGGAAATGACGCGCAACCTTGCCATCTAGGGTATGCAGCTGGAAGACCAGCTCCTTGCCCTCCAGCTGCTGCTGAAAGTCGGCATTAGTGCGGCTTGCCTTGGCCATCAGACGGCCCAGCATCCAGAGAAGAAAACGGAATTTCATGGCGCGCGGCCTCATGGGTGGGGAATCGGCGGCGCATTGTAGCGGTTTGCGCGAACGACTACATCGTGCAGCCTGGCGCGGGTGGAGCAGCCCGGAGCCCTGGGGCTCCGGACCGGAGCTGGCTCAGTTGACGGCGTCTTTCAGCGATTTACCCGGCTTGAAGGCCACGGTGTTGCTGGCCTTGATCTTCACCGGAGCACCTGTTTGCGGGTTCTTGCCGGTGCGGGCACCACGGTGGCGCTGCAGGAAGGTACCAAAGCCGACCAGGGTGACACTGTCCTTGCGGTTCAGCGCGCTGGTGATTTCTTCGAGCACGGCGTTGAGTACGCGGTTGGCCTGGTCTTTGGTCAGATCAGCCTTTTCGGCAATGGCCGCGGCGAGTTCAGGTTTGCGCATAGATGCCTCTTTGACGGTTTGTTGTTGTTGTGTCCGTGCTGTCCGTCCAGAACAGCGCCAAAGGCGCCGCAACGGCTCTGCGCTGCGGCAGACCAAGGGAGAATGGCACGCCATCCGAGACTGCGCCAGTGCTGGCGGGCGGTTTGCCGGGACAAAAACAAGGCGTTCCAGACAGAACAACCGCCATATCCGCCAAATCTGGAAAAACCCGGTACGCTAGTACTGCAAACGCAAACGGCGACCTTAGGCCGCCGTTTGTCGTTAAACGCTCTGGATCAACCGATTTCGATCATCTCGAAGTCGGCCTTGCCGACACCGCAGTCCGGGCACAACCAGTCGGCCGGCACATCCTCCCAGCGGGTGCCGGGGGCGATGCCATCGTCGGGCCAACCCAGGCTTTCGTCATAGATCAGGCCACAGACCACACACTGCCACTTCTTCATGCTCTACCTCATCACACAACGCCACTGCGGGCGTTATCTGGCTAAAAAATCAGCAGGCTTTGTACTGGCATGTGGCGCGTGACGCAAGTGCAGACCGGCATCGGTAGCATGCTAAGCTCGCCGCCTTTCGATCAGTGAAGCGCCCTGTCGTGCCCTCCTCCGCCCTTGCCCATCCGCCGCGCTGGCTGAACGCCGCGCAACTGCACCCCGCCCCTGCGCACCTGCAGCGTGACTGGCTGTTCGGCCAGGACTCGCTGACCCGTCGGCTGACCGCCCTCAGTGCCGGGCGCTTCAGCGTGCAACCGCTGGTCCAGGGCTGGCAGAGCCTGCGCCAGGACGAATGCCTGGCCCTGCAAGTGCCGAGCGGCAGCCAGGGCTGGGTGCGTGAAGTGTTTTTGCAGGGCGGCGGCAACAACTGGGTGTTCGCCCGCAGCGTGGCGGCGCGCGCGGCGCTGGAGGGCTCCGGCCTCGACCTGGGCAAGCTGGGCAGCCGCTCGCTCGGCGAGTTGCTGTTCAGCGACCGCGCCTTTGCTCGCGGTGAGTTGCAGGTCTGTCGCTACCCTGCCGCCTGGCTGCCGGCCGAGGTGCGTACCGAACAGCTGTGGGGACGACGCTCGTGCTTTCGCCGCGACGGCCTCGGCGTGCTGGTGGCCGAAGTCTTCCTGCCGGCCTTCTGGGAGCGCGCCGCCCAGGTCTAGGACAGAAACGGCGCTGCGTTTTGTGCAGGCTGGCCCGCTTCGCGCGCAGAGCCCACTCCTGCGGCAAGCCCTGGCCCTATAATCGGCGCACTTCACCCGGAGGCCGCCGATGTACCAATCCTTCCTGCTCTCCCTCAACCGCCTGTATCCACGCAGCTGGGACTTCATCCAGCTGATGCGCCTGGAAAAACCCATCGGCATCTATCTGCTGCTGTGGCCGACCCTCTGGGCCTTGTGGGTCGCCAGCAAGGGCCTGCCGGACTTCGGGCTGTTGTTCATCTTCGTCGCCGGCGTGATGCTGATGCGCGCTGCCGGCTGTGTGATCAACGACTACGCCGACCGCCACTTCGACGGCCATGTGGCACGCACCAAGGCCCGCCCGCTGGCCGACGGCCGGGTGCAGCCGCGTGAGGCGCTGATCCTGTTCGCCGTGCTGGTGGCCATCAGCTTCGTGCTGGTGCTGTTCACCAACCTGACCACCATCCTGCTGTCCTTCGGCGGCCTGGCCCTGGCCGCCTGCTACCCCTTCATGAAGCGTTACACCTACTACCCGCAGGTGGTGCTGGGTGCGGCCTTCAGCTGGGGCATGCCAATGGCCTTCAGCGCGGTGACCGGCGAGCTGCCCCCGCCCGAGGCCTGGCTGCTGTATATCGCCAACCTGCTGTGGACGGTGGCCTACGACACCTACTACGCCATGACCGACCGCGAGGACGACCTGAAGATCGGCGTGAAATCCACCGCCATCCTGTTCGGCGATGCCGACCGCATCGTCATCCTTACCCTGCAGGGTCTGGCCCTGCTCTGCCTGGCCATGGCCGGCACGCGCTTCGGTCTCGGTATCTGGTTCCTGTTCGGCCTGTTCGTCGCTGCCGCCTGCTTCGCCTGGGAGTTCTGGAGCACCCGCGAACGTGCCCCGCAGGCATGTTTCGCCGCCTTCCTGCATAACCACTGGGCCGGGCTGGCGATCTTCCTTGGCATCGTCGTGGACTACGCACTGCGCTAGAACTGCCGCACCGCTGTCACATCGCTGCAATAATTCCGTTATCTAATGCGGCGCAGACAGAACGACCCGAGGCTCGACCCATGGTTGGCAAGAACATCCTGATCGTTGACGACGAAGCCCCCATCCGCGAGATGATCGCAGTGGCCCTGGAGATGGCCGGCTACGATTGCCTGGAGGCGGAGAACACCCAGCAGGCGCATGCCCTGATCGTGGACCGCAAGCCGGACCTGATCCTGCTCGACTGGATGCTACCGGGCACCAGCGGTATCGAACTGGCACGCCGCCTCAAGCGTGACGAGCTGACCGACGACATCCCGATCATCATGCTCACGGCCAAGGGCGAAGAAGACAACAAGATCCAGGGCCTGGAAGTCGGCGCCGACGACTACATCACCAAGCCCTTCTCGCCGCGTGAGCTGGTGGCCCGCCTCAAGGCGGTGCTGCGCCGCACCGGCCCCAGCGACAGCGAGGCGCCGATCGAAGTCGGCGGTCTGCTGCTCGACCCGATCAGCCACCGCGTCACCATCGACGGCAAGCCGGCCGAGATGGGCCCCACCGAATACCGCCTGCTGCAGTTCTTCATGACCCACCAGGAGCGCGCCTATACCCGTGGCCAGCTGCTCGACCAGGTGTGGGGCGGCAACGTCTATGTCGAGGAGCGCACCGTCGACGTGCATATCCGCCGCCTGCGCAAGGCGCTCGGCGAGGCCTACGAGAATCTGGTGCAAACGGTGCGCGGCACCGGGTATCGTTTCTCCACCAAAAGCTAAGCCCGGCGTAGCCAGAGTAAGGACGCGATAGGTGAATTCGAACTGGCGGGGCGCGGTCATGCGCCACCTGCTGCTTATCCTGCTGGCCTGCGGCCTGCTCGGCCTGATCAGCGGCCAGTACGCCTGGGCCCTGGTGCTGGGCCTCGGTGCCTATCTGCTCTGGCATATCAAGCAACTGCTGCGTCTGCACCAGTGGCTGCGCACCCGCCAGCCCGACGAGGCGCCGCCCGAAGGCTATGGCCTGTGGGGCGAGGTGTTCGACAACATCTACCACCTGCAACGCCGCGACCAGCGCGTACGCGGCCGTCTGCAGGCGGTGATCGATCGGGTGCAGGAGTCCACCGCCGCGCTGCGCGATGCGGTGATCATGCTCGACAACGAAGGCAACCTGGAGTGGTGGAACCGCGCCGCCGAGCAATTGCTGGGCCTGAAAACCCCACAGGACAGCGGCCAGTCGATCACCAACCTGGTGCGCCACCCGCGCTTCAAGGAGTACTTCGAGGCCGGCCACTTCCAGGAAGACCTCGAGCTACCCTCGCCGGTCGACGACCGCCAGCGCCTGCAGATGCAGATCACCCGCTACGGCAACAACGAACACCTGATGTTCGTCCGCGACGTTACCCGCCTGCACCAGCTGGAGCAGATGCGCAAAGACTTCATCGCCAACGTCTCCCACGAGCTGCGCACACCGCTGACAGTGATCGCCGGTTACCTGGAAACCCTGCTCGATAACGTTGAAGAGGTGAACCCCCGCTGGCTGCGCGCCCTGCAACAAATGCAGCAGCAAGGCGCGCGCATGCAGAACCTGCTCAATGACCTGCTGCTGCTGGCGAAGCTGGAGGCCACCGACTACCCCTCGGACAACCAGCCAGTGGCGGTCGACCTGCTGCTGCTGTCGATCAAGAACGACGCCCAGGCACTCTCCGGCAATCGCAACCACCGTATCAGCCTGGAGGTCGACGCCAAACTACGCCTCAAGGGCAGCGAGGCCGAACTGCGCAGCGCCTTCTCCAACCTGGTGTTCAATGCCGTGAAGTACAGCCCGAACGACAGCGAGATCCGCATCCGCTGGTGGGGCGACGAGCAGGGCGGGCATTTCAGCGTGGCCGACAGCGGTATCGGCATCGAGGCCAAGCACCTGCCGCGCCTCACCGAGCGCTTCTATCGGGTCGACTCCAGCCGCGCCAGCAGTACCGGTGGTACCGGCCTCGGCCTGGCCATCGTCAAGCACGTCCTGCTGCGTCATCGCGCCCGCCTGGACATCACCAGTGTGCCGGGCAAGGGCAGCACCTTCACCTGCCAGTTCCCGGCGCAACAGCTCAATCGTCGCAATTGACGGCGGCGGCGAGAGCCGCCACCCTTGTGCGACCTTTAGCCACCTAGCCCCTCCATGGACCCTTCCACGAGTCTCCCCGCCCCCAATCTGTTCGCTGACCTCGGTCTCGTACTGTTCGCCCTGTTCCTAGTCCTTCTCAACGGTTTCTTCGTGGCGGCCGAGTTCGCCATGGTCAAGTTGCGCGCCACCAAGGTCGAAACCATCGCCGAACAACACGGCTGGCGCGGGGCCATCCTGCGCAAGGTGCACGGCCAGCTGGATGCCTACCTCTCGGCCTGTCAGCTAGGTATCACCCTGGCCTCGCTCGGCCTTGGCTGGGTCGGCGAGCCGGCCTTCGCCGAACTCTTGACCCCGCTGCTCAGTGCCCTCGGCATCGAGTCGCAGAAGCTGGTGCACGGCATCTCTTTCTTCGTGGCCTTCTTCATCATTTCCTACCTGCATATCGTGGTCGGCGAACTGGCACCCAAGTCCTGGGCGATCCGCAAGCCCGAACTGCTGTCGCTGTGGACCGCCGCACCGCTGTACGCCTTCTACTGGCTGATGTACCCGGCCATCTACCTGCTCAACGCCAGCGCCAACGCCATCCTGCGCTACGCCGGGCAGGGCGAGCCGGGGCCGCACCACGAGCACCACTACAGCCGCGATGAGCTCAAGCTGATCCTGCATTCCAGCCGCGCCCGCGACCCCAGCGACCAGGACATGCGCGTGCTGGCCTCGGCCGTGGAGCTGGGTGAGCTGGAAGTGGTGGACTGGGCCAACTCGCGCGAGGATCTGGTCTACGTCGATGTCGGCGCCAAGCTCGACGAGCTGTTCAATCTGTTCCGCCGCCACAAGTTCAGCCGCTTCCCGGTCTATGACGAGAACGAAGGCAACTTCGTCGGCGTACTGCACATCAAGGACCTGTTACTGCAGCTGAGCCTGCTGGAAATGCTGCCGTCGAAATTCAATATCGCCGAGCTGATGCGTCCGATCGAGCGGGTCAGCAAGCACCTGCCGCTGTCCTCGCTGCTGGAGCAGTTCCGCCAGGGCGGTGCGCATTTCGCCCTGGTCGAGGAGGCCGACGGCAAGGTGGTCGGCTTCCTGACCATGGAAGACGTGCTGGAAGTGCTGGTCGGCGATATCCAGGACGAGCACCACAAGGCCGAACGCGGCGTACTGGCCTACCAGCCGGGGCGCCTGCTGGTGAGGGGCGACACCCCGCTGTTCAAGATCGAACGCCTGCTCGGCATCGACCTCGACCACCTCGAAGCGGAAACCCTCGCCGGACTGATCTACGAAGCCCTGAACCGGGTGCCCGACGAGGACGAGGTGCTGGAGACTGAAGGCCTGCGCATCATCGTCAAAAAGATGAAAGGCCCGAAGATCGTCCTCGCCAAGGTGCTCAAGCTGGACTGAGCTGGATGCTGCGTGAGCGTCAGCTGAGTGCCCGACCGCTATCCAGATGCTGATCCACCAGCCATTTACCATGGGCCAGCGCAGCGTGCTGGGCGCTCTCCAGGTCGGCGAGGAAGGCGCTCTTCATCGGCAGGGGAATACGCCGGGTAGCCTGCCCGTCCGGCAGGGTGATCTGGCAGCCAGCAGCCCAGGGCGTGGGGATACCGGGGTGCTCGATAATGGATGCGCTGATGGCGTGGTCGCGATAGGTGCAGTGCAGGTTGTTCATGGTCTTGGCCTCGCTCAAGCGGCGGGTGGGCGTTCTTTCACCTTAACGCGCTGACACCACCTGTCCCTGATTACCGACCAAGGGTCGTACTACTCTGCGCGGCAAACCCGGTTACGCCCGGCGCCCTTGGCCGCGTAGAGCGCCTTGTCGGCGGCATCGATCAGCGCCTGCATGTGCAACTCGCCCGAGGCGTCGTGGCAAGCCAGGCCGATGCTGATGGTCAGCGGCACCGGAATGCCGCGGTACTGCAGGGTCAGTGCCTCAACCTCGGCTCTAATCTGCTCGGCGCGCGCCATACCGGCCTCGCAGGAGGCGCCGCTGAGCAGCAGGAAAAACTCTTCGCCACCGTAGCGCGCGGCCAGATCGCCACTGCGCCGGGCGCTATGGCGCAGCACTTCGGCCACAGCACTGATGCACCGGTCGCCGAAGGGATGGCCATAGGTGTCGTTGATGCGCTTGAAGTGGTCGATGTCGATCACCATCACCGCCAGCGGCTCATTGGCCTGCTGCGCCAATTGCTGGTCGCAGTGGCGGCGATTGGCCAGTTGGGTCAGGGCATCGGTATTGCTCAGGCGGGTCAGCTCAGCATTGGCCTGGGCCAGTTCGCGGGTGGACTGCTGCAACTCGGCGGTTCGCGCCAGTACCCGGCGCTCCAGTTCCTCGTTGGCCCGTGCCTGTTCTTCCAATAGCTGTTGCTGGCTGGCCAGACGCGCTTCGCGCTCGCTGATCAGGTCGCCCTGGGCGAGGATGCGTGCCTTGCGCTCGCTGTTGATACGCTCGGCCAGTGCCACCGACAGCAGGATGAATTCGGCGAAGAAACCCAGGGTCTGAATCCGCAGCGTCAGCGGGTTGACTGGCAGTGCACCCTGCAGCGCCGCTACATGCACCAGGGTGCAGAAAATCAGAAAACCCCAGGCCACGGCGAACAGAGGCGCGGAGCGGTTACCCCGTCGCCACAGACTGATCGCAGTGGCCACGGCGACCACACAACTCAGCAGCGCAACCAGGTTTACACCAAAGCCATGCAGCCATTGCGGGCGCAGCACCAGCAGCAGCATCGCCAGCAACCAGTAGCCGAGCAGCAGGTTGTTGGCCCACAGCACCCAGCCACCGTAGTGGGGAATGCGCAGAAAACTGCGCACGAATATGGTCGCGGCGAGAAAACTCCAGATCGCCGAAAAGCCATAGATCATGGCGGCCGGCCGGCCCAGTTCGGGCCACAAATAGACAATGCCAAAACCACTCAGGGCCAGTTCGTAGACCACCACTGCCAGCAGATAGAAGGTGTACCAGACATAGCTCTGGCTGCCGGTAAACAGAAACAGGCTGGCGTTGTACAGCAGCACCGCGAGCATGGCGCCGAAGAACAGGCCGAGCAGCATGCGCTGGGTTAGCTCCTGCTGGTCAAAGGCGTCCTTGGTCAGCAGCTGCATGGGCGCTACCAGGTTCTCCTCGCTGTGCAGACGCAGATAGATCCAGCGGCTTTCGCCGGCCGGCAGGAGCAGTGGAAAGGTCGGCTGACGGGTGGCCTGCGGCCAGGCACTGAGCGGCAGGTGATCCCCCGCCTGCTGCAGCGGGCTCCACAGCCCCGTGGCAGACTCCAGGGTACGCAACTCGATCAGATCGAGGATCGGCCACTCCACCAGCAGACGCCAATCACTCTGCGCAGAAGCGTTATGGACCTGCAGGCGCACCCACACCGCCCCCGCCTGACGACCCAGACTCAACGACGAGCCTTTGACCGTCTGCCAGCCTTGTGCCTGGCTGGCGCCGGCGAAATCCAGCTCTTGCTCAGGCAACAGGTATTCCAATTGGGAAGCCAGACGCAGCGCCGTGCTCTGCTCATTCAGCTCCAATGCGGCGGCACTGCCGAGACTCGGCAGTAGGCAGAACAGCAGGAAAAGCAGGCGGATTGGCAACTACGCTTCCCTCGACTGGACAGTGCGCTAACCATCGCCGTTAAAGAGCCCGCGCGCAAGCCGAACGTAATGGCTATTCGCCACCCAAGGCAAAATTGGGCAGGCTGTCTACCGGCTGGGCAAAGTTGAAGGGGATGGATTCAAGGGCCAGACCGACATTGCGCTGCACCACGAAATGCAGGTGCGGCCCGGTGCTGTTGCCGGTGTTGCCGGAACGGGCAATTGGCGTACCGGAAGTGACACGCTGTCCTTCACGCACGCTGACCGAACCGCGCATCAGGTGCAGATAGACGCCCATGGTGCCGTCGTCATGCAGGATGCGCACAAAGTTGCCGGAAGGGTTGTTGCCCCGGCCACTCTGATGATTTTCGGTCTTCACCACCATGCCGCCGCGCGCGGCGAGGATAGGCGTGCCCTCAGGCATGGCGATGTCCATGGCGTAACGCCCTTTGGGGGTGTAGTGGCTGTAGCGGCCGTTGGCCCCCTGGGTCAGTTTGAACGGACCTCCGCGCCAGGGCAGCGGGTAGCGATAGACCTGCGGCTGCAGACGTGGGTCACCCATGGCGTAACGCAGGCGCGGCTTGTAGCGCAGTGGCTTGCCGGCATCCTGCGGAGCCAGGGTGAGCAGGCGAATCTTGCTACGCGGCGGCAGTACCCAACGAATGGGCGCATCCGGCGCACCGACCGCGTTGCTGACCTTGTCCAGGCGCAGCTCGATTTCTACCGGCGCGTACAGGTCGTTACGCACCAACAGCGTCTCGCCGGCAGCGTGCTTCTTGGTTTCCAGCTTCACCAGATTGTCGAGCTTCTCCACCATACGGTCGCGGAACACGAACACCTGGGCACCGGGCACGGCCTTGTCGCTATAAGTGACCGTCCCGTGCTTGTCGACATATTTGTAGATAGTCAGCGCACTGGCCTGGGCTGCTGCCAACAACAATGCGCAGAAAAGGAATGAACGCCCTAGCATAAGCTCTCGGATTTAATGGTTATTGGTATCCGGAACTGGCAAGACTAGCAGCGTCGAAATCGCCTCGCGAGTATCGCTACCCCAAGCTGTGCGGCAATCGGCAGGGTAATCCGGCCAACAGCTTCCATATCCGACGAAAGGTTCATCGCAGCGTATTCATTCCAAACTCGCCACGGCTGACCTTGGCTGCGTGATTGAACGTAGTGAAGCCCTACGGCAGGCGGAATAGTCGGCCTCGCTGGCCTTCGGTGCTGCACGTCCGGCCGCAGAGATGCGGCTCTTCCTGGAAGTGGCTTTAGCCACGATGCTTTTCAGGCGACCTCTGCGCAGCTAAACCGCACTACCCGCCCGCGCTTCCCGATAGGCCTGCGCCGCTGCCAGTAGCCAGTCACGAAAAGCCCCCAGCGCGGCCGACTCCAACTTGCGCTCGGGAATCATCAGCCGATAGGCCTTGTCACTGCTGTGCAGCGCCGTCGGATGCGCCGCAACCAGCCTCCCCTCGGCCAGTTCACTCTCGATCAGAAAAGGCGGAATCAGCGCCACGCCCATGCCGTGCGCGGCGGCCTGGGCCAGCATGGAGAAGAGCTCGTAGCGCGGCCCGGAAAGGTCGCGCGGTACGTTGAGCCCCTGGGCGTTGAACCACTGCCGCCAGGCATAGGGTCGGGTGCTTTGTTGCAGCAACGGCAGTGCGGCCAGCTCAGCGGCGCTGAACGGCTCACGACCCGCCAGCAGCGCAGGGCTGCATACCGGCAGCGGCTCCTCAGGCATCAGGTAGTGGCTCTCGGTGCCGGACCAGTCGCCGTCGCCGAAGTAGATGGCGGCATCGAAGGCGGTGTCGGCGAACAGGAACGGCCGGGTACGGTTGGTCAGGTGCACAGTGACTTCCGGATGCAACCGCTGGAAATCCTTCAGCCGCGGCACCAGCCACTGGGTGGCGAACGTCGGCACCACCGCCAGCTCCAGGCTCTGCGCACCCTGCTGGCCCATGGCGGCGAGAGTGTCGCGCTCCACGGCGTCGAGTTGCGCGGCCACTTTGCGGCTGTAGGTGAGGCCGGCCTCGGTCAGCTTGACCCCGCGCCGCGAGCGGCGGAACAGCTCGACGCCGAGGAATTCCTCCAGCCCGGCGATCTGCCGGCAGATGGCGCTCTGGGTCAGCGCCAGCTCCTCGGCGGCCTGGGTGAAGCTCTGATGGCGGGCGGCCGACTCGAAGGCCACCAGGGCCGCGGTGCTGGGAATCTTGCGACGCATATAAATGCCAAGACCTCACTCTGAATCGCTGAAAATGCCTCAAAAGGCTATCTCGGAGTGAGCAATACGCACAACAGCGTGCAAATTACTCGTTTGCCGCACCCGCCCCATGGGCCTAGGCTTTCCTCACTGCCCGGCCAGCGCGCCGGCCCTTCACTGCCACCTTTCGAGGATTCGCCCATGGCCGCCAAGGCAAGCTTCAACTGGATCGACCCGCTGCTGCTGGATCAACAGCTGACCGAAGAAGAACGCATGGTGCAGGGCAGCGCCCAGCAGTTCGCCGCCGACAAGCTGGCCCCGCGCGTGCTGGAGGCCTTCCGCCATGAGCAGACCGATCCGAAGATCTTCCGCGAGATGGGCGAGACCGGCCTGCTCGGCGCCACCATCCCGGAAACCTACGGCGGCAGCGGCCTCAACTACGTGTGCTACGGCCTGATCGCCCGCGAAGTGGAACGCATCGACTCCGGCTACCGCTCGATGATGAGCGTGCAGTCGTCGCTGGTGATGGTGCCGATCTTCGAGTTCGGCAACGAAGCGACCAAGCAAAAATACCTGCCCAAGCTGGCCAGCGGCGAATATATCGGCTGCTTCGGCCTGACCGAGCCGAACCACGGCTCCGACCCGGGCTCGATGATCACCCGCGCCAAGAAGGTCGACGGCGGCTACCGCCTGACCGGCAGCAAGATGTGGATCACCAACAGCCCGATTGCCGACGTCTTCGTGGTCTGGGCCAAGGACGATGCCGGCGAGATCCGCGGCTTCGTGCTGGAGAAAGGCTGGGAGGGCCTGAGCGCCCCGGCGATCCACGGCAAGGTCGGCCTGCGCGCCTCGATCACCGGCGAAATCGTCATGGACAACGTGTTCTGCCCGGAAGAGAACGCCTTCCCTGACGTGCGCGGCCTGAAAGGCCCGTTCACCTGCCTCAACTCCGCGCGCTACGGCATCAGCTGGGGCGCGCTGGGCGCCGCCGAGTTCTGCTGGCACACCGCACGTCAGTACACCCTGGACCGCACCCAGTTCGGCCGCCCGCTGGCACAGACCCAGCTGATCCAGAAGAAGCTGGCCGACATGCAGACCGAAATTACGCTTGCACTGCAGGGCTGCCTGCGCCTGGGCCGGATGAAGGACGAGGGCACCGCCGCGGTGGAAATCACCTCGATCATGAAGCGCAACAGCTGCGGCAAGGCGCTGGATATCGCCCGCATGGCCCGCGACATGATGGGCGGCAACGGCATCAGCGACGAATTCGGCGTGGCCCGCCACCTGGTCAACCTCGAAGTGGTCAACACCTACGAGGGCACCCATGATGTGCACGCGCTGATCCTCGGCCGCGCGCAGACCGGCCTGCAGGCGTTTTTCTGAGTCACCTTGGCTGCGCGCACGCTTTCTCCCCTCGCCCATTCATGGGAGAGGGGCCGGGGGAGAGGGCGGAGTTCAGGCGCAACAACCTTCCCTCTCCCTAACGCTCTCCCGCCAGCGGGAGAGGGGATTCCTCCGAGAGATTCTTATGCCCGGCGCCCTGTCGAAAATCCGTGTCCTCGACCTGTCCCGCGTGCTCGCCGGTCCCTGGGCCGGGCAGATCCTCGCCGACCTCGGCGCCGAGGTGATCAAGGTCGAGCGCCCCGGCTCGGGTGACGACACCCGCCACTGGGGCCCGCCCTATATCAAGGATGCCGAGGGCAACGACAGCCGCGAGGCCGCCTACTTCCAGTGCGCCAACCGCAACAAGCAGTCGCTGACCCTGGACTTCACCCAGCCCGAGGGTCAGCGCCTGGTGCGCGAGCTGGCGGCGCAGTGCGATGTGCTGCTGGAGAACTTCAAGGTCGGCGGCCTCAAGGCCTACGGCCTCGACTACGAATCGCTGAAAGCGGTCAACCCGCGACTGATCTACTGCTCCATCACCGGCTTCGGGCAGGACGGGCCCTACGCCAAGCGGGCAGGTTATGACTTCATGATCCAGGGCCTCGGCGGGCTGATGAGCCTGACCGGCAAACCCGATGGCGAGGACGGCGCCGGCCCCATGAAGGTCGGCGTCGCCCTCACCGACATTCTTACCGGCCTGTACGCCACCATCGGTGTGCTGGCCGCGCTCAACGCCCGCGAACAAACCGGGCAGGGCCAATACATCGATGTAGCGCTGCTCGACGTACAGGTGGCCTGCCTGGCCAACCAGGCGATGAACTACCTGGCCACCGGCAACGCCCCCAAGCGCCTCGGTAACGCCCACCCGAACATCGTGCCCTACCAGGATTTCCCCAGCGCCGACGGCGACTTCATCCTGGCGGTGGGCAATGACGGGCAGTTCCGCAAGTTTTGCGAGGTCGCCGGCCTACCGGCTTTGGCCGACGACCCGCGCTTTTCCAGCAACAAGGCCCGGGTCGCCCACCGCGCCGAGCTGATCCCGCTGCTGCGCCAGGCCACGGTGTTCAAAACCACCGCCGAATGGATCACCCTGCTGGAGGCGGCCGGCGTGCCTTGTGGTCCGATCAATGACCTGGCCCAGGTGTTCGCCGACCCGCAGGTGCAGGCCCGCGGCCTGCGTCTGGACCTGGCCAATGGCCTTGGCAGCAGCACACCACAGGTGGCCAGCCCGTTGCGCCTGTCGGATACACCGGTGGAATACCGCTCGGCGCCACCGCTGCTGGGCGAGCACTCGGCCGCCATCCTGCAGCGCCTGCTGAATCTGGATGAAGCCACTATCGCCCGTCTGCGCGAACAGGGCGTGGTGTAACCGGCGCTTGCGCTGCCCGCCTCAGCCGGGTAGCGTTGAGCCCAGCTTTCAGGAGAAACCGATTCCATGAACCTTCGCCCACACCTTGCCCTCGTCTGCCCCGCTCCGCGTGCCGCAGCGCTGTCGGCCGTGCGCGCGTATTTCTATGGGTACTGGTTTAGCCACGGGCGCGCCTGATACCCCACAGGCGCCCCGCACACCCGGGTCGCCACCAGAGAGTTTCCCCAAAACCCCCGGTCGGCCACCCGACCGGGGGTTTTGTTTTCACCGAGGAAACCGACATGACCGCATACCGTTACCGCAGCTCCGCCTGGCGATTTAGCCGCTTCGCCCACCCGCTCCGAACCGACTGCCGAACACCTCGCTAGCGCCGCGCGGCACTGCCGCCGGCCAAGGACTGCCGAACATGAATGCTCCGCTGAATCTCGTCGCCACTGCCAAACCCCGCGCCGAAGCCCTGCCCACTCCCGCCCAGCTGCGCCAGCAGCTACCCCTCGACCCGCTGCTCGCCGAGCGCGTGCACCAGCAACGCGCGGCCATCCGCGCCATCCTCGCCGGCCGCGACCCACGCCTACTGGTGGTGATCGGCCCCTGCTCACTGCACGACCCCGCATCCGCCCTCGACTACGGCCAGCGCCTGGCCTCCCTGCAGGAAGAAGTCGGCGACCAGCTGCTGCTGGTGATGCGCGCCTACCTGGAAAAGCCACGCACGACGGTGGGCTGGAAGGGTCTGCTGTTCGACCCGTACCTGGATGGCAGCGGCAGCGCCGACGAAGGCCTGCGCCTGTCGCGCGGCCTGCTGCTCGACCTGCTGCGCCTGGGCCTGCCGCTGGCCAGCGAACTGCTACAACCACTGGCCGCCGCCTATATCGACGATCTGCTCGGCTGGGCGGCGATTGGCGCACGCACCAGCGAGTCGCAGATCCATCGCGAAATGGTCAGCGGCCTCGACCTGCCGGTGGGTTTCAAGAACGGCACCGACGGTGATCTGGCCATCGCCTGCGACGCCATGCAGGCCGCCGCTCAGGGCCATCGTCATTTCGGTCTGGATGAGCAGGGCCGACCGGCGCTGCTGCACAGCCAGGGCAACCCGCACACTCACCTGGTGCTGCGCGGAGGACATCAGGGGCCGAACTACAGGGCCGAGCAGGTCGCTGTCGCCCGCAACACCCTGGGCAAGCGTGGCCTGCTACCAAGCATCATGGTCGATTGCAGCCACGCCAACAGCGGCAAGGACCCGGCGCGCCAACCCGAGGTGCTACACGAAGTGCTACGCCAGCGCCTGGCGGGTGAACTGTCACTACGAGGCGTGATGCTGGAAAGCCACCTCATCGATGGCTGCCAGCCCCTGCAACCGGCATTGCGCTACGGCCAGTCGATCACCGACGCCTGCCTGGGCTGGAGTGCCAGCGAAGCGCTGCTGCTTGAGGCAGCCAGGCGTCTACGGCAGGGCTTTGAGACATCTTGAAATCATCAATGGAGGGTTATCACCCTGATTCAGCAGGGTGATAACACTTACGAGCGATACTAAACCCGCAAACCGCAGGTCTACTCTGACCATCCCCCTTTTGCCTGATGGTCGAGGAGCCCTGCCAGTGTCCAATAACAACAACGGCTACCCCTCCAGTCTTTCTGCCTGGATCACCGTGACCATTTTGATGGTCGCCTACGTACTGTCCTTTATCGACCGACAGATCCTCAATCTGCTGGTCGGCCCCATCCGCCGCGATCTGGCCATCAGCGATACCGAGATGAGCCTGCTGATGGGCCTGTCCTTCGCGCTGTTCTACACCATCTGCGGCATTCCACTCGGACGTCTGGCGGATACCAAGAGCCGCCGTGGCCTGATCGCCTTCGGCATCATCTTCTGGAGCGCGGCCACTGCCGCCTGCGGCTTGGCCAAACAGTATTGGCAGTTCCTGTTCTGCCGCATCGGCGTCGGTGTCGGCGAAGCGGCACTGTCGCCCGCCGCCTACTCGCTGATCGCCGACAGCTTCCCGCCCAACCGCCGCGCCACGGCCATGGCGGTCTACGGTATGGGGGTCTACCTCGGCTCAGGGATCGCCTTCCTGCTTGGCGGCCTGGTGATCCAGTTCGCCTCGGCCCAAGGCGATGTCGTGCTACCCGTGTTCGGAGAAGTACGCCCCTGGCAACTGATATTCCTCATCCTCGGCGCCGCCGGAATCCTGTTCACCTTGTTGATGCTGGCCGTGAAAGAACCCGCGCGGCGCGGTGCCGGAGCCGGCGTATCCGTGCCCCTGGCAGAAGTAGGCCGCTACATCCGCAGCAACCGCCGCACCGTGCTGTGCCACAACTTCGGCTTCGCCGGGCTGTCCTTCGCCGGCTACGGCAGTGCCGCCTGGATTCCGACTTTCTACATTCGTACTTACGGATGGGATGCCGGGCAGGTCGGCATCATCTACGGCAGCCTGGTGGCCGTGTTCGGCTGCATCGGCATCGTCTTTGGCGGCCGACTGGCCGACTGGCTGGCCAAGCGCGGGCGCACTGACGCCAACATGCGGGTGGGACTTTACGCCGCAATGGGAGCGCTACCGCTGGTACTTATCTTCCCACTGATGCCCAACGCACTCTGGGCCACCGTACTGCTGGCGCCTACCATTTTCTGTCTGAGCATGCCCTTTGGCGTAGCGCCGGCCGCCATTCAGGAAATCATGCCCAACTCGATGCGCGGCCAGGCCTCGGCCATCTACCTGTTTGTCATCACGCTGTTCGGCCTGGGCCTGGGCCCTACCGCCGTGGCACTGGTTACCGATTATGTGTTCGCCGACGACAACGCCCTGCGTTACTCGTTGCTGATCGTCACCACTCTGGCCGTGTTTGGCTCGGTACTGCTGCTCTGGCGCGGCCTGAGCCCCTACCGCGACAGCCTGGTGCGTCTGCAGCAATGGTCGACACAGCCCGCCTGATCCAGTTCACACACAATAAAAAACCCCGCAGATGCGGGGTTTTTTATTGCCTCTTTGCCGACTCGCACCTGTACATCGGCAGCCATACCCATACCTCTGATAGCCAAGCATTCACCGAACTTTTGGCAGAGCAAAAGCCCCATCAATCAAGGCCATTAGTACTTTGGAGCTACACCAAAAATACTCCCTTGGTGCGCTTATGAGGCTGTCATCCGCTGGGTAGGGTGCACAGCAGTTCCACCCAACACTTGGAGAGCCTCATGACAAGAATAAAAAGGCCCGGAATCTTCCAGCCGCACACCCTCGCCCTTGCAGTCGCCCTGGGCACTGCCGCTCCGGCCCACGCCATCAACTTCAACATCGGGGAAATCGAAGGCCAACTCGACTCATCGCTGTCGGTTGGCGCCAGCTGGTCCACTGCCAGCCCGGACAAGGACCTGATCGGTACCGCCAACGGCGGCACCGGCTTCACCCAAACCGGTGATGACGGTCGCCTCAACTTCAAGAAGGGCGAAACCTTCTCGAAAATCTTCAAAGGTATTCACGACCTCGAGCTGAAATACGGCGACACCGGCGTATTCGTGCGCGGCAAGTACTGGTACGACTTCGAGCTGAAGGACGAGAGCCGTCTGTTCAAGGACATCGACGACCACAACCGTAAGGAAGCCGCGCAGGCCTCCGGTGCGGAAATCCTCGACGCCTTCGTCTACCACAACTACGCCATTGGCGACATGCCGGGCACCGTACGCCTCGGCAAGCAGGTGGTCAGCTGGGGTGAGAGCACCTTCATCGGCAACAGCATCAACTCGATCAACCCGGTCGATGCCGCCGCTTTCCGCCGCCCAGGCGCTGAAATCAAGGAAGGTCTGATTCCGGTCAACATGTTCTACATGTCGCAGACCATCACCGACCAGCTCTCGGCTGAAGCCTTCTACCAGCTGGAATGGGACCAGACCGTCATCGACAATTGCGGCACCTTCTTCGCTTCGAGCGATGTGGTCGCCGACGGCTGCGATACCAATTACACCATTCTCGACGCGAACACGGTCGCCACTCTTAACGGACTCAGCGGTCTGCTGGCATCACAAGGCGTGACCGTTAATCCTGAGGGTCTGGTAGTACCTCGCGGCGGTGACCGCGATGCGCGCGACGACGGCCAGTGGGGTGCGGCCCTGCGCTGGCTCGGTGACGACACCGAATACGGCGCTTACTTCATGAACTATCACAGCCGTACGCCCAATGCGATGTTCCAGAACGCCAGCGCGGCCGACATCACCACGGCGTTCACCCTGGCAGGCGGTGCTCTCGCCCAGCCGATTCTCTTGGGGCGTGGGCAGTACTACCTCGAATACCCCGAGGACATCCGCCTGTATGGCCTGAGCTTCTCCACCACCCTGCCTACCGGCACCGCCTGGACCGGTGAAGTCAGCTACCGTCCGAACATGCCGCTGGGCATCAACGGTACCGACATGACCGCCAAGCTGGCCACCACAGTCGCCGGCGGCCTGGCCACCGGTGGTTTTGCCGGCGCCCTGGCCCAGGCCGGCGTCGTCAGCAAAGGCTACAACCGCAAGGAAGTGACCCAGGCACAAACCACCATGACTCACTTCTTCGACCAGGTACTGGGCGCCTCGCGTCTGACCCTGGTAGGTGAAGTCGGCATGACCAGCATCGGTGGCCTGGAAAGCCGTGACGACGTCGCCTACGGCCGCGACTCCATCTACGGCTCACCACATGGCACCGCTGCCTCCAACATCGCTGCACGCGAGGAATACGGCACCCACGGTTTCTTCACCAATACGTCCTGGGGCTACCGCGCTCGCGGCATCCTCGAGTACAGCAACGTTTTCGCCGGGATCAACCTCAAGCCCAACGTGGCCTGGGCGCATGACGTCGACGGTTACGGCCCGGTGTTCAACGAAGGCTCCAAGGCCATCAGCGTCGGCGTCGATGCCGACTACCTGAATACCTACACCGCCAGCCTGAGCTACACCGACTTCTTCGATGGCGACTACAACACCCAGACTGACCGCGACTTCATCGCGCTCAGCTTCGGCGTGAACTTCTAAGGGATCCGATCACCATGAGAAAAACAAGACAACTGATCACCGCCCTCACCCTGTCCCTGCTGGCCAGCAGCGTGCTCGCCGCAGTGTCGCCCGAGGAAGCGGCCAAACTGGGCACCAGCCTGACCCCGACCGGCGCTGAGAAATCCGGGAACGCCGACGGTAGCATCCCGGCCTGGACCGGCGGTCTGGCCAAGGACGCCGCGGCAGTACTATCCGGTGGTTTCGTGGAAAACCCCTACGCGGGTGACCAGCCGCTGTTCACCATCACTGCGCAGAATGTCGACCAGTACAAGGACAAGCTGAACGAAGGCCAGCTGGCCATGTTCAAGCGCTATCCCGAAACCTTCAAGATGCCGGTCTACACCAGCCGCCGCAGCGCTGCGCTGCCGCCGGAAATCTATGAAGCGGCCAAGAAAAGCGCGCTCAACACTTCGCTGATCGATGGCGGCAACGGCCTGAAAGGCTTCGCCGACAGCCGTTACTATGCCTTCCCGATTCCGCAAAACGGCCTGGAAGTAATCTGGAACCACATCACCCGTTATCGCGGCGGCAACCTCAAGCGCAACATCGTGCAGGCAGCCCCGCAAACCAACGGCAGCTACAGCCTGGTCAACTTCGAGGACGAAATTGCCTTCCCGACCGGCATGAAGGGCCTGGACGAGAAGAAAGCAGCCAACGCTCTGCTGTTCTTCAAGCAGCGTGTAACCGCGCCGGCGCGCCTGGCCGGTAACGTACTGCTGGTACACGACTCGCTGGACCAGATCGCCGAGCCGCGCATGGCCTGGATCTACAACGCTGGCCAGCGCCGCGTGCGCCGCGCCCCGCAGGTGGCCTACGACGGCCCGGGTACTGCCGCCGACGGCATGCGTACCTCGGACAACTTCGACATGTTCAACGGTGCGCCGGATCGTTACGACTGGAAGCTGGTGGGCAAGCGCGAGATGTACATCCCGTACAACAACTTCGAGCTGACCTCGCCGAAAGTGAAGTACGCCGACATCCTCAAGCCCGGCCACACCAACCAGGACCTGGCCCGCTACGAGCTGCACCGCGTATGGGAAGTCGTTGCCACCCTCAAGGCCGGCGAGCGCAACATCTACGCCAAACGCCGCTTCTTCGTCGACGAAGACACCTGGCAGATCGCCTCGTCCGAGCTGTATGACGGCCGTGGCCAACTGTGGCGCATCGGCCAGGCCATGCTGACTCAGCAGTTCGACCAGCAGGTGCCGGTATACGCCTTCGAGGCGCTGTACGACATCATTGCCGGCCGCTACATCGCCATCGGCATGGCCAACGAAGAAAAGACCGCAGTGCAATACGGCATTTCCGCCAGCGCCGCGGACTTCACTCCGGCCGCGCTGCGTAACGCCGGCGTACGCTGAGACTCACACGCAACGTTGCTCCAGACTTTAGGCGACCCTCGTGGTCGCCTTTTTTATCCGTGCTGCCCAATTGAGTTGGCGAGCGGATAAGATCGACCTCTCGCTACAACTAAAATAAACAGCCGAGGCCTCGACCATGCAGAACAAGGTTCGCGCCTTGCATCCCGTTGCTGGCAAACAGCACGCGGAACACCATTTGCCGCGCCTACCGGCCGCGCATATCGCCCGCCCGCGCCTGACCCAGGCACTGCTGGCTGGCGACTATCGCCTGAGCCTGGTATGCGCCCCCGCCGGTTTCGGCAAGAGCGTCCTGCTCAACGAATGTGCCCGTCAGGCCCCCGCCGATACCCGCGTGGTCTGGCTGGATCTACTCGGCCACCCCATCAGCCCCGCAGACTTGCTCGGTCGCCTGGCCGCAGCCTTGCAGCTCAGCCATGACGACGGCGATCCCTGCGCCGAACTGAGCCAGTTGCTCGGCCGGGTCGAACAGCCGCTGTGGATCATTCTCGATGACTACCCGCGGCAGCCGTGCGCCGAGCTGGACGCCTGCCTCGACCACCTGCTCGAACGTGGCCCGCACACCCTGCGCTGGTGGATCGGAGGGCGTCGACGGCCAGCCTGGAACCTGCCCCGCCTGCTGCTGCAGGGTGACCTGCAGGAGCTCGATGCTGACGCCCTGACTCTGAACCAGGATGAACTCGGCCACTTACTCGAACGCCGCCAACTGCAACTCTCGCCCGAACAGCAGGAACAGCTGCTGCAACACAGCGAAGGCTGGCTGGCCGGCGTTTGCCTGCTGTTGCTCGGCGGCAATGCCGACCAGCTCGGCGAACGCCTGGCTGCCGGCACACCGCTGCTGCAGGAGTATGTCGAGCGAGAAGTACTGGCCGCACTGCCCGACACCCTGCGCCAGGCCCTGCTGATCCTGGCGCGCATCCCGCGCTTCTCCGAAGCCCTGTGCCAGCATCTATTGGAAGAGTTGGACGGCGAGCACATTCTCGAACAGCTGCGCCAACGCCAGCTGTTCCTGCGCAGCCTCGACGGCACCGGCACCTGGTTCCGCCTGTGGCGCCCTCTGGCCAGCCTGCTCAAGCGCCTGCCTGCCACCCAGGGCGCGCAGCATGTACATGTACTGGCCTGCCAGTGGTTCGCCGGCCAGGGCGATGTGCGCGAGGCCGTGGAGCACGCTCTGCTGGCGGGCCAGCCGGAAGTCGCTGCCAGCTACCTGCAACGCTATGGCCAGGACCAGTTGCTGATCGGCCAGAGCGTCGCGCAGTTCCTCCACTGGCGTGACGAACTGCCGGCCGAAGTATTTTCCAGCGCACCGCGCCTGATCCTGCTGCAGGCCTGGGCGTTGATCATCTGTACGCGCCTGGACGAGGTAGACGAGTGCCTGGTCGATGTCGGGCGCTTTCTGCCGCAACGCAGCCCCCGCCGCCAGCAGCAGCTGATCGCCGAATACCAGGCGGTGCTTGGCGTGCTGCATCGCCAGCGCGGCCTGGCCAGCGCCGCCCAGCATTGCCGCGAGGCCCTGGCCGTGCTGGACGAAGAGTCCTGGTCGCTGCACATCCTCTGCCACCAGGCCCTGGCACAGCAGGCCTGTGCCGAACAGAACCTGACACTGGCCCAGCAACACAGCGAGGAAGGCCTGCGCCTGGCCCGTCTGCGCGGCAACGTGCTGTTCGAGGCCCTGCTCGGGGTCGACCACGTCCACTTGCTGAACATGACCGGCGAGCCCGGACGCGCCCTGGAGCAGACCGAACAGTACCTGCAACTGCTGCAGGAGCATGGCCTGCGCGGCCCGGTTCTGGCGCGCCTGCTGCTGCTGCGCGGCACCCTGCTGAACAAGCGCGGCGAGCGCGAGGCGGCGCGCGCCAGCCTGCGCAAAGGGCTGCAGGAAGCGGAGGCCTGCGAGGATGCCTACATGCTGTTCGGCTACCTGAGCCTGTCCGAACTGGCCGGGTACGAGGGCGACAGCGAACTGGCGCAGCAACTGCTGCGGCGCGCCGAGCGGCAGATGCAGTGGCTGCACGTGCCCGAGGTGCGCTACCGCGAAGTCATCCTGCTGGCCCAGGGGCGTATGCTGCTGCATCAGGGCCAGGCCGAGCGTGCCCGCCAGGTGTTCCAGCGTGTGCTACAGCGCTTCGAACGTGATCACCTGCAGGCCCCCTCGGGCTTCTACGACCTGCTGCCGCGTACCCAGCTGTACCTGGCACGCAGCAACATGGCTCTGGGCGACCAAGCCACTGCGCTGCTCGCCCTGCGCCAGTTGCTGGACGAGTGCCTGCGCAGCGGCCATGCCAGCCTGGCCACCCAGACCCGCCTGTGCCTGGCCGAAGCCCTGTATCTGCTCGACCAGACGGATGAGGCCGAGCAACAGCTGCGGCAGGGCCTGCAGGAGGCCGAGCAACAACAACAGCTACTGCCGGTGC
The DNA here is from genome assembly GCF_043102245.1 of Pseudomonas sp. zbq_18. Lineage (NCBI taxonomy): Bacteria > Pseudomonadati > Pseudomonadota > Gammaproteobacteria > Pseudomonadales > Pseudomonadaceae > Pseudomonas > Pseudomonas sp. zbq_18. Next base: position 40,637 of record NZ_JBICIT010000016.1, on the reverse strand, counting down.
AATCGCTGCTGAACCGTCAGCCGCAATGGCTGGAGCAGCAGGCGCCCGGCTGGTTGCAGCGCCTGAGCCGCAAAACCACGGGGCAGAACGAGGTGATCAACGCCAGCGAGTCGCTGCTCAGCAAGCGCGAACTGGCCGTGCTCAGCCTGATCGCCCAGGGCCACTCCAACCAGCAGATCGCCGAAAGCCTGTATATCTCCCTGCACACGGTGAAAACCCATGCCCGACGTATCAACGTCAAGCTGGGTGTACAGCGGCGCACCCAGGCGGTGGCCCGGGCCAAGGCCGAGGGCTGGTTGAGCTGAAGATAACGGCCCCACCGGGGCCGTTTTTCTTTCACCCCGCAGGTACATTGCCCGATTCGTAAGCAAAAGCTCCCATGGCTTTTATCAGAGGGGTCTAGGCTGTATGGTTCATGCCCCGCACCCACAAGGTCGCGGCACTTAAAACCGAACAACAAATGGAGATCATCCATGAAAGGAAAATCCCTGGCCTGGGCCCTATCCGCCGCTCTTGCCGCCTCTCTGCCTGGTATGGTCCAGGCGCAGGACAAGTTCGTCACCATCGGTACCGGCGGCCAGACCGGCGTGTACTACGTGGCGGGCCAGTCCATCTGCCGCTTCCTCAACCGTGACACTGCCAACCACGGCATCAAGTGCAACGCCCCGGCCAGCGGCGGTGGCGTGGCCAACGTCAACGGCATCCGCAGTGGCGAATTCAACTTCGGCATCATGCAGTCGGACCACCAGTTCAAGGCCATGAATGGCGTTGCGCCGTTCGAAAAGGAAGGTGCCATGGAGGACATCCGCGCGGTGTTCTCGCTGCAGAGCGAAGTGTTCACCATCCTCGCCCGCCGTGACGCCAAGATCGCCAGCTTCGACGATCTCAAGGGCAAGCGCGTGAATATCGGCAACCCGGGTTCCGGTCAGCGCGACACCCTGGAAGAAATCATGCGCGTGAAGGGCTGGGACAAATCCGCCTTCGCCCTGGCCGCCGAGCTCAAGCCGGCTGAACAGGCCAGCGCCCTGGGCGACAACAACATCGACGCCATGACCTATTTCGTCGGTCATCCCAACGGCGCCATCCAGGAAGCCACCACCACCGTCGACGCCGTGCTGGTGCCAGTGACTGGCGCCGACATCGACAAACTGCTGGCGGACAAGTCCTACTACAGCAAGACCGAGATTCCCGGCGGGCTGTACAAGGGCAATGACACCGCCACCCCGTCGATCGGCGGCAAGGCCGTGCTGTCCACCTCGGCCAAGGCCGACCCGGAAGTGGTCTACCAGCTGGTCAAGTCGGTGTTCGACAACCTCGACCGCTTCAAGCGCCTGCACCCGGCGTTCAAGGACCTGAAGGCCGAGGACATGATCAAGGTCGGCCTGACCGCGCCGCTGCACGAAGGTGCCGAGCGCTACTACAAGGAACGCGGCTGGCTGTAAGAGCCCGTCCACGATCGGCTACACGATCGTGAACCGGTTCCAGCCGCAGCCGCCCCGCCAACCGGGGCGGCCCTGTTTGAACTAGCCTTCCTTCAGAGCCCGCGTGTCGCCACGGCCGCGGGTTCTGCCGTTTATTCGTACTTCATGTTCAGGTCCAACCCATGCATGACGAGAAACTCTCCACCGAGGAACTGATCGCCCAGGACGTCGGCGCACGCCTGCCGGTAGGCGCCATGGCCCAGGTGATCGCCGGCCTGGCCCTGCTGTGGTCGCTGTTCCAGCTGTGGATCGCCTCGCCGCTGCCGTTCGTGTTCGGCGTCGGCGTGTTCAACGACACCGAAACCCGCTCCATCCACCTGGCCTTTGCCCTGCTGCTGACCTTCCTCGCCTACCCGGCGTTCAAGCGCTCGCCACGCGACCGGGTACCGTTACTGGACATCGCCCTCGGGCTGGTCGCTGCCGCCAGCGCGGCCTACCTGTTCATCTTCTATCAGCAGCTGGCGCAGCGCCCGGGCAACCTGACCAGCGCCGACCTGGTGACCGCCTGCATCGGCATCCCGCTGCTGCTCGAAGCAACCCGCCGCGCGCTTGGCCCGCCCCTGGCGATCATCGCCCTGGTGTTCCTAATCTACAGCCTGGCTGGCCCCTACATGCCCGGCCTGCTGGCCCACCGCGGGGTGAGCTTCACCGCCCTGGCCAACCACCAGTGGATCACCACCGAAGGCGTGTTCGGCATTGCCCTCGGCGTGTCGACCAGCTTCGTCTTCCTCTTCGTCCTGTTCGGCGCACTGCTCGAACGCGCCGGCGCCGGCCACTACTTCATCCAGCTCGCCTTCAGCCTGCTCGGCCACCTGCGCGGCGGCCCGGCCAAGGCGGCGGTGCTGTCCTCGGGGCTGACCGGGATGATCTCCGGCTCGTCGATCGCCAACGTGGTCACCACCGGCACCTTCACCATCCCGATGATGAAGCGCACCGGCTTCTCCGCAGAGAAGGCCGGCGCGGTGGAAGTGGCCTCCTCGGTCAACGGCCAGATCATGCCGCCGGTGATGGGCGCCGCGGCCTTCCTGATGGTCGAGTACATCGGCCTGCCCTATGTGGAGATCATCAAGCACGCCTTCCTGCCGGCCGCCATCTCCTACATCGCACTGCTCTACATCGTCCACCTGGAAGCCCTCAAGCTCGGCCTGCAGCCCATCGGCGGACACCAGCCCAAGCCCTGGCTGCGCCGCCTGACCGGCTTCGCCTTCGGCGCGGCGCTGATCAGCGGCCTGTCGCTGGCGGTCTACTACGGCCTCGGCTGGCTCAAGCCGGCGCTGGGCGAGCACGCCCTGAGCGGCATCGGCGTACTGCTGGCCATCGTCTACCTCGGCCTGCTGAAAATCGCCGCCAGCGTGCCGGTACTGCCTGCCGAAGACCCGGACGCGCCTATCGAGGCGCTGCCCAAGACCCGCGCCGTGCTGCTGTCCGGCCTGCACTTCCTGCTGCCGGTGGTGGTGCTGGTCTGGTGCCTGATGATCGAGCGCCTCTCGCCCGGTCTGTCGGCCTTCTGGGGCAGCGTCATGCTGGTGATCATCCTGCTCACCCAGCGGCCGCTACTGAGCTGGATGCGCCACGACGGCAGCCATGACCACGGCACCTTCATGGACGGCGTGATCGACCTGCGTGAAGGCCTGATCGCCGGCGCGCGCAACATGATCGGCATCGGCATCGCCACCGCGGCGGCCGGCATCATCGTCGGCGCCGTGTCGCAGACCGGCGTCGGCCTGGTCCTGGCCGACCTGGTCGAGCTGCTGTCGATGGGCAACCTGCTGCTGATGCTGATGCTCACCGCCGTGTTCAGCCTGATCCTCGGCATGGGCCTGCCGACCACCGCCAACTACATCGTGGTCTCCAGCCTGCTGGCGCCGGTGGTGGTGGCGCTGGGTCAGCAGAATGGCCTGATCGTGCCGCTGATCGCAGTGCACCTGTTCGTCTTCTACTTCGGCATCATGGCCGACGTCACCCCGCCGGTAGGGCTGGCATCGTTCGCCGCCGCCGCGGTGTCCAAGGGCGACCCGATCAAGACCGGTATCACCGCCTTCTACTACAGCCTGCGTACGGCAGCGCTGCCCTTCCTGTTCATCTTCAACACCGACCTGCTGCTGATCGACGTGGATTTCTGGCACGGCGTGCTGATCTTCATCGTCGCCACGGTGGCCATGCTGATCTTCGCCGCCGGCACCCAGGGCTACTTCCTGGTCAGGAGCCGCTGGTACGAGAGCGTGCTGTTGCTGCTGGTCGCCTTTACCCTGTTCCGCCCCGGTTTCTGGATGGACATGGTGCATGACCCCTACCGCGACGTGCCGCCGAGCCAACTGGCCCAGACCCTCGGTGAGATCGAAGGCGACAGCCAGCTGCGCCTGCGCATTCGCGGCGAGGATGCGGTCGGCGACGAGCGCGTGTTCAGCGTGCTGCTGCCGGTACCGGACGGCGCCACCGGTGAGGAGCGCCTGGAGAAGCTCGGCCTGGTCACCTACGAGCAGGACGGCAAGGTGCTGATCGACAGCGTCGGTTTCAGCAGCCCGGCGGCCGAAGCCGGCCTGGAGTTCGACCAGGAGATCGTCACCGTGCGCGCACCCACCGCACGCTGGCCGAAGGAACTGATGTGGCTGCCGGGCTTGCTGCTGTTTGCCCTGGTGGTCTGGCTGCAGCGCCGCCGGCGAACCTGACGGCGGTAGGGCGACAACTGAAAACGGCCCCATTCGGGGCCGTTTTTGTATGCCTCACAGCTGCAAGGCAACCTCGGGAAAGTCGATCTCCGTCTGCGCCAGGTTGTTGCCGAAGTTGGTCAGCGTATTCAGCGCGACATGCCCCAGCACTTCGAGCACCAGCCCATCATCCAGCCCGGCGGCACGGGCACGGTCGAGCTGCTCGTCGCGTAGACGGCCACGCTGCTCAAGCAGCCCTAGCGCCAGGCTAAGCACCGCCTGCTCCTGGGCATCGAGCGCCTGCCCGCGGCGCGCGGCATGCAGCTCGTCAGGGCTCAGACCCGCACCTTTGCCCAATAGACTGTGGGCGCTCAGGCAGTAACGGCAGCCATTGGCCTGCGCCATGGCCAGGGCCACGATCTCGCGCTGACGGGCCGTCAGACGCCCTTGGCTGAGAGCTTCGGTGTAACCCAGGTACGCCTGCAGAAGGGCGGGAGACAGAGCCAGGGTCGCGTGCAGGTTGGGCAGCATGCCCAGTTTGCGGCGCACGGCCGTAAGGCTGTCAGCGGTTTGCGTATCGATCTGCGCGAGATCGACGGGATTGATGCGCGGCATGGTGTTCTCCTGAAAGGTTGTTGAACCACGTCGCCACTTTGCGGCAATCTCCGATACCCATGATGATTGAAAATCTCGAATAGCTTGCAGGTCGTCTCGAATGGATCGCCTTTCTCCGCTGCTCAGCCGCTTCCCGTTACACGCCAAGGTGTTTCACAGTGGCCCGCTGTGTGGTTCATCCGGCTTGTACGAAGGCGACAACATCGGCCATTTGCACCTGCTGCGTCGCGGCCGCATGCGGGTCTCGGGTCCGCGGCTACGTGAGCAATTGATCGAAGAGCCGGTGCTGCTGCTATTTCCTCGCGCCTGTGCCCACCACCTGCATGCCGAAGAAGCGGACGGCGCCGAGTTGCTGTGTGCCGCCTTCGACTTCAGCGCCGGGCTGGGCAACCCGCTGCTGCGCAGCCTGCCCGATCAGATCGTGCTGCCGTTGCAGCGCATACCCGGCCTGGGACCGACGTTGGAACTGCTGTTCGCCGAAGCCTTCGCCGAACATTGCGGGCGCCAGGCCGCAGTCAACCGCTTGGTGGAATATGTGCTGATCCTGCTGCTGCGAGAAGTGATGGACAGCCAGCTACTGCAAGCCGGCCTGCTGGTCGGCCTGGCTGAACCACGTCTGGCCAAGGCACTCGATGCCCTGCACCAGCGCCCGCAGGAAAACTGGAACCTGCAGGACCTGGCCAGCCAGGCAGGCATGTCCCGAGCACGCTTCGCCGAACAGTTCCGCCGCCTGGTCGGCCAGACGCCAATGGACTACCTCACCGATTGGCGCCTGAGCCTGGCTCGCCAGCTGTTGAAAAGCGGCCGACCACTGGCACTGGTCGCGCCCGCCGTGGGCTACACCAGCCCGGAAGCCCTGTCACGGGTGTTCAGCCAACGCCTCGGCCAGTCGCCACGTGCCTGGCTGAAACATCAGGCCTAGCGCGGCAAAGCCAAGCAAAAGGCAAGCGCCTGCAGCTGTGAAAAAGCCCATGTTGTCTACCATGCTTCCGTGCATAGAGGTTCGGAAGCCTCAATTGGCCGATGCTCGCAACATCTGAGCCTGCCGGGAGCACGCTAAAATGCCCATGCTTCCGCCATCGCCTTGGGCGTTGGGATCGAGGGCTGACGCCTGCCGTCAGCATTCATCGTGGCGGTAGCCCTCGCGCGCCAAACGCCCCGATGCCCCCTCCCTTGCAACTGATGATTGGACAAGAGCCCGCATTGCTCTGACCTGGCGACTCCCAGCGGGTTAAAGTAGCCGCTTTGACCGATCACCCAGGAGCAGTTGCGTGAACACGGAAAACCATTCCCAGACAGCCGCCTTTCTCTGGTCGATTGCCGACCTGCTGCGCGGTGACTTCAAGCAGTCGCAGTACGGCCGCATCATCCTGCCGTTCACCCTGCTGCGGCGTATGGAATGTGTGCTGGAGCCGACCAAGGAAGCAGTGATCCGTGAGTCCTATGCGCAGGAGGGCCGGCCTGATCTGGTGCGTGAGCGGCTGTTGCTGCGTGCGGCCGGGCAGCAGTTCTTCAATGCCTCCAAGCTGACCCTGGGTACGCTGTCCGACACCCAGACCGCCGCCGACCTGATGAGCTATGTGCAGTCCTTCAGCAAGGACGCCCGCGAGATCTTCGAGCACTTCCACTTTGAAGACTTCGTGCAGCAGCTCTCGGCCGCCAACCTGCTGTATCAGGTGGTGCAGCGCTTCGCCGCCACCGACCTGAGCCCCGAGCGCATCAGCAACTTCGGCATGGGCATCATCTTCGAAGAGCTGATCCGCAAGTTCGCGGAAAGCTCCAACGAAACCGCCGGGGAGCACTTCACCCCGCGCGATATCGTGCACCTGACCACCTCGCTGGTGATCACCGGGCAGGACGACAAGCTCAAGCCCAACAGCATCGTCACCATCTACGACCCGACTGCCGGCACCGGCGGCTTCCTCTCCGAGGGCGACGAGTACATCCAGTCCATCAGCCAGCAAGTCACCGTGTCGCTGCACGGCCAGGAGCTGAACCCCGAGTCCTACGCCATCTGCAAGGCGGACATGCTGATCAAGGGCCAGAAAGTCGAGAACATCAAACTCGGCAACACCCTTTCCAACGACCAACTGGCCGGCCCCGAGCACCGCTTCGACTTCATGCTCAGCAACCCGCCGTTCGGCGTGGAGTGGAAGAAGGTGCAGAAGCAGATCACCGACGAGCACAGCGAAAAAGGCTTCAACGGCCGTTTCGGCCCCGGCCTGCCGCGCGTGTCCGATGGCTCGCTGCTGTTCCTCCTGCATCTGGTCAGCAAAATGCGTGACCCGCGTGAAGGCGGCTCGCGCATCGGCATCATCCTCAACGGCTCGCCGCTGTTTACTGGTGGCGCCGGTTCGGGTGAGTCGGAGATTCGCCGCTACCTACTGCAGAACGATCTGGTCGAAGCCATCATCGCCCTGCCCACCGATATGTTCTACAACACCGGCATCGCCACCTATGTGTGGGTGTTGAGCAACCACAAAGCCGCCGAACGTAAAGGCAAGGTGCAACTGATCGATGGCAGCCAGCACTTTGCCAAAATGCGCAAATCCCTGGGCAGCAAGCGCCAGTACATTACCGAGGAACAGATCAGTGATTTGGTGCGGCTGTATGGCAGCTTTGAGCAAACCGCGCAGAGCAAGATCTTCCCCGTCGAAGCCTTTGGCTACCGGCGTATCACCGTCGAACGTCCGCTGCGCCTGAACTTTCAGGCTAACGCCGAGCGTATTGAAAAGGTGCTGGAAGAAAAGGCCATTCAGAAGATGGACGCGGCGGCACAGCAGCAACTGGTCGCAGCCCTGCAAGCGCTGGACGCCAGCCAGCTGCACCGCAACCGCGAGCAGTTCAGCAAACTGCTGAAAAAGACCCTCAGCGCCCACGGTGTATCGCCCAGCGCGCCCGAGCTGAAGGCCATCTTGAATGCCCTGAGCGAGCGTGACCCGGAGGCCGATATCTGTACAGTGAAAGGCAAGCCGGAAGCCGATGCCGGCCTGCGCGACAACGAGAACGTGCCACTGGGTGAGTCGGTGTACGACTACTTCGAGCGTGAAGTAAAACCCCATGTACCGGATGCCTGGATCGACGAAAGCAAGACGGATGCGCAGGACGGCGAAGTCGGTGTGGTCGGCTTCGAGATTCCCTTCAATCGCCACTTCTATGTGTTCCAGCCGCCGCGTCCGCTGGAAGAGATCGACCGTGACCTGAAAGCCTGCACCGACCGCATCAAACAGATGATTGAGGGGCTGTCGGCATGACTTTTCCCGCGTATTCGGCCTACAGGGATTCAGGTGTGGATTGGCTAGGAGAGGTGCCGCTGGGTTGGAGGGTTGGCAACCTGAAGCATGCTCTGATTGAGCTTGTGTCTGGTGGCACGCCTGAAAGTAACAATTCTGCTTACTGGTCTGATGGGGATGGTATTCCTTGGGTGGCAATTTCAGATATGACCAGAGGGCCGATAGTTGATTGCACAGCTAAGTCTCTGACTGCTGCGGGACTCAAAAGCAAGGGATTAAGAGTCATTCCAGCTGGCGGGTTGCTTTATTCAATTTATGCATCAATTGGTAAGGTGGCTGTCCTCGGGCTAAATGCTGCAACTAATCAAGCCATCCTCGGTTTGTTGTTAGACGGTAAGGTAGCGGAGCAAAGTTTTGTTAAGTGGTGGCTGGTGTCTCTTGAAAGCTGGGTGAAAACCATGGCTTCAAGCAACACTCAAGACAACCTTAATGCGGAGAAAGTAAGAAACCTCCCTTTGGTGTTTCCGACGCTGTTGGAGCAAACCCAAATCGCCCACTTCCTCGACCACGAAACCGCCCGCATCGACGCGCTGATCGAAGAGCAGCAGCGCCTGATCGAACTGCTCAAGGAAAAGCGCCAGGCCGTGATCTCCCACGCCATTACCAAAGGCCTCAATCCTGCGGTGCCCATGAAAGACTCCGGCGTAGAGTGGCTGGGGGAGGTGCCGGCGCATTGGGACGTGGTGGCGTTAAAGAGAATCGTCGAGGTGAAAGACGGGACGCATGCCACACCTAGCTACGTCGATCCAAGTCCAGATGCGTTTCCGTTGATCACTTCAAAGGACTTTATCGGTACCAATATTGATTTTGACAACTGCAAGTATATTTCGAGTGAAGACCACTCAGAGGTAATGCGGCGTTCTGACACGCAAAACGGTGACGTTCTCATGTCAATGATTGGTGGCAATATAGGAAAAGCATTGATTGTGGAGACCTCTCGGGAGTTTTCCATTAAGAACGTGGCTCTCTTCAAGTCGGCGGGAAGTAGTAAGAAGGCTAAGCAGATTTTGTACTTTCTTGAGAGCAGGCTTTTCGAGCAGCAAACCGAGCTCATTAGCCGAGGAGGCGCTCAAGGGTTTCTTGGGTTGGGCGATATTCGTTCGCTGGTTATTCCAAAGCCGCCGGAAGGCGAGTTGAGTGAGATATTGCGTTTCCTTGCTGTACAAGTTCCCAAACTTGATTCCTTAATTGAAGTGGCCGGGGAAGCAATCCGGTTCATGAACGAACGCCGCTCCGCCCTTATCTCCGCCGCCGTTACCGGCAAAATCGACGTGCGCGGCTGGCAACCTCCGGCCAGTACGCAAGCCCCCGAACCAGCAGTAGCAGAGGCCGTGTAATGGCAGACAGCAAGGAAGCGCAATTCCAGCAAGACATCATCACCGCCATGGTCGCCCAGGGCTGGCTGACCGGCCCGGCCAGCGGCTATGACCGGCGCACGGCGCTGTATACCGTGGATTTTCTCGGCTACTTCAAGGACGCCTGGCCGGAGCGTTGGGACAAGTTCGCCAAGGCCAACCCGAACAACCCGGAAACCGTGCTGGTACAGAAACTTGTGCGCGAGCTGGAGCAGGACGGCACCCTGGACGTGCTGCGCCATGGCTTCAAGCTGCCGGGGGTGAAGATCGAGGCATGTAGCTTCAAGCCCGACCACGGCATGAACCCGGACACCCTCAAGCGCTACCAGTGCAACCGTCTGCGCGTGGTGCCGGAGGTGTCCTATTCGCCTCACTACCGCGAGGGTGAGTACAACCCCCGTCTGGATCTGGTGCTATTCGTCAACGGCATCCCCGTCGCCACGCTGGAGCTGAAAAGCGAGTTCAAGCAGAGCGTGGAAAACGCCAAGCGCCAGTACCGCTACGACCGCCCGGTAAAAGACCCGCTGACGCGCAAACCCGAGCCGCTGCTGACCTTCAAGCGTGGCGCGTTGGTGCACTTTGCCGTGAGCCAGGATGAGGTGGCGATGACCACCCAGCTGGCCGGCAAGGACACCTTCTTCCTGCCGTTCAACCTCGGCAGCCTCGACGGCGGCGCCGGCAACCCGCCTGCGCCGGATGACAGCCAGTACGCCACCGGCTACCTATGGCAGCGCCTTTTCCAGCCGGATGCCTGGCTCAAGGTGCTGGGCCGCTTCCTGCACCTGCAGAAGAGCGTGAAGGAAGATGCCGACGGCAACCGCGTCACCAAAGAAACCCTGATCTTCCCGCGCTACCACCAGTGGGAAGTAGTCAACACACTGATTGAAACCACCCGCGCAGAAGGGCCGGGCAAGCGTTACCTGATCCAGCACAGCGCCGGCTCGGGTAAGTCCAACTCCATTGCCTGGACGGCGCATCAGTTGGCCTCGCTCTACGACGCCGAGGGCCAGCGCCTGTTCAACTCGGTGATCGTGATTACCGACCGCACCGTGCTGGACAAGCAACTGCAGGACACCATCTACCAGTTCGAGCACGCCCAGGGCGTGGTCAAGTGCATCACCCGCGATATCGGCAACCAGAGCAAGTCAGAGCAACTGGCCGAGGCGCTGGCCGAGCAGACGCGCATCATCATTGTCACCATCCAGACCTTCCCGGCGCTGTTCGATGCCCTGGACAAGTACCCCAAGCTGGCCAGCGGTCGCTATGCAGTGATCGCCGACGAGGCGCATTCCTCGCAGACTGGCTCATCGGCCAGCAAGCTCAAGCAGATACTCGGCAGTGATGCGCCTGAGGCTGAAGAGATCAGCGCCGAAGAGCTGCTGGACGCCGCCGTGGCCGCCCGCGCTCCCAACGAGCGCATCAGCTACTACGCCTTTACCGCCACGCCCAAGGCCAAGACCCTGGAGCTGTTCGGTCGCCCGGCCAACCCGGCGCTGCCGGCGAGCGCCGACAACAAGCCCGAGGCGTTCCACCTGTATTCCATGCGCCAGGCCATCGAGGAAGGCTTCATCCTCGATGTGCTGCAGAACTACACCACCTACAGCACCGCCTGGAAGATCGCCCACCCGGACGGCGACGACGAGGAAGTGGACTCGAAAAAGGCGCGCATGAAGCTGGCGCGCTGGGTACGCCTGCATCCGTACAACATCAGCCAGAAGGTGGAGGTGATCGTCGAGCACTTCCGCGCCAATATCCGCCACCTGCTGGGCGGCCAGGCCAAGGCCATGGTGGTCACCAGCAGTCGGCAGGAAGCGGTGCGCTATCAGTTGGCGATGCAGGCCTATGTGAAGCAGATGGGCTACGCCGATGTGCATCCGCTGGTGGCCTTCTCCGGCAGCGTAATGCCGGACGGGGTGATTCCCGAAGAGGTGACGGAAAGCAGCAGCCTGCTCAACCCCGGCCTGAACGGGCGCGACCTGGCGGAAGCCTTCGACACCCAGGACTTCAACGTGATGATCGCCGCCAACAAGTACCAGACCGGCTTCGATCAGCCCAAGCTGTGCGCCATGTACGTGGACAAGAAGCTGCAGGGCGTGGACTGCGTGCAAACCCTGTCGCGCCTGAACCGCACCTTCGGCGACAGCAAACCGACCTTCATCCTCGACTTCTTCAATGACGCCCAGGACATTCTCGACGCCTTCCTGCCGTATTACACCAAGGCCGAGCTGACCGACGTGACCGACCCGCAGCTCATCTATGACCTGCAGAAGAAACTGGATGCCGAGGGCATCTACCACTGGGAAGAAGTAACCGCGTTTGCGCTGGCCTTCTTCGACCCTAAGGCCGCCGCCAGCAAACTCAGCTATTACTGCGCGCCGGCCAAGGAGCGCTTTGCCAAGCGCTACAAGCTGGCCCAGGAATCACGCCAGCACGCGCTGGACTTCAAGCGTACCGCCGAGCAGAACGGCGACAGCGCCGGCCTGAAAAAGGCCGAGGCGGCCGTGAAGGAAGCTGGCGAGCAGGTCGATCAGCTCGACCTGTTCAAGAAGAACCTGCAGAGCTTTGTGCGTCTGTACGAGTTCCTCTCGCAGATCATTCCCTATGAGGATCGCGAGCTGGAGCAGCTGTGTGTGTACGCCAAGCACCTGCACCCGCTGCTGCGCGTGGATCGCCTCGATCAGGAAGACGTGGACGTGGGCGAACTGCAACTGACCCACTACCGCCTGACCAAGCGCGCCGAGCACCAGCTGCGCCTGAGCGAGGAGCAAGGCGACTACGGCCTCGATCCGGCCACGGGACTGGGCAGCGGCAAACCCCATGACCCAGAGAAGAAACGGCTATCGGAAATCATCGAGGCGCTGAACGATATCTTCGGTGCCGAAGTGAGCGATGACAACCAGCTCCACTATGCCAACGGTATTGTCAGTCGCCTGAGCAAGGACGAGGCAGTGATGGCCCAAATCAGCAACCACTCGATCGAACAGGTCATGCATGGCCTGTTCCCCAAGCGGGTCGAGGATATGGTGCTGGACGCCATGACCGACAACGAAAAAATGTCGCTGGATGTGCTGGATAACGAGATCAAGAGCCGGGCATTTGCACTGGCAATTTTGAAGATGCTGAAGACGGCGGCCGGCTTCGATGAGAGTGGTATGCGCGGCATCTGACTGCCACGAACAGGGAAAGGACGTAGAGATGGCAATTCCGGATTTCCAAAGCGTGATGCGCCCGGTGCTGGCAACTGTGCAGGATGGCGTGCCACTGGCACTCAACGAGCTGCGCGAGCGCGTTGCCGATCAGTTCCAGCTGACCGAGGACGAGCGCAAAGAGCGATTACCTTCGGGTAATCAGACGGTGATCAACAACCGTGTGGGCTGGGCGCGCACCTACCTGAACAAGGCCGGCCTGCTGTGCATTCCGGCCAAGGGCATGGTGCAGATCACCCCGCGCGGCCGGGACGCGCTGGCCAGCGGCCCGCAACGCATCACCGTGAGCTGGTTGAAGCAGTTCCCCGAGTTTGCCGACTTCCATACCGCCAAACCGCAGGCGGCTGATGCGCCGGCCGTGGTAGCGCTGGATGCCGCCGAAACGACGCCGGACGAACAACTGGCAGAGGCGCACCAGGCGCTTGTGCAGTCGCTGGCGGATGAGCTGCTGGCGCAGGTACGAGCGGCCACGCCGAGCTTCTTCGAGCAACTGGTGGTCGATCTGATGCTCGCCATGGGCTACGGCGGCTCGCGCAAAGAGGCCGGCAAGGCGACCCAGGCCACCAACGACGATGGTATCGACGGCATCATCAAGGAGGACAAACTCGGCCTGGACGTGATCTACCTGCAGGCCAAGCGCTGGAGCAACACCGTGCACCGCCCGGAGATCGACAAGTTCATCGGCGCACTGACCCGCCAGCGCGCGCGCAAGGGCGTGTTCATCACCACCTCAGACTTCTCCGCAGGCGCACGCGAGGCGGCGCTGGGGCTGGATATCAAAGTGGTGCTGATCGACGGCGTGGAGCTGGCGCGGTTGATGGTGGAAAACAACCTGGGGGTGAGCGTTAAGCAGGTGTACGAGGTAAAGCAGCTGGACAGTGACTACTTTGCGGAGGAGTAGCGTTTCCCGTTCTGCGTCTAACTTTGGGTAGCAGGATGGACTTAAAGCAACGATGGTGGACTTGCAGCGTGCCAGTAGATCGTTGTGGCGGTGACAGCTTCCCCTCAGTGGTGCCAAATCCACCCCATAGACTCAGCCCCACCCTGAACAGGTAACTGTGACTGATGACACCAACTGAACAGCGAGTCCACGACGATGCCATTGCCTTCGCAAGGGCCAACAAGAAGACAATCGCTAAACGATTGACCGACAAGACCATCCACCCACCGGAAGACGAACCCGTATCTGCCTTGCGGGCCTGCTTGCTCACGATGGGGTTCTTGCCGTCCGCCAGATCGGCGCGCAGCTCGACAGCCAAAAACACGAAAGCCCGCACAGGGCGGGCTTTTCGGGGGATTCCGTAGACTGCTAGAGACAACGGTAAACAGCTATCTGGCGCATCCGGCGGGATTCGAACCCACGACCCCTGCCTTCGGAGGGCAGTACTCTATCCAGCTGAGCTACGGATGCGTTGCGGGGCGCAATCATACGCATCCGCCTCGCGGGCGTCCATGCGGGCGGTCGATTACAGCTCCTGCATGTCGAAGTCGGCCTTGCTCACACCGCAGTCGGGGCATAGCCAGTCATCCGGCACCTCGGCCCAGGGCGTGCCGGCCGGGATGCCGTCGTCGGGCCAGCCCTGGCGCTCGTCGTAGATCAGGCCGCAAACCACGCAGATCCAGGTTTTCATGCCGGAACCTCCTGCTTGAGCGGGCGCAGACCTTTGTCGAAATCGGCCAGCGTAGGGAAGGTCAGCGGTTCGGCGAATTCCAATTGCAGCAGGTAGTCGCCGTAGCGGCGCAGGATGTCTTCGCGCGCCTCCTGGCTGATGTAGGGCACGTGATAGGCAGCGAAAGGCGGCAGCACGCTCATGCCGACATAGGCCAGGGTGCCGCGCTGCAGGGGACGCAGCATGGGTTCCCAGTCACCGTGTACAGCGTCTTCGCCGGCGAACATGTGCTGTTGACCGCCGAGGGTGAAGCTGAGCAGCGCGCGCTTGCCGGCCAGGCCGCCGCGGTCATAGAAGCGCAGGCCGCCATAGCAGGTGCCAGACACCAGTACGCGGTCGATCCAGCCTTTGAGGATGGCCGGCACCGAGCACCAGAACAGCGGAAAGTTGAAGATCACCAGGTCGGCCCACAGCAGCTTTTCCAGCTCGTCGGCAATGTCCGCGGCAATGTCACCACGCTTGACCGCCTCACGCTGCTCCAGGGCGTAGACCAGGTAGTCCGGGTTGCTGCGCTGGGCAAAGTCGGCGGCCGAAGCCACCGGGTTCCACTGCATGGCATACAGGTCGGAAACCTGTAGCTGATGGCCGAGACCTTCCAGGGTGACGACGGCCAGATCCTTCATGGCGGTGCAGAAGGATTGCGGCTCGGGATGAGCATGAACGATCAGGATATTCATCGAAACTTCCATAAAACGCGGGGCCCACAGGCCCCGGAGACGCCCCGGTAACGGGGCGGATGAAGCGCATCAAGCGGTTTGCTGCACGGGCGCGGCGGCCGGCTTGTCCTGCTCGTCCCAGCGGTTGGCGCGGGCGAAGGTGCCGAAGTCGTTGAAGCGCACGCCCATCTCGCGCATCACCTTGTGCGCCACCGGCGCGGTCATCTGGCGCAGGTAGAAGGGCTCCTTCACCACAAAGTGGTGGATGCCGTGGGTGCTGCCGAAGTTGAAGCAGAAGGCCTGCAGTGGCCACAGCCACCAGGGGTTGAGCACCTGGGTCTGCTGGATCACGTTGCCCAGCTCGACGTCGCCGTAGTAGTGCATGTTGGAGCTGATGAAGTGCAGGCAGAAGGTGCGCAGCACATTGGGGCCAACCAACACCACCACGGCAAAGGTGATGACATCCATGACGGCCAGCGTGGTGGCCGACCAGGCGATCGGCGCGCCGGCAGCGGTCGCGACGAAGTCGATCAGGTGGAAACCGAGGAACAGGTACCAGACGCTCCAGTTGATCAGGCCCAGCGGCGCATAGCCCACCAGCGTGCGGGTGACGATCATCTTGCGCCGCTCCCAGGTCGGCGCCCGCAGCAGGCGGATGAACGAAGACATCATGTTGTCGCCGACCATCAGCAGCCGGGCGAAACCCCAGGGTTCGCCGTTGGTGATGGCGCGTTCTTCGAGATCGGTCTCGGTGCCGGACACCTTGTGATGGTTGAGGTGCAGATTACGGCGAATCCACGGATTGATGGTGCTCGGGCGCGCCAGCCACACCAGGCCCATCATCAGGTTGTGCGGCACACGCTGCTTGCGGAAGTACATGGAGTGGATCAGGTCGTGCTCCAGCTCGTGGGTCAGCGAGGCGAAGAAGGCGTTGAGCAGTAGGCAGGCCCACCAGGCAATCGTGCCCTCGGCGTAGAGCCAGGCGCTGCCGAGCATACCGGCCAGGGCGAAGGCCAGGATGCCGGCGCCGATGGCGTCCTGGTGCTGCAGGATCGGGTAGCGCTCGCGCAGCTCGTTGCCGCGGGCCATCACCACGGCGCGGATATGCGCCGAACGTTCTTGGTGGGTTGCAGGAGTCGGGGTCATGCACGCATCCTCTTGGCTCAGGCGCATCACGCAGCGCCACGAATTTCGAATTTGTTGTGCGGTGCAGCGTGCGCTCATGCGCCACCGGCCGCCTGACCCATGGCGCCAACCTGTTGACCGAGAATGCCAAGCTGCATGACTGAACCCACCACCCTGGCCAGCTGGACCCGCGCCCTACGCCGCCAGCTCGATGCCCTTGGCCTGGACAGCGCCGCCCTGTGCGTCGAGGCGGGCCTCGACCCCAGCCAGCTGGATGACCCCAATGCGCGCTACCCGCTGCGTGCCACCACCCGCCTGTGGCAACTGGCCGTGGCCGCCAGTGGCGATCCGGCACTGGGCCTGGGCACCTCGCGCCATGTCGCGCCGACCACTTTCCACGCCCTCGGCATGGCGGTGATGGCCAGCGGCAGCCTGCGTGAAGTGTTCGAGCGCATCGTGCGTTATCACCAAGTGGTCAGCGATGTACTGGTGCTGGAATTGCGCGACGTCGGCAGCACCTGTGAATTCCACTTCCGCCTGCCGCCCGGCAGCACGCCGCCAGCGCCCGAAGCCATCGATGCCTTCGCCGCCATCTATGTGCGTACCTGCCGCAATCGCCTGGGTCGCGACTACGCGCCACTGGCCGTGCACCTGCGCCGCCCGGCACCGGCCGACCCGCAACCCTGGCTGGACGTGTTCCGCGCCCCCGTGCACTTTGCCGCCGCCGAAGACATGCTGTGCTTCGCCCGCGACGACCTCGACAAGTCGCTGGACGATGGCAACCCGGAGCTGGCCGCGCACAACGAGGCCGTACTGCAGAAGCGCCTCGCAGCCCTGCAGCCGGATACCGTAGCCCGCCGCCTGCGTCGCGCCCTGGAGCAGTGCCTGCCGAACGGCGAGCCGTCCGCCGAGGTCCTGGCCCATGGCCTGCACCTGAGCCTGCGCAGCCTGCAGCGCCACCTCAGCGAGGAAGGCAGCAGCTACGAGCAGGTACTGGCCGAGACCCGTCACGCTCTGGCTCTGCAGCATCTGCAGGCACTGGACTGCTCGATCAGCGAAGTCGCCTACCTGCTCGGTTTCGCCGACAGCAGCAGCTTCAGCCGCGCCTTCAAGCGCTGGAGCGGGCAGAGCCCGAGCCAGTATCGCGACAACCTGCGCACGAACTGAACGGCTGTAGCGCAGGTCGAACTCCACTACGCAGCATGCCTCGGCATAACCGTTCTGAATATCGAACGCAGCTAATGCCGGCGCCTGCCGCGTGAACAAGCAGGAGAGCCAGGCAACCACTGGCGCCGCACTGCTTAGAAGGAAAGCTCAGGTGTAGAGCGACCTGATCAGTCTTTTTGATTATTTTGTTGATTTTATCGAACGTCACTCTTGCCCTTTGCCGACGCTGGCCCTAGCATTCGTTTGACATTTCAAACGCCGGGCTGAACAACCCACACAGCCCACCCTTTGCCAGACCGTCCAACCTGTCGGCGCCGTGCACCAGGAGAACAATATGCAACTGAAAGACGCCAAGCTGTTCCGCCAGCAAGCCTATATCAACGGTTCCTGGCAGGACGCCGACAACGGTCAGACCCTGGAAGTGAACAATCCCGCCACCGGCGAAATCCTCGGCAGCGTGCCGAAGATGGGTGCCGCCGAAACTCGCCGCGCCATCGAAGCGGCCGAGAAGGCCCTGCCGGCCTGGCGTGCGCTGACCGCCAAGGAGCGCGCCGGCAAGCTGCGTCGCTGGTTCGAGCTGATGATGGAAAACCAGGACGACCTGGCCCGTCTGATGACCCTGGAACAAGGCAAGCCGCTGGCCGAAGCCAAGGGCGAAATCGCCTACGCAGCCTCCTTCCTCGAGTGGTTCGCCGAAGAAGCCAAGCGCGTCTACGGTGACGTGATTCCGGGCCACCAGCCGGACAAGCGCCTGATCGTGATCAAGCAGCCCATCGGCGTGACCGCGGCCATCACCCCGTGGAACTTCCCGGCGGCGATGATCACCCGTAAAGCCGGCCCGGCCCTGGCCGCCGGCTGCACCATGGTGCTCAAGCCCGCGTCGCAGACTCCCTACTCGGCACTGGCCCTGGCCGAGCTGGCCGAGCGCGCCGGCATCCCGGCGGGCGTGTTCAGCGTGATCACCGGCAGTGCCGGCGCCGTGGGTAACGAGCTGACCAGCAACCCGATCGTGCGCAAGCTGTCCTTCACCGGCTCCACCGAAATCGGCCGCCAGCTGATGGCCGAATGCGCCAAGGACATCAAGAAGGTGTCCCTGGAACTGGGTGGCAACGCGCCGTTCATCGTCTTCGACGACGCCGACCTGGATGCCGCCGTCGATGGCGCACTGATCTCCAAGTTCCGCAACAACGGCCAGACCTGCGTGTGCGCCAACCGCCTGTACGTGCAGGACGGCGTGTACGATGCCTTCGTCGACAAGCTGAAGGCCGCCGTGGCCAAGCTGAACATCGGCAACGGCCTGGAAGATGGCACTACCACCGGCCCGCTGATCGACAACAAGGCCGTGGCCAAGGTCCAGGAGCACATCGAAGACGCCGTCGGCAAGGGCGCGACCCTGGCCATGGGCGGCAAGCCGCACGCCCTGGGCGGCAGCTTCTTCGAGCCGACCATCCTGACCAACGTGCCGAACAACGCCGCCGTGGCCAAGGAAGAAACCTTCGGCCCGCTGGCGCCGGTGTTCCGTTTCAAGGACGAGGCCGAAGTGATCGCCATGTCCAACGACACCGAGTTCGGTCTGGCTTCCTACTTCTATGCCCGCGACCTGGGTCGCGTGTTCCGCGTGGCCGAGGCCCTGGAATACGGCATGGTCGGCATCAACACCGGCCTGATCTCCAACGAAGTCGCGCCGTTCGGCGGCATGAAAGCCTCTGGTCTGGGCCGCGAAGGCTCCAAGTACGGTATCGAGGACTACCTCGAGATCAAGTACATGTGCCTGGGCGGTATCTGAACCAGCGCCCGGCCCCACCCCTGGCCAAGGGCCACAGGTGGGGCTGAGCCATTGGCGTGACAAGATTTCCGTGGGTGTCGACTGACAGGCAAGAGCTGCGTCAGTCGGCGTCGGCGTTTCCGGTGGTGGCACCGGCGAACCCTGCAGACGGTTCGGTAGTACGGCTCCAGTTCGATCATCGTTAGCTGGCGCGTGTTGCCCCCGTCATCATCCTTGGACCGAGTCGCCACGAGCGACTTATGAGGAAACCATGAGCAAGACCAACGAATCCCTGCTGCAACGCCGTGCCGCCGCTGTTCCGCGCGGTGTGGGCCAGATCCACCCGATCGTCGCCGAGCGCGCCGAAAACGCCACCGTATGGGACGTCGAAGGCCGCGAGTACATCGACTTCGCCGGCGGTATCGCCGTACTCAACACCGGTCACCTGCACCCGAAAGTGGTTGCCGCCGTGCAAGAGCAGCTGACCAAGCTGAGCCACACCTGCTTCCAGGTACTGGCCTACGAACCCTACATCGAGCTGTGCGAAGAAATCGCCAAGCGCGTACCGGGTGACTTCGCCAAGAAGACCCTGCTGGTCACCTCCGGCTCCGAAGCCGTCGAGAACGCCGTGAAGATCGCCCGTGCCGCCACCGGCCGCGCCGGCGTGATCGCCTTCACCGGCGCCTACCACGGCCGCACCATGATGACCCTGAGCCTGACCGGCAAAGTGGTGCCCTACTCCGCCGGCATGGGCCTGATGCCCGCTGGCGTGTACCGCGCCCAGGCCCCGTGCGAGCTGCACGGTGTGAGCGAAGACGAGTCCATCGCCAGCATCGAGCGCATCTTCAAGAACGACGCGCAGCCGCAGGACATCGCCGCCATTATCATCGAACCGGTACAGGGTGAAGGCGGTTTCTACGTCAACTCCCCGGCCTTCATGAAGCGCCTGCGCGCCCTGTGCGACCAGCACGGCATTCTGCTGATCGCCGACGAAGTACAGACCGGCGCCGGCCGTACCGGCACCTTCTTCGCCACCGAGCAGCTGGGTGTGGTGCCTGACCTGACCACCTTCGCCAAGTCCGTTGGCGGCGGCTTCCCGATCTCCGGCGTGTGCGGCAAGGCCGAGATCATGGACAAGATCGCCCCCGGCGGCCTGGGCGGCACCTATGCCGGCAGCCCGATCGCCTGCGCCGCGGCCCTGGCCGTGCTGAAAGTGTTCGACGAAGAGAACCTGCTGCAGCGCAGCCAGGCGGTGGGCGAGAAGCTCAAGGCCGGTCTGCGCGACATCGCCGCCAAGCACAAGGTCATCGGTGACGTGCGCGGCCTGGGCTCCATGGTGGCCATCGAGCTGTTCGAGAACGGCGACCACAGCAAGCCGGCTGCCGAGCTGACCGGCAAGATCGTCGCCAAGGCGCGCGAGAAGGGCCTGATCCTGCTGTCCTGCGGCACCTACTACAACGTGGTGCGCTTCCTGATGCCGGTGACCATCCCGGACGCCCAGCTGGAAAAAGGCCTGGCCATCGTCGCCGAGTGCTTCGACGAGCTGGCGTGACCCTTTCGCGCCGGCCCCGACTCTCCTGCCGGGGCTGGCCGAACATTACGCCTGTGGCTCACCAGGCCAGGCGAATGCCTTCAGACCCGCGCTTGCGCGGGTCTTTTTTTGCCTGGAATTTGGTGAAAGCCGTGGTTGTTCCGGGTGGACAGTGTCCGTGGGAGCGGCTTTAGCCGCGATAAGGCCACCGAGAATCGCCCCCGATCGCGACTGAAGTCGCTCCCACAGCGCCTGCAGGAGTGGCCTTGACCGAGGCATTGTCCACGCGGGCTTGCAGTCGCGGCCAAGGCCCCTCCCACACAGCATTCTCACAACCCACCCCAACCAACCAGCCGCATTAACGACTTACTCGATCTCGAACAGCCCCTGGCGGATCTGTGCGCCGCCCAGGCGCTGGCGGATGTCGGCATCGATGCGCGGGTCATCCGGGCTGTACAGGCCGATCTGGCGGAAGGCGTTGACCCGGTTGATCTCCGTGCCGAGGAACTCCCACACCACGCGGGTGCAGGCCGGCGTGCGCAGGTCGCCGCTGGAGACCCCGGTCTTCAGGCCATTGAGGCGGGTGATGCGGCTCTTGAAGCTGGGGATGAGGATGGTCTGGGTCATCTCGTTGCCGGTCAGCGACTCGTAGTCGATGAGGAACAGGCGATCCTGCAGGTAGAACGCCGCCCCCAGGTAGCGGCAACGCACCCAGTCCTCGCTTTCGCCGCCACGCGCCGCGTCCTGCCGCCCCTGGCGCTCCTGGCGCTCGAACAGAAAGTCGCCGCGCTCCTCGCGCAGCTGCACCAGCGAGAGCAGGATGCTGCCCGGCACCGACATGCAGTTGGAGTATTCGAAGTAGTAGCCACAGTAGCGCCGCAGGTCGTTGCCCTGCTCGCGCAGCGGCTGCAGCAACTCCAGCAGCGGGTCGGCCTGTGCCTGGCGCCCGCTGGCGCCGACCCGGGCGCCGATCAGGCGGGCGAACTGCTCGGGCGGCAACAGCAGTTCATAGTCCTCGACGCCAAAAAAGTCGCAAATGCGCTTGAGGTTGAATGCAGTCGGCCGGCTCTGCCCGGCCAGGTAGCGGTTGAACTGCGCACGGTTGATCTCCAGGCGCCGACACACCTCGGCGATGGAACGGTAGTGGCTGCATAACAGCTTGAGGTTGCTACCGAGCGGGTCGGCCATGAGGAGCGTCCGAATCTGATGCGAGTGACGCGATTCTAGCATCAACTCGCATCAGATCGCCGCGACCCGCGAAATTGCCCGAAACGCGTCGCTGGCCAACCATGCGCGGGCCATACCGCATCGCCGCTGCGCCGGCACGCGCTCACTACAACAAGAGAGACATTCCGCCATGCTTGATCTTCTCAACGACTTGCTCTGGAGCAAGGTCCTCATCGTCGCCCTGGTGGGCCTCGGTCTGTACTTCACCCTCGCCTCGCGTTTCGTCCAGCTGCGTTACTTCGGCAGCATGTTCAGCATCTTCGCCCAGGCCTTCAAACGTCAGCCGGGCCAGCTCAGCTCGTTCCAGGCGCTGATGCTCTCCGTCGCCGGCCGTGTCGGTGCCGGCAACATCGCCGGCGTGGCCGTGGCCATCACCCTCGGCGGGCCGGGTGCGGTGTTCTGGATGTGGCTGGTCGCCCTGCTCGG
The DNA here is from genome assembly GCF_043102245.1 of Pseudomonas sp. zbq_18. NCBI lineage: Bacteria > Pseudomonadati > Pseudomonadota > Gammaproteobacteria > Pseudomonadales > Pseudomonadaceae > Pseudomonas > Pseudomonas sp. zbq_18. Next base: position 18,472 of record NZ_JBICIT010000016.1, on the reverse strand, counting down.
CATGTCCACCAGCTTCTTCGAATGCTCGCTGGCGCAGCTGTTCAAGCGCCGCACCGAGGACGGCGGCTACCGCGGCGGCCCGGCCTTCTATATCCAGCACGGCCTCGGTCTGCGCTGGCTGGCGATCATCTTCTCGATCCTGCTGCTGGTGACCTTTGGCTTCGGCTTCAACGCCCTGCAGGCCTACACCGTGGCCAGCTCGCTGCATGACACCTTCGGCCTGCCCACCCACTTCAGCGGCATCGCCCTGGTGGTGGTCATCGGCCTGATCATCTTCGGCGGCATCAAGCGCATCGCCAGCACCGCCGATGTGCTTGTGCCAGTCATGGCCATGTCCTACATCGTCATGGCCCTGGTGGTCATCGGCATGAACATCGAGGCCGTGCCGGCCACCCTGGCGCTGATCGTCAAGAGCGCCTTCGGCCTGGAGCCGGCCTTTGCCGGCGGCATCGGCGCGGCCATCGTGATGGGCGTCAAGCGCGGCCTGTTCTCCAACGAAGCGGGCCTGGGCAGCGCACCGAACGTCGCCGCCGTGGCCGAGGTCAAGCATCCGGCCGCGCAGGGCATCGTGCAGTCGCTCAGCGTGTTCATCGACACCCTGCTGATCTGCACCAGCACCGCGCTGATCATCCTGCTCTCCGGCGTCTATCAGCCGGGCGCCGAAGTCGGCGGCGTGATCCTCACCCAGAGCGCCATGGCCGCCGTGGTCGGCGAGTGGGGCCGGGTATTCGTCAGCCTGGCGCTGCTGCTCTTCGTCTTCACCACCCTGGTGTACAACTACTACCTGGGCGAGAACGCGCTGGGCTTTTTCAGCAGCAAGAAGCCGCTGCTGATCGGCTACCGCGCCCTGGTCATCGCCCTGGTGCTGTGGGGTTCGATGCAGGACCTGTCCACCGTGTTCGCCTTCGCCGACGTGACCATGGGCCTGCTGGCGCTGGTCAACCTGATCGCCCTGGCCCTGTTGTTCAAGGTCGGCCTGCGTCTGATGCGCGACTACGACAGCCAGATCAAGGCCGGCGTGGAAACCCCGGTACTGGACGCCAAGCAGTTCGCCGACCTGGACCTCGACCCCAGCGTGTGGGCCGCCCAGCAGGCGCCGCACAGCAGCAGCCAAACCGCTGAGATCGCTCATCAGCTGCACCAGCGCTAAACCGCTGTCAGACCAGGGAAGGGGGCGACAGCCCCCTTTTCTTTGCCCAGATGCCGGTAATTCGCCGCTAAACTGCGGCGAACAAGCCTCCCTGGCACTTCATTACTGCCCGTTGTTGGAATGCCCATGACTCCTTCGCAGAACCTGCTGGTGCTCTACACCGGCGGCACCATTGGCATGCAGATGACCGAGGCCGGCCTGGCCCCGGCCTCCGGTTTCGAAGCGCGCCTGCGCGCCGAACAGGCCCTCCATCCCGAACGCCCGGCGCCGGCCTGGCGCTTCCAGGAACTGTCGCCCCCGATCGACAGCGCCAACATGCGCCAGAGTCACTGGCTGGCCATGCGCGACGCCATCGTCGAGGCCATCGATGAGCAGGGCTGCGACGCCGTGCTGCTGCTGCATGGCACCGACACCCTGGCCTACAGCGCCGCGGCGCTGAGCTTCCTGCTGCTGGGCATCGACGTGCCCGTCGTGCTGACCGGCTCCATGCTGCCGGCCGGCAGCCCCGGCAGCGATGCCTGGCCTAATCTATTCGGCGCCCTGGCCGCACTGGCCGAAGGCTGCCTGCCCGGTGTGCACCTGTATTTCGCCGGCCAGCTGCTGCACGGCGCCCGCGCCAGCAAGCTGAAAAGCGAGGCCTTCGACGCCTTTGCCAACACCACCCGGCCGCGCCAGGGCCGGCACCTCGATGCGCTGCCAGCCGCCCTGCACTACCGTCAGCCCCGCCAACCCGTACGCCTGGCCGTGCAGCCGCTGTTCCCCGGTCTCGACGCCGCCCAGTTGCGTGGCGTGCTGGCCGGCGCACCGCAAGCCCTGCTGCTGGAGTGCTACGGCAGCGGCACCGGCCCGGCCGACGACGTCGAACTGCTCGACGTGCTGCGCGAAGCCCGCGCGCGCGGCGTGGTGCTGGCAGCCATCAGCCAGTGCCCGCAGGGACATGTGGAGTTCGGTGTGTACGCCGCCGGCAGCGCGCTGGCTGGCGTCGGTCTGGTCAGCGGCGGCGGCATGACCCGCGAAGCGGCCCTGGGCAAGCTGTTCGGCCTGCTCGGCGCCGGCCTGGCGCAGGCCGAGGTCGAGCGCCTGTTCGCCCTCGACCTGTGTGGTGAGCTGGCGGAATAGTTCATCCGCAGCAGGAGCAGTCAGGGGCCTTTGTGGGAGTGGCTGGGCCGATGCTTCTGTGCGGCCCGAGTCGCGGCCAAGGCCCCTCCTACGTGCATTTGCAGAAGGTTTTGTGTGGGAGTGGCTTTAGCCACGATTGCGGGCTTGCAGAAAGCATCGCGGCGAAAGCGGAGTACCGCCCAGCCGCTCCCACGCTGTGTCCAATCAGCCCTGCATGGGGGCGAACACCGACCAGCCGATGCGCTCGCTGAGCAGTTCCAGGGCGGCCATGCCGGCCAGCGAATTGCCGGCGGCGTTCAGTTCAGGCGACCACACGCAGACGCTGAAGCGCCCCGGTACCACGGCGACAATGCCGCCGCCAACGCCGCTCTTGCCCGGCAGGCCGACGCGGTAGGCGAAATTGCCGGCCTCGTCGTAGAGGCCGCTGGTGGCCATGATGGCGTTGACCTGCTGGGTCTGCCGTGCGCTCAGCACCTGCTCGCCGCTGTGCGGACAGCAGCCCTGGTTGGCCAGGAAGGCAAAGGCGCGGGCCAGGTCGACGCAGCTCATCGCCAGGGCACAGTGGTGGAAGTAGCTGCGCAGCACCGTCTCCACTTCGTTGTGGAAATTGCCGAACGACTGCATCAGGTAGGCCGCCGCCGCGTTGCGCGCACGGTGCTGGTATTCCGACTCGGCCACCTTCATGTCCGCCACCACGTGGCCATTGCCCGACAGGCGCCGGGCGAAATCGCGCATCGACAGCGCCGGCACGGCGAAGCGCGACTCGTTGATATCGCAAATCACCAGCGCCCCGGCATTGATGAAGGGGTTGCGCGGGCGGCCGCGCTCGAATTCCAGCTGCACCAGCGAATTGAACGGCTGCCCGGACGGCTCGTGGCCCAGACGCTGCCAGATGGCCTCTCCGGAATGCTGGATGGCCTGCACCAGGCTGAACACCTTGGAAATGCTCTGGATGGAAAACGCCCGGTCGGCATCGCCCGCCGTATGCAGGCTGCCGTCCACACCGAACACGGCGATGCCCAGCTGATCGGCCGGCACTTCGGCCAGCGCGGGGATGTAATCGGCGACCTTGCCCTGACCGAGCAGCGGGCGGACCTGCTCGATGATTTCCTGCAACAGCGCTTGCATGCACAAACTCCACAACGCGCCGAACCCGCTTCGGCGTTCAGCACTAGACGCCAGCCGCGTGCCTGCCATCACCTACCGATACAGGGGCATAGTTCTTGCTGCAGCAAAGGCTCCATCGGCCCGTTGTATCGCCATGCTGCATTCGCAACTCACCACCCTGCATACCGTCTCGCTGATCCTGCAATTGCTCGCCGAGCGCCCCGGGCTCAGCGCCGAAAGCCTGCTGGAGGGCAGCGGCATTCGCCTCGCCGACCTGCAGCACCCGGATTTCCGCATCAGCACCAACCAGGAGATGCGCGTCTGCGCCAATGCCCGCGAGCACTGCCAGAGCCTCGGCCTGGAGCTGGGCCGACGCATGCATGTGTCGTCCTACGGCGCGCTGGGTTACACCCTGATCTCCAGCGCTACCTTGGGTGACGCCTTGCAGCGCGCCCTGGAGTTTCCCGCCCTGCTCGGCACCTACTTCGAGCTGAGCCTGGTACGCGAAGGCGAGCGGGTCTGGCTGCAGGCCGCCGGCTACCGCGACCAGGCCGAGCTGGAAACCTTCAACACCGAGTTCTGCCTGGCCTCGATGAAGCTGATCTGCGACGACCTGCTGGGGCGCTCTTTGCCCTTGATCGGTGCACAGTTCACCCATGCCGCGCCGGCATACGAGGCTCAGTACCGGCACAGTTTCCCCTGCCCCCGGCAGTTCGAGGCACCGCGCAACGCCTTCGCCTTCGCCGCTGAATGGCTGGAACAGCGCCTGCCGCTGGCCGACCCGGTCACCCATTGCGACATGCTCGCCCGCTGCCGGCAGCTCAACCAGGAGTTCACCAGCCGTCAGTCGCTGGTGATGCGCTGCCGGCAGCTCCTGGCCGCCCAGCTCGAAACGCCGCCCGGCCTGGACGGCCTGGCCAGCCAACTGCACTGCTCCTCACGCAGCCTGCGCCGCCACTTGCACGATGCCGGCAGCAGCTACCAGAGCCTGCTCGACGAGCTGCGCTATGCGCGTGCGCGGCACCTGCTGGAACAGGGCGAGCTGCCCATCTACCGTATCGCCGAGGCCATGGGCTATAGCGAAACCGCCAGTTTCCGCCATGCTTTCCAGCGCTGGAGCGGACAACCTCCCAGCCGCTTTCGCGCCTGAGGCCAGGCAAAAAGTGGCCACATCTATCCCCTTGTGGCCACTCTTGCCGTTCCCCAGCCGCCGCCAGCCGCCAAGAATGACGGCAGATGCCCTGTGGAGAACAACAAGATGCTGACCATCTACAGCGACGATCACCGCCTGCACCACGGCCGCTGCGAACTGATCGACGGTGAACTCAAGCCCTGCTTCGAAATGCCGGCACGCGCCGACTACGTGCTGGCCCGGGTGCGCGAGCGCGCCCTCGGCGAGGTGCGCGAGCCGCATGATTTCGGCCGCGCGCCAATCGAACGGGTGCATGCGCTGGACTACCTGGAATTCCTCGAAGGCGCCTGGGCGCGCTGGGCCCTGGAAGGTGTCGATGGCGACCTGATGCCCTACATCTTCCCGACCCGCGGCCTGCGCGCCGTGCGCCCCGACCACCTGCACGGCCAGCTGGGCTACTACAGTTTCGACGGCGGTGCGCCGATCACCGCCGGCACCTGGCAGGCCATCTACAGCTCGGCGCAGGTTGCCCTGACCGGCCAGCAGGCCATCGCCGACGGCGCCCACGGCGCCTTCGCCCTGTGCCGCCCACCGGGCCACCATGCCGCCGCCGACCTGATGGGCGGCTACTGCTACCTGAACAACGTCGCCATCGCCGCCCAGGCCTGTCTCGACCAGGGCGCCCGTCGCGTGGCCATCCTCGATGTCGACTACCACCACGGCAACGGCACCCAGTCGATCTTCTACGCCCGCAACGACGTGCTGGTGACCTCGATCCACGGCGACCCACGCGCCGAATTCCCGTTCTTCCTCGGCTATGCCGACGAAGCGGGCGAAGGCGCCGGGCGTGGCTTCAACTACAACCTGCCGCTCGCTGCCGGCAGCGACTGGTCGCTGTACAGCCAGGCGCTGGACAGCGCCTGCCAGCGCATCGCCGCCTATGCGCCGGACGTGGTGCTGGTGTCGCTGGGCGTCGATACCTTCAAGGAAGACCCGATCTCGCAGTTCAAGCTCGACAGCCCGGATTACCTGCGCATGGGCGCACGCATCGCCGCGCTGGGCACGCCGACCCTGTTCGTCATGGAAGGCGGCTACGCGGTGGAAGAGATCGGCATCAACGCCGTCAACGTACTCGAAGGTTTCCAGGGCGCCTGAGCCCGTTTTTCAACCAGGGGAGCAATCCACGATGAAAAAAGCCATCCCGCTGCTGCTCGGCGCCACACTCTGTGCCGGCGCACTGCAGGCCAGTGCCGCCGAGCTGCACGTGTACAACTGGGCCGACTACATGCTGCCCGAAGTGCCCAAGGCCTTCGCCGAGAAAACCGGCATCAAGCTGACCTGGGACACCTATGAGTCCAACGAGGCCCTGGAGGCCAAGCTGCTGGCCGGCAACTCCGGCTACGACCTGGTGGTGCCGACCAACACCTTTCTGGAAAACCAGCTCAAGGCCGGCGTGTACCAGAAGCTGGACAAGTCCAAGCTGCCCAACTGGCAGCACCTGGACGCCAACCTGCTGCAGCTGATGAGCGCCAACGACCCCGGCAACGAACACGCCGTGCCCTACATGTATGGCACCGTGCTGATCGGCTACAACCCGGACAAGGTCAAGGCTGCCCTCGGCGACGACGCGCCGGTGAACAGCTGGGACCTGGTATTCAAGCCGGAAAACATGGAGAAGCTGAAGAGCTGCGGCGTGGCCATGCTCGACTCGCCGGCGGAAATCCTGCCGATCGCCCTCGACTACCTCGGCCTCGACCCGAACAGCACCAACTCGGCCGACTACGACAAGGCCACCGAGCTGTTGCTGAAGATCCGTCCGTACATGGCCTACTTCCACTCGGCCAAGTACATGACCGACATCGCCAACGGCGACATCTGCGTGGCCGTCGGCTACTCCGGCAGCTTCTTCCAGTTCGCCAACCGCGCCAAGGAAGCGGGCAACGGCGTGGTGGTGCAGTGGAAGCTGCCGAAGGAAGGCGCACCGCTGTGGTACGACTCCTTCGCCATCCCGGCCGATGCCAAGAACGTCGACGAGGCCCACGCCTTCCTCAACAACCTGCTCGACCCGAAAGTGGTGGCGCCGATCAGCGACTTCCTCGGCTACCCCAACCCGAACAAGGACGGCATGGCCCTGGTCAGCGCCGCGATCCGCGACGACGCCGACCTGTCACCCTCGGCCGAAGCGCAGAAGAACCTCTACGTGCTCAAGCCGCTGCCGCAGAAGATCGAGCGCGTGCGCACGCGCGCCTGGAGCAAGATCAAGACCGGCACCTGAGCCGGACGTGTCCGGGCCGGCAGGATGCCGGCTCGGCGCACCCTTGTGCCCATCCGCCATCGCCGGCGGGTGGCGCAAATGGCCGGCACTCAGCCGCCACACAGCCCGCAATGCGCACAGGCGGCTGCACAAAAAACACTCGCAAGCCGAGAGCCCACGGCAGCACTGGCGAGCGAACAGCTATCCACAGCCTGCGCACATAAGCTTGCACACTCTCTGTGATTAACTGGCGTGCCAGCATGAAACGGCTGCCCAGAAATCACCCAACCACCGGCAGAGCGCGCCAAGCCTGGCGTAGCACACTTGACCTACAGCTTATCCACAAGGTGATCCACCCAGGCTGGGGGTAACTGCCCGGCTGGAGTGGCGAACTAGGCTGCGCCCATGGCCTTGCGGATATCTGCCGCCAACTCGCGTACCCGCGCTTCCTCGGTATCCCAGCTGCACATGAAGCGTGCGCCGCCGGCGCCGATGAAGGTGTAGAAGCGCCAGCCCCAGTCGCGCAAGCGCTGCAAGGCGGGCTCGGACAGCTGCAGGAACACCCCGTTGGCCTGCACCGGGAACATCAGACTCACGCCTGGCACATCCGCCACCAGTTCGGCCAGCAGGCGCGCACAGCGATTGGCGTGGCCGGCGTAGCGCAGCCAAGCGTCGTCCTGCAGCAGGCCGACCCAGGGCGCCGACAGGTAACGCATTTTCGAGGCCAGCTGGCCGGCCTGCTTGCAGCGGTAGTCGAAGTCCTCGGCCAGGGCCTTGTTGAAGAACAGGATGGCCTCGCCCACGGCCATGCCGTTCTTGGTGCCGCCGAAGCACAGCACGTCGACGCCGGCCTTCCAGGTCAGTTCGGCCGGGCTGCAACCCAGGGATGCGCAGGCGTTGGAGAAGCGCGCGCCGTCCATGTGCAGGTTGAGGTTCAGTTCTTCGCACACCTGGCTGATCGCCCGGACTTCGTCCGGGGTGTAGACGGTGCCGACCTCGGTGGCCTGGGTCAGGGTCACCACGCGCGGCTTGGGGTAGTGGATGTCCTGCCGCTTGAGGGCGACCTCGCGGATCGAGGCTGGGGTCAGCTTGCCCTGCTCGGTGCGCGCGGTCAGCAGCTTGGAGCCGTTGGAAAAGAACTCCGGCGCGCCGCACTCGTCGGTCTCGACGTGCGCCGTTTCCGAGCAGATCACACTGTGGTAGCTCTGGCACAGCGAGGCCAGCGCCAGGGAGTTGGCGGCCGTGCCGTTGAAGGCGAAGAACACCTCGCAATCGGTCTCGAACAACTGGCGAAACTGGTCGGCGGCACGTGCCGTCCACTGATCGTCGCCGTAGGCACGCTGGTGGCCGAGATTGGCCTCGGCCATGGCGGCCCAGGCCTCCGGGCAGATACCGGAATAGTTGTCGCTGGCAAATTGCTGACTCTGGTCGGTCATAGAGGTGTCCTCGTGGGCTTACCGAAACTCTAGAGGCTGCAGACAGGCTTCGTGGGCCCGTTTACAGCAATAACAGATGCAGTTCTTGCTGGATCAGCTTCGCATCTGTACCGGTGGCAAGTCGCTATTTTCTCGACCTTGCCCAGTTAAAAATCACGCTCTTTCCTCAATTGCATGATTTTCCACGGATGACCAGTACAGTTGCCGCCATAGAAGCAGAACAGTTAGGAAGCTGGCTAATAAACAGCCCGACAATTTAGCCCAGCTGTGCCTACAAAATCGACCATGCAGTCAGGAAAATAGCCTTCCAGTAGAACACTCTCTAGCCCGCCACAAGCGGAAGGAAGCACCACCATGGAACGTACCCTCGGTTCCGCCTCGATGTTCAAGCAACACACCTCCGACGCCACCGGCCTGCTGCCGCTGCGCGCCCTGGCTACTCTGCTGCTGTGGCAGCGCCGCGTGAGCAGCCGCCGCGAGCTGGCCCGTCTCGACGAGCGCCTGCTGGCCGATGCCGGCATCAGCCTGAACGAACGCGCCGAAGAGATCAGCAAGCCGTTCTGGCGCTGAGCCTCGCACGCAACAGTCAAAAGGGAAGCCAGAGGCTTCCCTTTTTTGTTGCACAAGGAACGAAACACCCTGCCAGCAGGCTCCGGAGCCGGACTAGGCACCCGGGACGAAATGTCTCTGCGCCGTGCCACGGGCAATCAGCCGTGACAGGTAGTCGAGCTTCTGCGGGTCCTTGTCGACAAACTTGAAGGTCAGCTGCAGCCACTCGCTGTCCGGCTTGGGCTCCAGCGCCGCCACCGCGTGCAGGTAGCCATTGAGGCGCGCCGTTTCGGCGGCCTCGCCCTGCTCGAGGTCGAGGACTGCACTCTCCAGCACCTGCGGCAGCAAATCCCCCCGCTTGACCACCAGCAGCGCCTCCTTGAGGCTCAGCGCCTTGATCACGCAGGACATGCTGCCATTCGGCAAACGCAGCTGACCCTGGCCGCGTCCGGCAGGCGGGCCGGACGGCTTGGAGGGTTTGGCCGGGGCCTCGGCCTTGGGCTGCGCCGCCGCCTTGGCTGCGGGCTTGACCACTTCGGCATTGCCGCCGGTCAGTGCGGCCAGGGAATCATTGGCGAAGGCACCAGTGCTGAGCATCTTCGGCGGCGCACTGGCCGCCAGGGCCTGCAGCTTGCCGGCACGGTGCAGCGCCTTCTTCACCTTGGTGACCAGCTGCTCGTTGGAAAAGGGCTTGCCGATATAGTCGGAGACGCCGGCCTGGATGGCCTGCACCACGTTCTCCTTGTCACCACGGCTGGTCACCATGATGAAGGGCGTGATCTTGTGTGCCTCTTCGCCACGGCACCAGGTGAGCAGTTCGAGGCCGGACATTTCCGGCATTTCCCAGTCACAGAGGATCAGGTCGACTGCCTGCCGGCCCAGCAATTGCTGAGCCTTGCGCCCATTCACCGCTTCCTCGATCTGGATGCCGGGGAAGTTGTCGCGCAGACCCTTCTTCACCAGATCACGGATAAAGGTGGCGTCATCCACCACCAGCACACTGACTTTGCTCATCGACCACTCCCGGCAACAATGCCGACAAGCATAGTCCGGGGTGATGGCCCAAGGCCAACAGCATGCAGCGCGGCGATGGGCAAGCTTAGTCAGCCTTGCCCTGCACCTCTTCCTGCATGCGCGCCAGGCCCATGTGGCGCACGTCGGTGCCGCGTACCAGGTAGATCACCAGCTCGGCAATGTTGCGTGCATGGTCGCCAATACGCTCCAGCGAGCGCAGCACCCAGATGATCGAGAGCACGCGGCTGATGGCGCGCGGATCTTCCATCATGTAGGTGACCAGCTCGCGCAGGGCGGTCTTGTACTCGCGGTCGACGGTCTTGTCGTACTGGGCCACGGACAAGGCCAGGTCGGCATCGAAGCGGGCAAAGGCGTCGAGCGACTGCTGCACCATCTTGCGCACCTGATCTCCGATGTGGCGCACCTCGACATAGCCGCGCGGCGCTTCGCCGGTTTCGCACAGCTCGATGGCGCGCTTGGCGATCTTCGACGCCTCGTCACCGATGCGCTCGAGGTCGATCACCGACTTGGAGATGCTGATGATCAGGCGCAGGTCGGAGGCGGCCGGCTGGCGACGGGCGAGGATGCGCACGCACTCCTCGTCGATGTTGGTTTCCATCTGGTTGATCTGGTCATCGATCTCGCGCACCTGCTGGGCCAGGCCGGAGTCGGCCTCGATCAGCGCGGTGACCGCGTCGTTGACCTGCTTCTCGACCAGGCCGCCCATGGCCAGCAGGTGGCTGCGCACCTCCTCCAGCTCGGCGTTGAACTGCTGGGAGATGTGATGGGTGAGGCTGTCTTTGTTGATCATGGTCGAGCCCTTGCGAATCGAATGTGGTTCTTAAATGTGTACCCGGCCTGGCCTTTGCGAAATTGTGCCGGGCTAGGAGGCGCCGCCAGCGCCTTCCGCGATCCCGTCGCTTCAGGCATTTCCCGCATCCCTGCGGGTCACTGTACAACTCGTACGGCAAGCGGCGCCGACAACGCCCGGCGCGGTTTCGCATAGCCAGGGGTTAGCCGTAGCGGCCGGTGATGTAGTCTTCGGTCTGTTTCTTGGCCGGGTTGGTGAACAGGGTATCGGTGTCGCCGAACTCGATCAGCTTGCCCATGTACATGAACGCCGTGTAGTCGGACACCCGCGCCGCCTGCTGCATGTTGTGGGTGACGATGACGATGGTGTACTTGCTCTTGAGCTCGTAGATCAGTTCCTCGACCTTGAGCGTGGAGATCGGGTCGAGGGCCGAGCAGGGTTCGTCGAGCAGCAACACTTCCGGCTGCACCGCCACGGTCCGGGCGATCACCAGACGCTGCTGCTGGCCACCGGACAGACCCAGGGCCGACTCGTGCAGACGGTCTTTCACTTCATCCCACAGCGCCGCGCTCTTCAGCGCCCACTCGACGGTCTCGTCGAGCACGCGCTTCTGGTTCACGCCCTGGATGCGCAGGCCGTACACCACGTTCTCGTAGATGCTCTTGGGGAAGGGGTTGGGCTTCTGGAACACCATGCCGACGCGGCGGCGCAGTTCGGCGACATCCACGCCCTTCTTGTAGATGTCCTGGCCGTCGAGGAGGATCTGGCCGTCCACGCGGCAGCCGTCGACCAGGTCGTTCATGCGGTTGAAAGTGCGCAGCAGGGTCGACTTACCGCAGCCGGACGGGCCGATGAAGGCGGTCACGCGCTGTTTGGGGATGTTCAGGCTGACATCGAACAGCGCCTGCTTCTCGCCGTAATACAGGTTGAGCTTGGGCACCTCGAGGGCGACCGTCTCTTCGGCCAGGTTGAGGCCCTGCTTCTGGCGGCCGAGGGCGGCCATGTCGATACCGTGGGTGTGTACTTCGTGCTGCATGGGAGGCTCCCTACGCTAACAATTCGTTCGTGCCGCCGCGGCGACACCGTTAATCAATGATCCAGTGCCTTGTACTTCTCGCGCAGGTGGTTGCGGATGAACACCGCGCTCAGGTTGAGCAGGGCGATCACCAGCACCAGCAGCAGCGCGGTGGCGTACACCAGCGGACGGGCGGCCTCGACGTTGGGGCTCTGGAAGCCGACGTCGTAGATGTGGAAGCCCAGGTGCATGATCTTCTGGTCCAGGTGCAGGTAGGGGTAGTTGCCGTCTACCGGCAGGCTCGGTGCGAGCTTGACCACGCCGACCAGCATCAGTGGCGCCACTTCACCGGCGGCGCGCGCCACGGCGAGGATCAGGCCGGTCATCATGGCCGGGCTGGCCATCGGCAATACCACTTTCCACAGGGTCTCGGCCTTGGTCGCGCCGAGGGCCAGGGAGCCTTCGCGCAGGGCTCGCGGGATGCGCGCCAGGCCTTCTTCGGTGGCGACGATGACCACCGGCACGGCGAGAATCGCCAGGGTCAGCGAGGCCCACAGCAGGCCCGGAGTACCGAAGGTCGGCGCCGGCGCGGACTCGGGGAAGAACAGCCGGTCCAGCGAGCCGCCCAGCACGTAGACGAAGAAGCCCAGGCCGAACACGCCGTAGACGATGGCCGGCACGCCGGCCAGGTTGTTCACGGCGATGCGGATGATCCGGGTCAGGGTGCCCTGGCTGGCGTACTCGCGCAGGTAGATGGCCGCCAGCACACCGAACGGGGTGACGATCACGGCCATGATCAGGGTCATCATCACGGTGCCGAAGATGGCCGGGAAGATGCCGCCCTCGGTGTTGGCTTCGCGCGGGTCATCGCTGAGGAATTCCCAGATCTTGGCGAAATAGAAGCCGAGCTTTTCCAGGGTGCCCATGGCGTTCGGCTGGTAGGCACGCACCACCTTGCCCAGGCTGATCTCCTGCTCACGACCGTCGGCCGTGCGCACCACCACGCTGTCGCGGTTGAACTGGCCATTGAGCTCGATCAGCTCGGCCTCCAGCACCTTGTACTGGGCATCCCACTCGGCACGCTGGGCATCCAGGTCGGCCTGGGCAGCGGCGTCCAGCTGGCCCTTGAGCTCCAGCCCGCGGCTCTCCAGGCGGATACGCTCCAGCCCGGCGTTGATGCGGCCGATGTCCTTCTTCTCCAGCCGAACCAGCTGCTGATGCAGCTCGCCGACACGCTCGATGCGTGCCTGCAGCTCGGGCCAGGCAGCGTCACCCTCGGCCACCACCTGACCGGACTCCTTGACGCTGACCAGGTAGCCATAGAAATTGCCCCACTCACGGCGTTCCATCACCAGCAGGTTCTCCGGCGTCTGCAGATCGCTCAGCCACTCGGCTACGATCCAGCTGAAATCGGCGCCGTAGACTTCGCGGTTACCGACCTTGAGCAGTTCACGGGTCATGAACTCGCCGCCGTTGACGTCCACCGGCAGACCAGCGGCGGCCAGGCGCGCGCGCGGCACTTCCTCGACCTGCACCTGCTCGCCGGCGAGCAGGCGCGGGGCCTCGCCCGGCACCTGATAGCTGGCTTGCACCACGTCGGCCGGCCAGAAGTGGCCGAGGCCACGCACAGCGATCACCGACAGCAGGCCGATGGTCATGATCACGGCGATGGACACGCCGCTGGCAGTCATCCAGACCCAGGGCGAACCGCTCTTGAACCAGGACTTGAGGTTTTGCTCTTTGCTTTTCACGGACGTCTACCTTCCCCAGTTCTCAGAGCGACGCATATTTCTTGCGCAGGCGGGTACGGATCAGCTCCGCCAGGGTGTTCATCACGAAGGTGAAGGTCAGCAGCACCAGCGCGGAGAGGAACAGCACGCGGTAGTGGGTACTGCCCACTTCGGATTCCGGCATCTCCACCGCCACGTTGGCGGCCAGGGTACGCAGGCCCTGGAAGATGTTCATGTCCATGATCGGCGTGTTGCCGGTGGCCATCAGCACGATCATGGTTTCACCCACCGCACGACCCATGCCGATCATCAGCGCCGAGAAGATGCCCGGACTGGCGGTGAGGATCACCACGCGGGTCAGGGTCTGCCAGGGCGTGGCGCCCAGGGCCAGGGAGCCGAAAGTCAGGCTCTTCGGCACGCTGAACACGGCGTCTTCGGCGATCGAGTAGATGTTCGGGATCACCGCGAAGCCCATGGCCAGGCCGACCACCAGGGCGTTGCGCTGGTCGAAGGTGATGCCCAGGTCATTGCTGATCCACAGACGCATGTCGCCGCCGAAGAACCAGTTCTCCAGGTGACCGCTCATGCCCAGGGCGCCGGCACCGATCAGCAGGATCACCGGGATCAGCAGGGCCGCTTCCCAGCCATCCGGGATCACCAGACGGATACGCTCCGGCAGGCGACTCCAGGCATAGGCAGCCAGCAGCACGCCGACCGGGGTGAGCAGCAGCAGACTGAAGATGCCCGGCAGGTGACCCTCGACATAGGGCGCCAGGAACAGGCCGGCGAAGAAGCCGAGGATCACGGTCGGCAGCGCCTCCATCAGCTCGATCACCGGCTTGACCTTGCGGCGCATGGCCGGGGCCATGAAGTAGGCGGTGTAGATAGCCGCGCAGATGGCCAGCGGGGCGGCCAGCAGCATGGCGTAGAAGGCCGCCTTGAGGGTGCCGAAAGTCAGCGGCGCCAGGCTCATCTTGGGTTCGAAGTCGCTGTTGGCCGAGGTCGACTGCCAGACCTGCTTGGGCTCGTCATAGCTCTCGTACCAGACCTTGCCCCACAGCGCGCTCCAGGAGATCTCCGGGTGCGGGTTGTCGATGTAGAAGCGCTGCAGCTGGCCGCCGCTCTCCACCAGCACGCGGTTGGCGCGCGGCGACAGGGCGGCAATGGCGGCGCCCTCGGCGACCGGCTCGATCAGCAGGGTGCGGTGCGCGGTGCTATGGAAGATACCCAGGCGGCCTTCGGCATCCAGCGCCAGGAAGCCCTTGCGGCGCTCTTCCGGAAGAATCTGGGTGATCGCCGCATCGCCCAGCTGGAAGCTGCGGATGCGGGTCAACGCGGCCTTGCCGTCAGCGTCACGCACCATGAACCACTGACTGATGCCACCCTGGCTGTCGCCGACCATCAGCGAGATGCCACCCAGCAGCGGCGTGACGTTGCTCACCTCGGCCTCGCCAGTAAGCAGCTTGTAGCGCCCGTTGAGGCTCTTGTTGCGCAGGTCGAAGACATCGGCAGTGGCCTTGCCGTTGATCACGAACAACCACTGCTGTCGCGGGTCGATGATCATCGACTTGATCGGCTCGGCGATCTGCGGCAGGGCGATGCGCTCTTCGCTCAGGCTCACCTCGCCGGTCATCAGGTTCTCTTCACGACTGATGGTCAGCAACTGCAGCTCGGCGCCAACCGAGGCGCTGAGCATCAGGCTGTCACCGTTCTGGCTGATCGCCACGTGCTCAAGAGCACGCCCCTGGGGGTCGAGCGCAATGGCTGCCTCGCCGAAGGGGAAGTCCAGGGTCGGGGTGATGGTCTTGACGTTGTTCGGGTAACTGACCTTGTAGGCGTGCTCGAACACCAGTACCTGGCCGTTGGACAGGCCGAGCACCACGCGGCGGCTGCCTGGCTGATCCTGCGCCACCGAGACGATCCGGCTGCCCTGCGGCAGTGGCAGGGTAATGCTGTTCAGCTCGGCGCTGTCCTTCAGCGTAAAGAACTGCACGCGGCCAGCGGCGTCCAGGCGCATGGCCACCTTGTTCTGCTCTTCTACGGCCATCAGCAGGGCCGGCTCCTGTTGCGCCAACCAGGCGGGCTGCTGCGCGTCACGCGACTCCAGCTCGGCGCCGGCGAACATCGGCAGTACCACGTAGGCCAGGTAGAAGAAAATCAGGGTGATCGCGCCCAGCACGGCCAGGCCGCCGATGGACACGTACCAGCGCGCCATCTTGTCCTTGAGGGCGCGAATGCGGCGCTTGCGCTGCAAGGCTGGGGTATCGAAGTCGATCCGGTGGTTGTTCGCGGAAGCGCTCATGCTGTTATGGGCCAGGTCGTTCATAAGGAGTTCTCGGGCGCTGCGGACACAGCCCGCTCAATGTGAGGTACGTCAATCTATCCGGCTTGTGTGACAGAAAGATTACAGCCCGGTGACGTGACAACGCCCGCGACTCCAGGAGAGTAGCGGGCGCATCGAACAACGGGCCGGCACGAGGGCCGGCCCGCTGGCTGACCTGTTACAGGCCCAGTTCCTTCATGGCCTTCTCAACCACTTTGGACGGCAGCGGGATGTAACCATCCTTGACCACCACTTCCTGGCCCTGCTTGGACAGCACGAGCTTGAGGAACTCGGCCTCCAGCGGCGACAGCGCCTTGTTCGGGGCCTTGTTCACGTAGACGTAGAAGAAGCGTGCCAGCGGGAACTTGCCGGCCAGGGCATTGGCTTCGGAAGCCTCGAAGGCCTCGCCGCCTTTCTTCGACAGCGGTACGGTACGGACGCTGGAGGTCTTGTAGCCGATGCCCGAGTAACCGATGGCGTTCAGGGTGCTGGAGATCGACTGCACCACGGAGGCCGAACCCGGCTGCTCGTTGACGTTGGCCTTGAAGTCGCCCTTACACAGCGCTTCTTCCTTGAAGTAGCCATAGGTGCCGGACACCGAGTTACGACCGAACAACTGGATCGGCTTGGCCGCCCACTCGCCGGTCAGACCCAGGTCGCCCCAGGTGGTGATGTCCTTGGCGCCACCGCACAGGCGGGTGCTGGAGAAAATCGCGTCGACCTGGGCAATGTCCAGAGACTTGATCGGGTTGTCCTTGTGCACGAACACGGCCAGGGCGTCGATGGCCACCGGCACAGCGATCGGCTTATAGCCGAACTTCTCTTCGAAGGCCTGCAGCTCGTTGTCCTTCATGGCACGCGACATCGGGCCGAGGTTGGCAGTGCCTTCGGTCAGCGCGGGCGGCGCAGTGGAGGAGCCGGCAGCCTGAATCTGGATGTTCACGTTCGGGTACTGCTTCTTGTATTCCTCGGCCCACAGGGTCATCAGGTTGGCCAGGGAATCGGAGCCGACGCTGGACAGGTTGCCCGATACACCGGAAGTCTTTTCATAGGTCGGCAGAGCCGGGTCGATAGCGGCAACAGCGCTGGCAGCGCTTACGCCAGCGGCGGCGAAGGTCAGGGCCGCCATCAAACGCTTGAGTTTCATGCCTTGCTCCTAGCAGGAAGGGGTTGGATGGAACGGGCCCAAGTATCGACAGGCCGCATGAACACTCTATGAACGGATTGTTACAGTTCGATGAAGGCGCGAAATAGCCGCGCAAAAGCCAGACCGGGCGGTCGTGCTGCGCTGCGCCGCCCTATATACTGCGCGCCATGCGCCGCAACCAAACATAAGAATCGGGGGCCGTACCAGCCATGATCGAACTCGAACAGGATGATCCCATCCCGCAGGGCGACCTTGCCCTGCAGATCACCGCCCTACCGCGCGAGACCAATGGTTTCGGCGACATTTATGGCGGCTGGCTGGTGTCGCAGATGGATCTGGCCGGTACGGCGATGGCCAGCAAGGTGGCCGGCGGCCGCGTCGCTACCGTGGCCATCGACCGCATGGCTTTCCTGGTACCCGTAGCCGTCGGCGCGCAGCTGTCCTTCTATACCCAGGCCCTGGAAATCGGTCGCAGCTCGATCCAGATGCTGGTCGAGGTGTGGAGCGACGACCCGCTGTCCAGCGAGTGGCGCAAGGTCACCGAGGCGGTCTTCGTCTTCGTCGCCATCGACGGCAGCGGCCGCACCCGCCCGGTTCCGCCTCGGCGCAGCTAAACAGCACCGAAACAGACAGCGCCGACTCCGTGTCGGCGTTTTTCATGGCGCTTGGCCTTTGCCCCGCGCTGCGGTCAAATGACTGCACGACACGGAGAAAGCCCATGAGCCAAGCGCAAATCGAACGCCTCGACCTGGACCAACTGACCTGCTGGCGTGTGCACCTGGGCGATAGCGAGCTGCTGGTGGCCCAGCAAGGCGCGCAGATCCTGCATTACCAGCACGGCGAACAACCTCCGATCATCTGGTGCAGCGAGCAGGCCGGCTATAACCGTGGCCAGTCTGTAAGGGGCGGTATCCCGGTATGCTGGCCCTGGTTCGGCGACCTGCAGCGCAACCCGCAAGCGTTGCAACACCAGCATGCCGCCCCCTCCAGCGCGCCGGCCCATGGCGGCGTGCGCGGGCTGGACTGGCAGTTGCTAGGTGTCGAGCAGCAGGGCGAGTCGGTAACCCTGCAATTTCTCTACGACAGCCGCCAGCAACCGCTGCCGCACTGGCCGTATGACGCCGAGCTGCGCCTGGACATTCGCCTCGACCAGCGCCTGCACCTGAGCCTGACCAGCCGCAACCTGGGCAAGCAGCCTCTGCACCTGAGCCAGGCCCTGCACAGCTACTTTGCCGTCAGCGATATCCGCCAGGCCAGCGTGCTGGGCCTGGACGGCTGCCGCTACATCGAGACCCTGGACGACTGGCGGGAATGCCGCCAAAGAGGTGCCGTGCAGTTTGCCGGCGAAACCGATCGCATCTATCTGGACGTACCGCCGCGCCTGGCCCTGGTCGACAACGGCTGGAAGCGCCGCATCCTCATTGAAACCAGCGGTTCGCACTCGGCTGTGGTGTGGAACCCCTGGATCGACAAGGCCCAGCGTCTGTCGCAGTTCGCCGATGACGCCTGGCAGCGCATGCTGTGCATCGAAACCGCCAACGTCTGGGACGACTGCATCGAACTGGCCGCAGGTGCCAGCCACAGCCTGAATGTCAGCCTATGGAGCGAGGCGCTCTAAGGGAGGAATACTCCGAGCATCTGCGGGAGCGGCTTCAGCCGCGATTGCTTCACCGCCCCGCGCAAGC
>NZ_JBICIT010000015.1:0-83484 GCF_043102245.1 Pseudomonas sp. zbq_18 | reverse complement strand
GGCATGCCCGGGCTTTTTTCGTGTGGCGGAAAGTCAGTTGCTGCGGGTGACGTTCAGTCCCTTGAGCAGGTTGAGCGCCTGGCTCAACTGGTAGTCGTCATCCTGCGGGCGTGGTTCCTGCTTTTTCTTGCTGCCGCTGGGCTTGTCCGCGCCGCCATTGCCATTGCCCAGGTGACCGGCCAGGTCAGCTTCCTTGACCGTCTCGTCGCCCTGCTCGCGGGTCACCTTGGCACGGTTGACCTCGATGTCCGGGGCAATGCCCTGGGCCTGGATCGAGCGGCCGTTGGGCGTGAAGTACAGGGCGGTGGTCAGCTTCAGGGCGCGGTCGTTGTTCAGCGGCAGCACGGTCTGCACCGAGCCCTTGCCGAAGCTGTCAGTGCCCATCAGCACGCCGCGCTTGTGATCCTGCAGGGCGCCGGCAACGATCTCGGAGGCCGAGGCGCTACCGCCGTTGATCAGCACCACCAGCGGCACGCCTTCGCTGGCGTCGGCTGGATCGGCGTTGAAGCGCAGCTCGGAGTTGGCGATGCGGCCCTCGGTGTAGACGATCAGGCCCTTCTTGAGGAAGTGGTCGGCCACTTCCACCGCGGCCTGCAAGACGCCGCCGGGGTTGTTGCGCAGGTCCAGCACCAGGCCGCTGAGTTTCTTGCCGTTGTCCTTGCGCAGTTTGGTCAGCGCCTTGCCGACTTCCTCGCCGGTGTTGACCTGGAACTGGCTGATGCGAATCAGGCCGTAGCCCTCGTCGAGCAGCTGGCTCTTCACGCTCTTGACCTTGATCACCGCGCGGGTCAGCACCACGTCGAACGGTCGTCCGCCCTCGCGCACCAGGGTCAGGGTGATCTTGCTGCCGGCCTTGCCGCGCATCTTGTCCACCGCTTCCATCAGCGACAGGCCCTTGGTCGGCTGGCCGTCGATCTTGACGATCAAATCGCCGGGCTGGATGCCGGCCTTGGAGGCGGGGGTATCGTCAATCGGCGAGACCACCTTGACGAAACCGTCCTCGGTGCCGACTTCGATGCCCAGGCCGCCAAACTCGCCACTGGTGCTTTCCTGCAGCTCGGCGAAGGCTTCCGGCTCCAGGTAGGCAGAGTGCGGGTCGAGGTTGCTGAGCATGCCCTTGATGGCGTTCTCCAGCAGGGTCTTGTCGTCGACCGGCTCGACATAGGCCGATTTGATGCGATCCATCACCTCGGCGAAGGTACGCAGCTCGTCCAATGGCAGCGGCGCCTTGCCGCTGACAGTCGGGGCTTCGACCGCTTCGTTGGCTGCCATGGCCGGGCCGCCGAACAGCAGGCCGATGGCCAGGGCGAGGGGGGTGAGGCGACGGAATTGCTGCATGTGAACTCCCAAAAATGATCAAGCGCCGACAGCTATCCGGCTGTCATCCCTGCGCGCGGCACCATTGCGCCGGGTCGCTGGGGCGGCCCTGCTGGCGGATGGCGAAATACAGCGCCGGGGTGTCCTGGCCACCGCTGGTGCCGACCGTGGCGATGGCCTCGCCGGCCTTGACGATGTCGCCGGCATCCTTGAGCAAACTCTGATTATGGCCGTACAGGCTCAAATAACCGTTACCGTGGTCGAGAATGACCAGAAGCCCGGCGCCACGCAACCAGTCCGCGAACACCACGCGCCCGCCGTGTACCGCATGTACCTGGCTGCCGGCGCGGGCACCAATCAGCACGCCATCCCATTTGGCGCGGGCATCGCCATCGCGGGGGCTGCCGAAGCGGGCGACCAGGCGGCCATCGACCGGCCAGGGCAGCTTGCCCTTGGCCTTGGCAAAGGGGCCGCCGAAGTTACCGCCCGCGCTGGACACGCTCGGCCCCAGGGGCAGCGGCTTGCTGCCCGGACTGCGTGGCTGCCGGGCTTCGAGGGCCGCCAGGCGGCGGGCTTCCTCGGCCTCGCGTGCCTGGCGGGCGAGGGTTTCCTCGATGGTCTTGAGAACACGGGCCAGTTCAAGCTGTTCCTGCTCTTTGGCCTTGAGCTTGCGGTCGCCGGCGCCGTATTCCTTGTTCAGCTTGGCCAGGGCTTGCTGGCGCTCTTTACGCACGGCGGCGAGCTTTTCCCGGCGCTGCTCCAGCTCGCTCTTCTGTGCCTGCAGCTGAGCCTGCTGGCTGCCGATCTCGGCCTCGATATTGGCCAGCTGGCGCAGGGTTTCGTTGAAGGCTTCGAGCTGTTCCAGGCGAGCTTTGCCCAGGTAGTCGTAGTAGGTGAGGGTGCGTGAGAACTGTTCCGGCTGCTGCTGGTTGAGCAGCAGGCGCAGCGGTTCCTGCTGGCCGCTCTGGTAGGCCGCGCGGGCCTGAATGGCGATCAGTCGCTGTTGCTCAAGGCGCGATTGCTGGAGTTTTTTTTTCTCCTGATCGAGGCGCTTGAGCTCTTCCTCGCTTTTCTGCAGCTCGCCTTCGAGGCTTTTGACCTCTTTCTGCAACTGGCCCATCTCGGTTTCGCTGCGCTGCAGTTCTTTCTGCACGCTGGATTTCTCGCGCTGCAGCTTCTCCAGCATTTTTTTCAGCTCGGCGACGTCGGCGCGAGCCGCGTCGAGCTGCTTCTGGGTCTCGGCCTTCTGGTCGGCGAAGGTCGGCACGGTCAGGCTGGCGAGCAGTACAAGGGCGAGGGCGCGGAGCATGCTGATGTGGCACCGGGTGCGGAGGGACGGCCTAGTATGCCCGTGGCGCTGGGCAAAAAAAACGCCCGCAGGCGGTGGCCGGCGAGCGTTTCACGGATTGCTCCGATTTACTGCAGCTGGACGATGGTCTTGCCGGTCATTTCCGCCGGTACCGGCATGCCCATCAGGGTGAGCAGGGTCGGTGCCACGTCGGCCAGCACGCCGCCCTGGCGAATGGTCGCCGGGCGCTTGCCAACATAGATGAAGGGCACCGGCTCGCAGGTGTGCGCGGTGTGCGCCTGGCCGGTGCATTCGTCTTCCATCTGCTCGACATTGCCGTGGTCGGCGGTGATCAGTGCCTCTCCGCCGACCTTGTCGAGGGCCTCGACGATGCGGCCGACGCAGCTGTCCAGGGTCTCCACGGCGGCGACGGCGGCTTCGAACACGCCGGTATGACCGACCATGTCGCCGTTGGCGTAGTTGACGATGATCACGTCATAGCGCTGGTTTTCGATGGCGTCGACGATCCTGTCGGTGACTTCCGGCGCGCTCATCTCCGGCTTGAGGTCGTAGGTGGCGACGTTCGGCGACGGAATCAGGATGCGCTCTTCGCCGGCGAAGGGCTCTTCGCGGCCGCCGGAGAAGAAGAAGGTGACGTGCGCGTACTTCTCGGTTTCGGCGATGCGCAGCTGGGTCTTGCCGTTGTTGGCCAGGTACTCACCGAGCACGTTGGTCAGCGCTTCCGGCTTGAACGCGCTGGGCGCCGGAATGCTCGCCGCGTACTGGGTGAGCATGACGAAGCCAGCCAGTTGCGGCGTGCGGGCGCGGGCGAACTCCTTGAAATCGGCCTCGACGAAGGCGCGGCTCAGCTCGCGGGCGCGGTCGGCGCGGAAGTTCATGAACACCACGGCATCGCCGTCTTCCACCTTGACCGGCTCGCCAATGGTGGTGGCCTTGACGAACTCGTCGCTCTCGCCGCGTGCGTAGGCAGCTTCCAGGCCGGCGACGGCGCTGGCGGCGTTGAACTCGCCCTGGCCGTCGACGATCAGGTTGTAGGCCTGCTCGACACGGTCCCAGCGGTTGTCGCGGTCCATGGCGAAGTAGCGGCCGGTGAGGCTGGCGATGCGGCCCTTGCCGAGTTTGGCGAAGGTGGCATCGAGCAGCTCGATGGACGGCTGGGCGCTTTTCGGCGGGGTATCGCGGCCATCGAGGAAGGCGTGCAGGTAGATCTTCTCGGCGCCGCGCTGGGCGGCCAGTTCGGCCATGGCGACCAGGTGATCCTGGTGGCTGTGCACGCCGCCGTCGGAGAGCAGGCCGAGGATGTGCACGGCCTTGCCGGCACCGACTGCCTTGTCCACGGCCCGGGTGATCTCGGCATTGTCGAAGAACTCGCCGTCGCGGATGGCCTTGGTCACACGGGTGAAGTCCTGGTACACCACGCGGCCGGCACCGAGGTTCATATGGCCGACTTCCGAGTTGCCCATCTGCCCGTCCGGCAGGCCCACATCCATGCCGCTACCGGAGATCAGGCCGTGCGGGAAGGTGGCGCGCAGGCGGTCGTAGACCGGCGTGTTGGCCGCGTGGATGGCGTTGTACTCGGGGTTGTCGCTGTGGCCGAAGCCATCGAGGATGATCAGAACCAGGGGTTTGGGCGTGGCGCTCATGCAGGCTCGCTCGCTGTGGTGATCAAAAAAGGTCGCGCATTTTACGGCCATAAGCCCGCGGCGTCACCGCCGGGCGGGGCTTGGCCGACCTGTGGGGCTGTGTATACTGGCCGCCATTTTAAGGCTTTGGAACCCCGCGATGTTGGCCCACCTGATTGAATTTGCCACTAACCACTATGCATTGGTCGGCACTTTTGCCGTGCTGCTGGTGCTGCTGATCGTCACCGAGCTGCGCAAGGGGGGCAAAAGCCTGTCCAGCCGCGAGCTGACCGCGCTGGTCAATGCCGACCAGGGCCTGGTGCTGGATGTCCGCAGCAACAAGGACTTCGCTGCCGGCCATATCGTCGATGCATTGAACATCCCTTACGAAAAACTCAGCAGCCGCATGACCGAGCTGGAGAAGCACAAGGCCAAGACCATCATCGTGGTCGATGCCCTGGGCCAGCATGCCGGTGGCGTCGCCCGCGACCTGCAGAAAGCCGGCTACACCGCAGCCAAGCTTGGCGGCGGCATCGCCACCTGGCGCGGCGACAACCTGCCCGTGGTCAAGTGACATGGCTGAGGTGGTCGTCTATTCCAGCGCCTGGTGCCCGTACTGCATCCGCGCCAAGCAGCTGTTGAGCAGCAAGGGTGTGGCCTTTCGCGAGATCAGCGTCGACGGCCAGCCGGACGTGCGCGCCGAGATGACGCGCAAGGCCGGGCGCACTTCGGTGCCGCAGATCTGGATTGGTGCCACCCATGTCGGTGGCTGCGACGACCTCTATGCCCTGCAGCGTGCCGGCAAGCTCGACGCCCTGCTGCAATCCTGAATCCTTTCAGAAACCCGTAAATAAGAAGATCCGCCATGACCGAACAAGCAAACAACGGTGCCGCCCAGGCCGAACAAGGCGCGCAATTCTCCCTGCAGCGCATCTACGTGAAGGATCTGTCCTTCGAAGCGCCGAAGAGCCCGGAAATCTTCCGCCAGGAGTGGGCACCGAGCGTGGCACTGGATCTGAACACCAAGCAGAAGTCGCTGGAAGGCGACTTCCACGAAGTGGTGCTGACTCTGTCGGTGACCGTGAAGACCGGTGAGGAGGTCGCCTTCATCGCCGAAGTGCAGCAGGCCGGTATCTTCCTGATCAAGGGCCTGGACGCCGCTTCCATGAGCCACACCCTCGGCGCCTTCTGCCCGAACATCCTGTTCCCCTACGCCCGCGAAGCGCTGGACAGCCTGGTGACCCGTGGCTCCTTCCCGGCGCTGATGCTGTCGCCGGTGAACTTCGACGCCCTGTATGCCCAGGAGCTGCAGCGTCAGCAGGCCCCCGCCCAGGCCTGATCGTTGTGCATGAAAAAGCCGCCTGCGGGCGGCTTTTTCGTTTCAGGAGCCGACGAAATCCAGCTGCCGCCAGGCTTCGTAGACCACCACCGCGACGGCGTTGGACAGGTTCAGGCTGCGGCTCTCGGGGCGCATCGGCATGCGCAGGCGCTGTGCATCGGGCACGCTCTCGCGCACGTCCACTGGCAGGCCGCGGCTTTCCGGGCCGAACAGCAGCATGTCGCCGGCCTGGTAGTGCATCTGCGCATAGCTGTGCGTGGCCTTGGTGGTGAAGGCCAGCAGGCGCGTAGGCTTGACGCTTTGCAGGCAGTCGTCCAGCGTGGCATGGCGCTGCAGGGTAGCGTATTCGTGATAGTCCAGGCCGGCGCGGCGCAGGCGCTTGTCGTCCAGTTCGAAGCCCAGTGGCTCGATCAGGTGCAGCTGGCAGCCGGTATTGGCGCACAGGCGGATGATGTTGCCGGTATTCGGCGGGATTTCCGGCTGGAACAGGACAACGTGGAACATGGCGTGGGCTCGGTCATGATCGGGCGCGACATTCTAAACTGCCGCAGCTCCGGCCAGGCGCTGCGAAACGGAATTTGATGGAGGCTTGGCCTTGAGCTTGCCCGACCACCTGACTGACCACGTTGACGGCGACGCGCAGCGTGCTGCCCTCGCCCGGCGCGAGCGCATTGAGCGTCTGCGTCGAGGCTCGGTCTGGTTCATGGCGGTGATGCTGCTGGCCATGCTGATCGGCCTGATGATCGGTCGGGTGGTACGCGATCAGATTCCCTGGGGCGGGGTCATGCCGATGCCTGAGGTGATCAGCCATCCGGCCGTACTCGCCGTTGACCCTGTGCTCGATGCGCATGGCCTGACGCTCAGGCTGCAGCTGGCGCAACCGGTTCGCTTTCAGCGCAGCGAGCAGGGCGGCGCGGTGATTATTCGCCTGGAAGACGTGGCCTTGAACCTGGCTACCCAGGCCGGGCGGGTACAGCGTGGTGGGCGCAGCCTGGCCTGGCGGGTAGAAGCCCAGGGCCGTGATGTGCAGATCCTGCTGGTCGGACTCGGCGCGGCGTTGCCGGTGCGCGAGGATCTGCAGCCGGCTGGCGAGCACTGGCAACTGAAGGTCGATGTGGCATTGCCAGAGTGAAGGGCAATTTGTCCGGGTGAACAGGATCGGTGCACCTTGCACCACAACAGTTCGTGCTCAACCCCGGGTATTTCTCGCTGTTGGCGCTGTGTGCGGCCCTGCAGGATCAGGGCGACGCAGGCGAAAGCCCCGTTTTCACGGGGTAGACAGCAAAAAGGCCGCCCGTTGGGGCGGCCTTTTTGGCTCGGGTGTAAAAGAGGGGATTCCCCGGCCTGCCTGTACCAAGGCCCCCAAAACTGGAGTTACCTGATACTAAGCAGAAGGTGTGCCAGTTTTATTACGGTGGCCGGGTATTTAAGTGTTCGAGTCTGGATGGCTGCCGAGTGTGCGTCCGCGGCCACTGCGTTTGGCCTGGTACAGCCCGATGTCGGCCTGGTGCAGCAGGTTCTCCAGTTCATCCACCGGGCCATGGTAAATACCGGCGCTGAAGCCCAGGGGCGGGGCGCCGTTGGCGTACTTGAGCGCTGCGCAGTGTCGGCGCAGCGTCTCCAGCTCGCGGTTCAGCGCGGCGCCGTCGAGTGTACTGATCAGGGCAAACTCCTCGCCGCCCAGGCGTCCCAGCAGGCTGTCTGGAAAGGCCTGGCGCAGGGCGCGGGCGAACTGCACCAGCGCGGCGTCGCCGCTGGCATGGCCGTGCTCGTCGTTGATGCGCTTGAAGTGGTCGAGGTCGATCATCGCGACGCTGATGTCGCGTCCGGCTTTCTTGGTCTGGCGCAGCAGCTCCAGGCCCTGTTCGTAAAAGGCTCTGCGGTTGTACAGGCCGGTCAGCGCATCGAACAGCGCAGCCTGTTTCAATGCGCGCAGCATGTCGCGGCGCTCCAGGCTGAACATCACCCGGCAGTTCAGTTCCTCGGGGCAGAACGGCTTGCGCAGGAAGTCGTCGGCACCATGCTTGATGAACATGGCGCTGAGCGAGCCCTTGGCGTCGGCCGAGAGGCCGAGAATGATCAGCTCGTTGCGCTTCATCTTCTGCCGCAGCAGCTTGACCAGTTCGAAGCCGCTGATGCCGGGCATGCTGTGGTCGACCAGCAGCAAGTCGATGTCCGGTTGCTCGCGCAGGATGCGCAACGCCTCTTCACCGTCGCAGGCATCGATGATCTGGTAAAGGTGTGGCGTCAGCACGCGGCGGATGAAGTGGCGGGTGGCTTCGGAGTCCTCGGCCACCAGGATCTTCACGCGGCTGTTGCTCTCCAGCCGGTGCAGCAGGCGGAAGGCGTATTCGTAGGAGTGCTGGCTTTCTTTCAGCACATAGTCGACGACACCTTTAAGCAGCAGCTCGTCGCGGCGGTGCTCGTCATAGGAGCCACTGAGCACGATGCACGGCAGGTTGAACTGCATCACCAGGTCGACGATCTCGCCACGCGGTGCGTCCGGCAGATTGAGGTCGACGATGGCGGCGAAGAACAGTGCCGAGGAGGTTTCCAGCAGGACCTGGGCCTCGCCCAGGCTGGCGCAGAACAGCGGCTGCAGGTCCGGTTCCTGACGGAACAGGTGCTCGATAATCTTCAGTACCAGTGGGCTGTCTTCCACCACCAGGATATTGCGCATCGCCATCCGTCCTTTTAGAGCATCCGCACCTTGACCGGGCGGCCTTTGATCTTGCCGCTGGCCAGGCGCTGCAGGGCCTGTTTGGCGATGTTGCGCTCCACCGCGACATAGGCCTGGTAGTCGAAGATGGCGATCTTGCCGACCTTGTCGCCGGGAATGCCGGCATCGCCCGTCAGCGCGCCGAGGATGTCGCCGGGGCGCAGCTTGTCCTTGCGCCCGGCGCTCAGGCACAGGCTGTGCATCGGCGGCAGCAGCGCCTCACCCTTGTCCTTCAGCTCGCCGAGCAGCTGCCAGGTCAGCGGGCTGCCCTGTTCGTCCTCGATGGCCTGGGCGCGATAGGCCTCGCCCGGCGCCACCAGGCTCAGCGCCAGACCCTTCTCGCCGGCACGACCACTGCGGCCGATGCGGTGGATATGCACCTGCGGGTCGCGGGCCAGCTCGACGTTGATCACCAGCTCCAGACCGGCGACATCCAGGCCGCGTGCGGCCACGTCGGTGGCCACCAGCACACTGAGGCTGCGGTTGGCGAACAGGGTCAACACCTGGTCGCGGTCGCGTTGTTCCAGATCGCCGTGCAGGGCGGCGGCGGAGATCTTCTCGGCCTCCAGGCGCGCGGCCAGCTCGTCGCACTGCTGGCGCGTGGCGCAAAAAGCGACCGCCGGCTGCTTGCGGAAGTGGCGCAGCAGACGGATCACCGCCTCTTCGCGCTGTTTGGGGTCG
Organism: Pseudomonas sp. zbq_18; assembly: GCF_043102245.1. Classification (NCBI taxonomy): domain Bacteria; kingdom Pseudomonadati; phylum Pseudomonadota; class Gammaproteobacteria; order Pseudomonadales; family Pseudomonadaceae; genus Pseudomonas; species Pseudomonas sp. zbq_18. Next base: position 74,497 of record NZ_JBICIT010000015.1, on the reverse strand, counting down.
ATTTCGTAGAAGCGCTGCTCGATCTGCTCGTCGTCGTGCACGGCGTCCACCTGCACCCGCTCTGGCTCGCGCAGGAAGCGTGCGGCCAACTGGCCGATGCCATCCGGGTAAGTGGCGGAGAACAGCAGGGTCTGCCGGCGCGCCGGGGTCTGCTCGATGACTTCGGCGATGCTGTCGAAGAAGCCCATGTCGAGCATGCGGTCGGCCTCGTCCAGTACCAGGGTGGAGAGGCCATCGAGCTTCAGCGTGCCCTTGCGCAGGTGCTCCTGGATGCGCCCCGGGGTGCCGACGATGATGTGCGCGCCGTGTTCCAGCGAGCCGATCTGCGGGCCCAGCGGCACGCCGCCGCAGAGGGTGAGGATCTTGATGTTGTCGGCGGCGCGGGCCAGGCGGCGCAGTTCCTTGGCTACCTGGTCGGCCAGCTCCCGGGTCGGGCACAGCACCAGCGCCTGGCAGCCGAAGAAGCGCGGATTCAGTGGGTGCAGCAGGCCGATGCCGAAGGCGGCGGTCTTGCCGCTGCCGGTCTTGGCCTGGGCGATCAGGTCGCGGCCTTTGAGAATCAACGGCAGGCTGGCGGCCTGGATCGGCGTCATTTCGGCATAACCGAGAGCGGCGAGGTTGTCGCGCATGGCGGCGGACAGCGGCAGGGTGGCGAAGGAGCTGGTCACGGGACGCACCTGGGCGGAAGGGGCCGGCATTGTAACAGGCTGGCGCCCACCCGCTGCGGGCTTACAGCTGCTGTTTGAGCTCGCTGATCAGGCGATCCTTGTCCTGCCAGAGCTGGGTCACCCAGGCCTGCACGTACTGGCGGAATTCCGCATCGTGCTCGTAATCACCGGCCCACAATGCCGGGTCCAGCTCGCGGCTGCGGATATCCATGATCACGCGCGGCACCTGGCCGCTGATCAGCGCCCAGAAGCCTGGAGGGCGGTCACCGGGGTAGACCAGGGTCACGTCCAGCAGGGCATCGAGTTGCGGTCCCAGTGCCGCCAGGGTGAAGGCCACACCGCCGGCCTTGGGCTTGAGCAGATGCTGGTAGGGCGAGCCTTGCTGGGCCTGCTTGGCCGGCGTGCAGCGGGTGCCCTCCAGGTAGTTGACTACGGTGACGTTGAGGTCCTTGAAGCGTTCGCAGGCGCGCTTGGTGATCTCCAGGTCCTTGCCGGCCATCTGCGGATTCTTCGCCAGGTAGGCCTTGGAGTAGCGCTTCATGAAGGGGTAGTCGAGCGCCCAGAAGGCCAGGCCGAGGAAGGGCACCCAGATCAGCTCCTGCTTGAGGAAGAACTTGAAGTAGGGCGTCTTGCGGTTGAAGGCCTGTACCAGTGCCGGGATATCGACCCAGGACTGGTGGTTGCTCACCACCAGGTAGGAGCGGTCGCGGCGCAGGCCTTCGCCGCCGCGAATGTCCCAGACGGTGGGGGTAAAGGTGGCGAAGATCAGCTTGTCGATCTCAGCCCAGGTTTCCGCCACCCACATCACTCCGCGCGAGAACAGGGCGCGCAACCGTCGGTTCGGCGCGGCCAGCTTGAGCAGGGCGATCAGCAGCAACGGGCCGATCAGCAGCAGGGTATTGAGTAGCAGTAGGACGATGACGCAGAGCGCGGTAAGCAGTCGACGCATGACAGGTTCCCTTTGTTCAGGCGCGCCCATGATACCCATCGGATCGTCTACCGCGAACGGTAGGACTCACCTAGACTCAGCCTTGATAGCACTATGCCTTTGGCTGGCGCAGGGGGTCCTCGCCAGGCTGGTGCCTTGACTGATTGGCCATCCACTGTGCTCAAACGCATTGCTGTAGCCGAGCTGTGCCTCGGCATGTATATCCACGAGTTCTGCGGTTCATGGATGGACCACCCGTTCTGGAGGGGACGTTTCCTGCTCAAGACCGAGCAGGATCTGCGGCGTATTCGCGACAGCGATATCAGCGAAGTCTGGATCGATGTGAGCAAGGGCCTGGATGTCGCCCCGGGGCAGCTCAGCCAGACGGTCGAGGAAGTCGAGGCCGAGACCGAGGCACGTCTGCTGGAGGTCGCCTCGGCGGCGCCTTTGCCGGCCCGCGCCAGCCTGGAGGACGAACTAGAGCGTGCGGTACGCCTGTGCGCACGCTCCAAGCAGGCGGTGGTCGCCATGTTCAGCAACGCGCGCATGGGCCAGGCGGTGGAGCTGGAGCACGCCCGCGAACTGGTCGAGGAAATCTCCGATTCGGTCATGCGTCACCCCAACGCGCTGATCAGCCTGGCGCGGCTGAAGAGCAGCGACGAATACACCTACATGCACTCGGTGGCGGTGTGTGCCCTGATGATCGCGCTGGCCCGCCAGCTCGGCCTGAGCGACGAACAGGTACGCGAAGCCGGGGTCGCCGGCCTGCTGCATGACATCGGCAAGATGGCGGTACCCGACAGCATCCTCAACAAGCCGGGCAAGCTCACCGATGCCGAGTTCGGCACCATGCGCAGTCATCCGCAGGCCGGCACGCGCATGCTGATCGACTGTCGCCAGGTCAGTGCCCTGGTCATCGATGTGTGCCTGCACCACCACGAGAAGTTCGACGGCAGCGGTTATCCGCACCGCTTGGCAGGTGAGCAGATCAGCCAGTTTGCCCGCATGGGCGCGGTGTGCGACGTATACGACGCCATTACTTCGGACCGGCCGTACAAGAAGGGCTGGGACCCGGCCGAGTCGATCCGCAAGATGGCCGAATGGAAAGGCCATTTCGACCCGATGATCTTCCAGGCCTTCGTCAAGTCGGTGGGGATCTACCCGGTGGGTGCGCTGGTACGCCTGGAAAGTGGTCGTTTGGGCGTCGTGATCGAGCAACACGAAAAATCGCTGCTCACGCCCAGGGTCAAGGTGTTCTTTTCGGCACGCTCGAAGATGCCGATCCCCCAGGAGGTGATCGACCTGAGCAAACTGGCTGGGCGCGACAAGATTGTCGGGCGCGAGTCAGCCGAAGAGTGGGGGTTCAAGAGCATCGAGGCGCTCTGGTCGGGGCAGGCCATGGGCAAGGGCTCGCTGTTCGACTGAGGCGGTTGACGGCGTTGGCGCCGCTGCGGCACCGTGCCTGCATCGCCACGCCGAGCGCACGGACGCCATGCCGCATATCCTCATAGTCGAAGACGAAGCCGCCATCGCCGATACCCTGGTCTACGCCCTGCAGGCCGAGGGTTTCACCACCACCTGGCTGCAACTGGCCGAAGCGGCGCTGGAGCTGCAGCAGCGCAGCCCGGCCGACCTGTTGATTCTCGATGTCGGCCTGCCGGACATCAGCGGCTTCGAAGCCTGCAAACGCCTGCGACGCTTCTCCGAGGTGCCGGTGATCTTCCTCACCGCCCGCGATGCCGAGATCGACCGGGTGGTGGGCCTGGAAATTGGCGCCGATGATTACGTGATCAAGCCGTTCAGCCCGCGTGAAGTGGCCGCGCGGGTGCGTGCCATCCTCAAGCGCTTGTTGCCCCGTGGCGAGCGCGCGACGACAGCGATCAGCCACAGCGGGCCGTTCCAGCTGGACGCCGAGCGGGTGCGGATCGACTACCACGGCCAGCCGCTGGCCCTGACCCGCCACGAATTTCGCCTGCTGCAGACCCTGCTCGGCCAGCCTGAGCGGGTGTTTTCCCGCGAGCAGCTGCTCGACGCCCTGGGGGTGCCGGCCGAGGCCGGCTACGAGCGCAATATCGACAGCCACATCAAGAGCCTGCGCGCCAAGTTGCGCCAGGTGGCGGCGCACGCCGAGGCCATCCAGACCCACCGTGGCCTGGGCTACAGCTTGAGATTAGTGTGATGCCACTGGGTATCCGCATCTTCCTGGTCTACTTCCTGTTCGTCGGTCTGGCCGGCTGGTTCGTGCTGAGCACGGTGATGGACGAAATCCGCCCAGGCGTGCGCCAGAGCACCGAGGAAACCCTGGTCGACACTGCCAACCTGCTGGCCGAGATCCTGCGTGACGAGGTCAAGAGCGGCCGCCTGGCCCAGGGCCGTCTGCCCGAGCTGCTGGAGTCCTACGGTCGGCGTCAGCCGCAGGCGCAGATCTGGGGTGTGGAAAAGCGTGCGGTAAACCACCGCATCTATGTCACCGATGCCCAGGGCATCGTCCTGCTCGACTCCAGCGGCGTGGCGGTGGGCCAGGACTACTCGCGCTGGAACGATGTGTATCTGACCCTGCGCGGTGAATACGGCGCCCGCTCGACCCGCGAGGACCCGGCCGACGAGGACAGCTCGGTGATGTACGTGGCAGCGCCGATCAAGGATGGCGAGCAGATCATCGGCGTGGTCTCGGTGGCCAAGCCGAACCAGTCGCTGCAGCCCTATATCGAGCGCTCGCAGCGGCGACTGGGCTGGCTCGGCGCGGGCCTGATCGGGCTTGGCCTGCTGATCGGCGGGCTGTTGTCCTGGTGGCTCAGCGGCTCGCTGCGCAAGCTCACCCGCTATGCCGGCGCGGTCAGCCGTGGCGAGCGCGCCGAGCTGCCGGAATTGCGCGGCGGCGAGTTGAAGCAGTTGGCCGAGGCGGTGCAGAAGATGCGTACCGAGTTGGAGGGCAAGGCCTATGTCGAGCAGTACGTCCATACCCTGACCCACGAGCTGAAGAGCCCGCTGGCGGCCATCCGTGGCGCCGCCGAGCTGCTCGAAGAGGAGATGCCGGCCGAGCAGCGCCGGCGTTTCGTGGCCAATATCGCCGGTGAGGGCGAGCGCCTGCAGCAGCTGATCGAGCGCCTGCTCAATCTGGCCCAGGTCGAACAGCGTCAGGGCCTGGAAGAGCGGGTGGCGGTGAATCTGCGCGAGCTGGTCGAGAGTCTGCTGCAGGGCCAGGCGGCGCGTATTCAGGCCGCAGGGCTGCGGGTCGAGGTTGCGCTGGACGCCAGCGTGCGGGTGCTGGGTGAGCGCTTTCTGCTGCGCCAGGCACTGGCCAATCTGCTGGACAACGCCCTGGACTTCACCCCGCCCGCCGGCGTGCTGCGTTTCTCGGCTTCCGCCTCGGGCGAGCAGTGGGTGCTGTGTCTGTTCAATGAGGGGCCGGCTATCCCCGACTATGCGCTGGCGCGCCTGACCGAGCGTTTCTATTCGCTGCCGCGCCCTGGCAGTGGGCGCAAGAGCACCGGGTTGGGGCTGAATTTCGTGCAGGAGGTGGCGGCACTGCATGGCGGCGAGTTGCGCATTGGCAATGTCGCCGGTGGCGTCGAGGTGAGTCTGAGCCTGCCGCGCGTCTAGGTGTTCTGGCGCGTAGGTTGCTACAGCTTGTTTCGCGTTGTCCGCAGGGCGGCACACTCTGCTAAAACTGTGGGGTATTCAACCAGGGAGTCAGAACAACAATGAAGACGGTCGCCGAACTGCTGCGTAACAAGAACAACGCCTATATCCATAGCGTAGCGGCGGATGCCTCGGTGCTCGAGGCGGTCAAGCAGCTGGCCGAGAAGCGCGTCGGTGCTCTGGTGGTCATGGCCGGTGGGCGCATGGTGGGCATCGTCAGCGAACGTGACTACGTGCGCAAACTGGCTGAAATGGAGAGTGCCGCCTTCGATGCCAAAGTCAGCGACATCATGACGTCCGAGGTGATCACCGTCGGTCCGCGTGACAGCGTGCAGCACTGCCTGCAGCTGATGACCGACCGCCGCCTGCGCCACCTGCCGGTCATGGCTGAAGGCGAACTGATCGGCCTGCTGTCGATCGGCGACCTGGTCAAGCAGACCATCGACGATCAGGCCAGCCTGATCCAGCAGCTGGAGCAGTACATTCGCGGTGAGGTGGGTTAGTTGCCGGGCGCTTGTAGGCTGGCGTAGAGGCGCCATGCGCCGAAACCCGGCGTGACGCGCTGCCGGGTTTCGCGCTGCTCAACTTGCGTGGCTCGACACAACAGTTCGTAGGTTGGGTTGCGGCCGCCGCGCCGAAGCCCAACGTTTTTTCGTTGCGGATTTTCGCCGTGCTCTAGCCCGCCAACCCACGGGTGCTTTGTCTGTTGGGCTTCGCGTACTCAGCCCAACCTACGAGCTTGATGCTTGGTTTTGCGGCGCTCTACCCAGCCTACCCGCTTCCAGCAATCTCCACAGACTCTCCACATTTCCCCCACGGCGCCGCCACTGGCGCCGTCGAGACTCTCCCTCGGAGCAACCCAAGGAGAGTCCCGATGAACCGCAATCTGCTGATCAAGCTTGGTGCCATAGGCCTGCTGATCATTCTGTTGATGATCCCCATCCTCATGATCGACGGCATGGTCGAGGAGCGTCAGTCCCTGCGCGACGAGGTGCTGCGCGATATTGCGCGCAGCTCCAGCCATAGTCAGACCATTACCGGCCCGCTGCTGGTAGTGCCGTACCGCAAGACCGAGCGCAGCTGGAAAACCCACGTCAACACGGGCGAACGCTACCTGGAGGAAAGCGAACGTTCCGGCCGCCTGTACTTCCTGCCCGAGTACTTTGCCCTGGGCGGCACGGTCAGCACCGAGCTGCGCGCGCGCGGCATCTACCAGGCGCGCCTGTTCCACAGCAACAGCCGGCTCTCCGGGCACTTCGAGGTGCCGGCCAACTTCGGCATCCGCGAGAATGTCGGCGACTACCGTTTTGGCGAGCCCTTCGTCAGCGTGGGTATCAGTGATATCCGCGGCATCAAGAACAACCTGGTGCTGGAGCAGGGCGGGCGCAAGCTGGCGTTCCAGCCGGGTAGCGCCACCCACCTGCTCGGCACCGGCGTGCACGCCCCGCTGCCGCTGGCCGTGGCCGACATTCACCAGGGCCGGCGCCTGGACTTCGCCTTCGACCTGCTGCTGCAGGGCACCGGCGAGCTGAATATCGTACCGGTGGGCCGCGAGACGCTGGTCGACCTGGAGGCTGACTGGCCGCATCCGAGCTTTATCGGTGCTTACCTGCCCAGCGAGCGCGAGATAACCGGCAAAGGCTTCACGGCGCGCTGGCAGACCAGTTTCTTCGCCACCAACCTGGAGGAAGTGCTCAATGGCTGCAGCGCGGGTGAACAGTGCCGCAGCCTGCAGAGCCGCTACTTCGGGGTCAGCTTCGTCGACCCGGTGGATCAGTACCTGAAGAGCGACCGGGCACTGAAGTACGCGTTGCTGTTCATCGTCCTCACCTTTGCTGGCTTCTTCCTCTTCGAGGTGCTCAGGCGTCTGGCCGTGCACCCGGTGCAGTACGGCCTGGTCGGCCTGTCGCTGGCGATGTTCTACCTGCTGCTGCTGTCGCTGGCCGAGCACATGGCCTTTGCCCAGGCCTATTTGCTGGCGGCATGCGCCTGCGTGCTGCTGATCGGCTTCTACGTCAGCCATGTATTGCACAGTTGGCTGCGTGGCGCCGGTTTCACCCTGGCCCTGGCCGCGCTCTACGGCATGCTCTACGCCCTGCTCAACGCCGAGGACTACGCCCTGCTGATGGGCTCGCTACTGGTGTTCGGCCTGCTCAGCGTGGTGATGGTGCTGACCCGCAAACTCGACTGGTACGGCCTGAGCAAGCCGGCCGCCGTCTGACCCAATACGGGCGCGGTGCGGCCGCGCCCAGTGAGGAAATCGACATGTTGCGTTTGTTCATGCAGTTTTCTGCCTGCCTGGCCCTGGGGCTGGTGGTATCCGGCCTGATCCTTATCGGGCTGATGTTCTTCGGCCAGTTCGACCTGATCCACGGTCTCAACCTCACCGGCCGGCCGCTGGCCTGGCTGGCGCTGGAGTTGTTGCCTGGCGACTTCTGGGAGGGCTTGACGGGGCTCCCGGGCGCGGCGAGTAACCCGCATGTGCAGTCTTTTCTGCAGCTCTGCGCGGCTCTCGGCCAAGTTGGCCTATTGTTGGCCTTTGGCTTCTTCCGCCTGTGGTATCGGCAATGAGTGGGCATCTGGGTTTGCGCGAGGAGGCGCGTGCCGGGCACCTGCTCGCGCTGCGTATTGCCTGGCTGTTGCGCGATACGCGTCATGGGCAGTGGGCGGGTCGCCGTATAGACTCGTGGCTCGTTGAAAGGGAGTGCTTCAAGGATGAACAAGAGACTGCTTATCTCCCTTGTCGGGCTGCTGGCGAACCTGGCTCACGCCGATGATTGCCGGCAGCAATTGCCGGCCTGGATCGAAATGGCCCATCCGGGCCATGCCGCCGGCCTGGCGCTGAAAGACGAGCGCGGGCACTACCGGGTGGAAGGTGAGCAAAGCGTCTGCAAGGTCTGGCCAGCGCGGCCTGAGCTGACCTTGATCGCAATGCCTCTGGTGCGGGCGGAGCATGACACTCATGGCGAGGCGGATCTTGAAGTGCTGGTGCTGGATAGCGAAACGCAGCGTTTCCTGGTGCGTCTGGTCGAGTACAGTCGATTGGATTGGGATGCCATCTATGTGGACAGGCTGGTCTTGGATACCGCGCCTTATCGCCTGCATGGGGATAACCTGGCCTTTGGCGTTCGAATCAGTCGTCGTAACGGGTCGCGCATGAATCCCTTCATGGAAACTGAACTCACTCTCTACGAGTTGAAAGAGCAAGGGTTGCACTCCGTGATGGGAGAGCTGGTGGTGGAGAGCTATGGCGGCGAACGAGACGACGACTGCACAGCTTCGTTCGGCGAGGCCAAGGGCGTGCTCATCGTTACGGACAATGTCGGCCACGATGGCTACCGTGACCTGATCTTCAAGCGAACTCATACTGGCCGGCGCATGGTGGTGGTTGATGGCGAATGCCAGACCATCGAAGCCGATGCTCGCCGCGATCAGTTTCGTATTGAGTATGACGAGGAACGCTACCTGTTACCGATCGAACTGGTCTCCGACCCAATTTGATGAGTTGAGGTCGCGTCTTTCGGCGTCTCGGCCGATGCTCCGCTCTAGGCGTCTTCAACCGAAGTTTCAGATGCTGGTTTAGGGCCAGACAGTCCAACTGGTCCGAGGCAATCCTCGCACCATTTGGAAGATGCCGTTGTTCTTCTACAGCTTCAGCGTAAGTGTCCGATACGGCACAAAGCGACTACTACTACCAATGTCTAGCTGTCGGCTTGCCGGGACCTGCTGCTAGTTTGAAGCTGCAGCAGAATAACAATAACCGGAGGCGTCTATGACTTCTGAAAAAGCAAATGCCGCGGCCTACTGGAAGGCCAACGTGCGGCTCATCACCTGGAGCCTGATCGTCTGGGCACTGGTTTCCTACGGATTCGCCATGATTCTGCGCCCGATGGTCGCGGGAATCTCCGTTGGCGGTTCCGATCTCGGATTCTGGTTCGCGCAGCAAGGCTCCATCCTCGTCTTCATCGGGCTCATTTTTCACTACGCGTGGAGACTGAACAAACTCGATAAAGAATATGGCGTCGAGGAGTAAGTGGTCATGAGCCAATTCGTAATCAACATGTTGTTCGTAGGCGCGTCCTTTGCGCTCTACATCGGCATCGCCATTTGGGCGCGTGCCGGCTCCACCAAGGAGTTCTACGTCGCTGGCGGCGGTGTGCATCCGGTCACCAACGGCATGGCGACCGCCGCTGACTGGATGTCCGCTGCATCCTTCATTTCCATGGCGGGCCTGATCGCCGCCGGTGGTTATGCCAACTCTACTTTCCTCATGGGCTGGACCGGTGGCTACGTGCTGCTGGCGATGCTGCTGGCACCCTACCTGCGCAAGTTCGGCAAGTTCACCGTGCCGGATTTCATCGGTGACCGCTTCTACAGCCGCGGTGCACGCCTGACTGCGGTGATCTGCCTGGTGATCATCTCCGTGACCTACGTGATCGGCCAGATGGCCGGCGCCGGCGTTGCCTTCTCGCGCTTCCTCGAAGTGGACAACTCCACCGGTATCTGGATTGCCGCAGCGGTGGTATTCGCCTACGCCGTATTCGGCGGCATGAAGGGCATCACCTACACCCAGGTTGCCCAGTACGTGGTCCTGATCGTGGCCTACACCATCCCGGCCATCTTCATCTCCCTGCAGCTGACCGGTAACCCGATCCCGCCGCTGGGCCTGTTCGGTGACCACGTCGAGTCCGGCGTGCCGCTGCTGCAGAAACTCGATGAAGTGGTGCGTGAACTGGGCTTCGCGGCCTACACCGCCGATACCACCAACAAGCTGAACATGGTGCTGTTCACCATGTCGCTGATGATCGGTACTGCCGGTCTGCCGCACGTGATCATCCGCTTCTTCACCGTGCCGAAAGTGGCCGATGCCCGCTGGTCGGCTGGCTGGACGCTGGTGTTCATCGCCATGCTCTACCTCACCGCGCCGGCCGTTGCCTCGATGGCGCGTCTGAACCTGGTGACCACCATCTATCCGGAAGGCGCTTCTGCGCCGGCGCTGTCCTATGACGAGCGTCCGCAGTGGGTCAAGAACTGGGAACAGACCGGCCTGATCAAGTGGGAAGACAAGAACGGCGACGGCCGCATCCAGATGTACAACGATGCCGCTCCAGCCTTTACCCCGACTGCCCAGGAGCGTGGCTGGAACGGTAACGAGCTGACCGTGAACAACGATATCCTGGTGCTGGCCAACCCGGAGATCGCCAACCTGCCGGGTTGGGTGGTCGGCCTGATCGCGGCGGGTGCCATTGCGGCGGCTCTGTCGACGGCTGCGGGATTGTTGCTGGCGATTTCTTCGGCGATCAGTCATGACCTGATCAAGACCTTGATCAACCCGAAGATCAGCGAGAAGAACGAGATGCTGGCGGCGCGGATCTCCATGGCCTGCGCGATTCTGCTGGCGACCTATCTGGGCCTGAATCCGCCCGGGTTCGCCGCGCAGGTGGTGGCGCTGGCCTTCGGTATCGCGGCGGCAACATTGTTCCCGGTGCTGATGATGGGGATCTTCTCCACGCGCATGAACGACAAGGGTGCGATCTGCGGCATGATCGCCGGTCTGGTGGTCACCCTGCTGTACATCTTCACCTACCTGGGCTGGTTCTTCATTCCGGAGACCAACATGCTGCCCAACACCCCGGACCAGTGGTTCATGGGCATCTCTCCGGCTTCCTTCGGTACTGTCGGCGCCCTGATCAACTTCGCCGTGGCCTACGGTGTATCGATGGTCACCGCCGCGCCGCCGCAGGAAATCCAGGAGCTGGTGGAAAGCGTCCGTACTCCCAAAGGTGCTGGTGCCGCTCTGAGCCACTAAGCATAATCCTGGCCTGACGCCATCTGTCGATGGTCCAGGCTCTGACAGACGGGCCTCCACTGGAGGCCCGTCTTTTTTCGGGAACAACCCTATGTTGTGGACTTTGCTTGCCATTGTGGTGGCGGGGCTCGGCGCTGCCGGTATCGCTCTGCTGCTGCGCAAACTGACGCGTAACAAACTGCCGAAGTGGATCGTGCCGCTGTTCGGTGGTCTGGGAATGCTGGGGTATCAGGTGTTCTACGAGTATTCCTGGTTCGAGCATCAGCAGGCGCGCCAGCCCAAGGAGTCGGTCGTGGTCGCGACCGAAGCGGGTCACGTGTTCTGGCGCCCGTGGAGCTACTTCGTGCCGATGGTCACCGCCTTTACCGTGCTCGATAGCACCAGCGTGGCGAAGCGCGAGCTGGACGGCCGGATGGTGGCCGAATTCATGCTCTACCGTTTCGAGAAGCAGCATATCGATCACGTTGCGCACCAGGCGCATCTGCTCAACTGCGACAGCGCCGAACTGTTGCCGCTGAATGCACAGCAGCAGCCGCAGCTCGATCAGCTCAAGCGCATCGCCAAGGACGGCACGCTCTATCGCCAGGTCTGCCGTTAGGCGGCAGACCCGCACCTTCCACAGGCCAACGGCCGCACTGCGGCCTGATCAACAAGCGCCTCACGGTGCTTGCCTGGCGGCCTCGGTTTTGCCTTGCAAGCCCCTACCTACAGGAGCCGTTGCCCGCTGTAGCCCAGACCAATCCACGGCAGGCGACAGCGAATAGGCACGCAGGTCGTGACCGCCCTCATGCAGGCTCAGCCTTGGGCCAGGCGTGTTACCCAGGCTGCATAGGTGTCGATGAATTTCTGCAGGAAGCCTTTGACGCCGTCATCCAGCGTGCCGTCCTCGGCAAAGAACTTGCCCGCACCGCCCAGGTAGGACTCGGGCTGTTGCAGCATGTGCACATCGAGAAACACCATGCACTGGCGCAGATGATGGTTGGCGCCAAAGCCGCCGATGGCGCCCGGCGAGGCGCTGAGCACGGCGCCGGGTTTGCCGCCGAAATGGCTCTGCCCGTAGGGACGCGAGCCGACATCGATGGCGTTCTTCATCGGTGCCGGGATCGAGCGGTTGTATTCCGGGGTGACGAACAGCAGGGCGTCGGCAGCCTTGAGCTGCCCGCGAAAACGCAGGTAGGCCTCGGGATAGGGCTCGACGTCGGTGTCTTCGTTGTACAGCGGCAGATCGCCGATCTCGACGATCTCCAGTTGCAGCGAGGGCGGTGCCAGTTCGGCCAGGGCCATGGCCAGTTTGCGGTTGATCGAGGCCTGGCGCAGGCTGCCGACCAGAACGGCGACCTTGTAGATCTTGCTCATGGAGATCTCCTTGGGTTGAAAAGTCGAACGGCAACTATAGACCGCGCTTGTCGGCTGCCGGCTTGACCTGTCGGCAGGTTGAGCAGAACGTGATCAGGCGCCGGCCGTACATCTGACGGTCATCGGTTGCGTGCAGGCTTAACCGACAAGAACAAGTCCGAAGCCTTTCCTGACTGCTGACAATCCTGGCGGCTTACGTCGCCTCATCACTGTTGAGGAAATTTTCATGGATACGTTCAACCCGCGTTACCAGCTCGAAGCGGAAGAAACCGTGAGCAAGCGTCAGCGCACTTCCCTGCATCACGCCGAAATCCTGCAAACCCTGGACGCCCTGGAGCACCTGGCCAGGCGACTGCGTAAAAAGTCGCTGCCGTATCGACGTCGGGGTTAGGCGAAGGTGGCCAGCAGATTCTATTGCGCTGCCCGCTAGCCGTGCGCCCGGCTGGCGGCGCGGGGCCAGCGACGGATGTATGAGCGGCTAAAGCCGCGATGAAGTCAGTGCGAGGCCTGGCCGCGCCGAGGAATCAGTCCGCAGCCGCGTTCAGTACCAGCGCGGGCACCAGGCTGGCGTGATCCTGCTGGTGGAGTATTTGCTGCAGCTGCTCGGCGGCCGGCGACAGGCTGTGCCCGGCGCGGCTGACGATACCGTAGGCCGAGCTGGCCACGCCCGGCACCTCGGCCAGCTGCAGCAGGGCCAGGCGCCCGGCCTGTACGTCCTGGGCGATCACGTCCCAGGGCGCCATGCTCAGCACATCGCTGTTCGACACCAGTTCCTTGAGCACCATGAAGTTGTCGCACTGGATGCTCAGCAGATCGCCGCCACCCACGCGCTCCAGGTGATGGCTGATCGCTTGTGGCAGCTGCGTGCCGGCCAGGCCATAGCTGCGCAGGTCGCTTACCTGCAGCGTGCGTTGCAGCAGGTGCAAGGGATGATCAGGGCGACAGAACAGCACGCCGGGAAAACGGCGTAGCGGCTCGATGCGCAGCTGGGCGTCTGCGTTGAGTTCGCGGATATCGGCGACGAACAGTTCGATCTCTTCATTGAGCAGGCGCCGGTGCAGCTGCTGCCAGTTCTCGGTCAACAGTTGCACGCGCACCTGTGGGTAGCGCTGGCTGAACTGCCCCAGCGCCAGCGGGACCAGGCGTGCGGCGGGATAGGGGCCGGCGCCCAGGCGCAACTCGCCGCTGCCGAGGTTGCCCAGCTGGCTCACTGCGTTGCTCAGCGCCCGGCTGCTGGCGAGCAGGCGCCGGGCATGCTCCAGCACCAGCTGGCCGTGGGCGGTAAGGCTGATGCCGCGGCTGTGGCGGTCGACCAGCTGGCAGCCGAGGCTGCTTTCCAGCGCCTGGATGCTGCGACTCAGGGCCGGTTGGCTGAGGTGCACGGCCTCGGCAGCGCGGGCGAAGTGGCCGTGCTCGGCGAGGGCGACGAAGTGGCGGAGCTGGCGGAGGTCGTTCATGCGCTTGGTGCATTGCCTTTTAGATTGAAATGCATTGGAAGTATCAAGGCTGTTTTGCCAACCTGCCAGCACATCCAGAACAAGAGTCCTGTCATGTCTTCCATCAGTCGCTTCAGCGGCCTGCTGCTGGCCGCCGCATTGCCCTTCACCGCCCAGGCCGAGCTGCCGGCCGAGCGTATCGAGCCGTCGATCAATGCCGAGCTAGCCGCGCACACCAAGCTGTTCAGCCAGAAGGTCTACAAGATCGCCGACAACGTCTACTCGGCGGTGGGCTGGCAGCTGGGCAACGTGGCGATGATCGAGGCGCCGGAAGGGCTGATCATCGTCGACACCGGCGAGTCGGTCAGCGAGTCGCGCAAGATCATGGCCGAGTTCCGCAAGTTCAGCGACAAGCCAGTCAAGGCGGTGGTCTACACCCACTTCCACCCGGATCACATCAACGGCGTGCAGGCCTTCGTCAGCCGCGAGCAGGTGGAGAGCGGCGAGGTGCAGATCTACGCCCACGAGACCCTGCTGGCCAACGTGGTGGCCCAGGGCGCGCTGGTCGGGCCGATCCTCGGCGTGCGCTCGGCCTACAGCTTCGGCTCCTTCCTGGAGGCGACAGATACCCAGGACATGAACGCCGGCATCGGCCCGCTGGTCGTGCCCGAGCCGTCTTCCTTCATCGCCCCGACCATCACCTTCAAGGACAAGCTGGACACCACCATCGCCGGCTTGCCGGTGCAGTTCCTGCATGCGCCCAGCGAGGCGCCGGACGAGATCGTTCTTTACCTGCCGCAGAACCGCGTGCTGATCAGCGCTGAGGTGGATCAGGGGCCGACCCTGCCGAACATCCACACCCTGCGCGGCACCAAGTTCCGCGACCCGGTGCAGTGGGTGGCCAGCCTGGACAAGCTGCGCGAGTTCCGCGCCGAGTACATGGTGCCGCTGCACGGCCAGCCGGTGAGCGGTGCGGACAAGGTCGAGGAAGTGCTGCGCATGACCCGCGACGGCATCGCCTATATCCACGACCAGACCGTGCGCTGGATGAACAAGGGCCTGACCCCGGACGAGCTGGTGGAGAAGGTCAAACTGCCGCCGCACCTGGCCGGCTACACCCCCTATCTGCGCGAGTACTACGGCACGGTGAAGCACAGCGTGCGGCAGATCTACAACGGCTATCTGGGCTGGTTCCAGGGCGACCCGGTGGACCTCGACCCGATCCCGCCGAAGGACAAGGCAGAAAGGCTGATCGCCCTGATGGGCGGCCGCGACAAGGTCCTGCTGGCGGCCGGCGAGGCCTACCTGAAAGGCGACTACCAATGGGCCGCCGAGCTTTCCGGCTACGCCATCCGCGTCGACAACGACGACAAACTGGCACGCGACATCAAGGCCCGCAGTTTCCGCAAACTGGGCTACGCCAGCATGAACATCAACTGGCGCAACTGGTACCTGATGAGCGCCATGGAGCTGGAAGGCAAGCTCGACGGCGAGAGCATCCGCGACCGCGCCGTGGCCATGCGCGCGGTGCTGCTGTCGCCGGACATGGTGCGCAACTTCACCCCGCAGATCTTCCTGCAGAACTGGATCACCCGCATCGACCCGGAGAAGGGCCGCGACGTCGAGCTGACCCTGGGCTTCGAGTTTCCCGATATCGACGAGCAATGGGCGCTGGAGATCCGTCGTGGCGTGGTGCAGCTGCACCAGGGCATTCCCGCGGGCACCCCGCTCAAGCTGACCATGGACAAGCGTTTCATGGAGACCCTGCTGACCGGCGAGGGCGGCCTGGTCAAAGGCGCGCTGCTGGGCGATGTGAAGGTCGACGGCAACCTGCTGGATATCAAGACCTTCCTTGCCTGCTTCGATTTCGGCGACGAACCCTTCGGCCTGACCGTGCGCTGAACTCGCCCCGCAGGGATAGAGCGCTGAAGCGGCGCGTGGTCAGCTACCTCGATCTGGAATTCACCGAGGTGGTGATGCGCGGCCATGCGCCGCCGGCGCATGACACCCAGATCGCCCCGTCCGAGCTGCATAATCGGGTGTCAGAGCCGCAGCGCCGGTGCAAGCTGATCAAGCGTCTCAACGAGCCCGAGGCGCACAAAGTTGGCATCGGCAGCGGCTGCCGATATCCGCAACCGCCTTTTCTCTACAGTTGAAGGAAGTAACTCATGCTCAAAGTCGCCAAAGGCGTGCTGGCCCTCTACTGGCTGCTGGCCCTGGTCAACCTGTTCCTGCCCTTCGCCGGCCCCTACATGAACTGGATCGCCCTGGCGTTGCTGGTCGTGCACCTGCTCGAGATCGTCCTGCTGCACGGCCGCCTGCAACGCCAGGTCGAGCCCTGGAAGGATCGACTGCTGATACTGCTGTTCGGCGTGCTGCATGTCCGGGGCTTGCGCAACGCCTGAATGCCGGATTCGCTGAGGTAGGTGGTCTACGAACCCGCGTGGCGGCGTGCTAAGTTGTCCATTAGTGGCAGTCTGCCGTTATGCATTGGTTCTGTAGTCCGTTATGAAGAATGACAGCGGCAAGTTTCCCTTCGATGCCCTTGACCTGTTGCTGGACGCCGTATGCATGGTCGATGCGCAGGGGCGCTTCGTGTTCGTCAGTGCCGCCGCTGAGCGCGTCTTCGGCTATTCGCCAGAGGAAATGATCGGCCGGCGCATGCTCGATTTCGTTGCCCCTGAGGATATCGAGCAGACCCAGGCGACTGCGCGGGCCGTCATGGCCGGTCAAGTTCAGCCGCATTTCGAGAATCGCTACGTACACAAGGCCGGGCACCTGGTGCACATCATGTGGTCGGCGCGCTGGTCCGAGGCCGACCAATTGCGAATCGGCGTGGCCCGTGACATCACCGCACGCAAGCAGGCGGAAGCCCTGCAGGCAGCGACCTACAGCATTTCCGAGGCGGCCCATACGGCGCAGGATTTGCTGGCGCTGTTCCGCCAGGTGCATCAGATCGTCGACCAGCTGCTACCGGCCCGCGACTTCTGTGTGGCGCTCTACGACAGCCAGAGCGGCAAGCTGGAATTCCCCTACCAGGCGGACACCCAGGCCGAACCGCCTATCGCCCTCTGCCAGGAGCTGGTGCGCACCGGGCAGCCGCTGCAAGTGGCGGCCAATGACGGTCACCGCTGGCTGGGAGCGCCGCTGGTGTCGGAGGCCGGCGTGATCGGTGCGCTGGTGCTGCACAGCCCAAGCAACGAGGCGCGTTACAACGAGCTGTTGCAGTTCGTCTCGACCCAGGTCGCCACCGCCATCGAGCGCAAACGCCTGTACGAGCGCCTGCAGCGCATGGCGCGTCACGACGAACTGACCGGCTTGCTCAACCGTGGCTTCCTGCACGACCGCATCGACAGCGCCCTGGCCCGTGCTCGTCGCAACGGCAGCCGGTTCAGCCTGGTGTTTCTCGACCTGGACAAGTTCAAGCAGGTCAACGATACCTGCGGCCACACCGTCGGCGACCGCCTATTGCAGGAAGTCGCGCTGCGGCTGCAACAGTGCGTACGCGAAGCCGACTCGGTGGCCCGCATCGGCGGCGATGAATTCGTCCTGCTGCTGGAGAATATCGAGGCGCCGGAGAGCGTCGACAAGATCGCCGCCAAACTACGCAAGGAACTGGGCCGCCCGCTGAACATCGACGGCCATCCCCTGCGCATCGTCCCCAGCATCGGTATCGCCCACTACCCCGAACACGGCGAGCAGATCGAAACCCTGCTCAAGCACGCCGACACCGCCATGTACCGGGAAAAACGCGCAGGCCAGACGGTGCCCAGCAACCACTGATCCCACCTCTTGCGTCCGCCATCAGAGGTCCTGCCTCCGCTGGCCGACATGGCGGCAAACAAAAAGACCAGTGCAATGGCTGGTCTCGATGATCACTCTATTTGGTGGGCCCACACGGACTCGAACCGTGGACCAAAGGATTATGAGTCGCCTGGAAACGCTGCAAGCCCACTAAAGCCGGGCGTAACCTAATGCTGTATCTGGTAGCGCGTGCTGCGCCCTCCACCCGGTAGCCGGGCCAGGCAGCCCTTCTCGACAAGATCGCTCAGATGGCGCGTGGCGGTGGCTTTCGAGACCTTGGCCACGGCCTGGTATTGCGCGGCGCTGATGCCGTTCTCGAAACCTTTCTCGCCGCCATCGAGCAGGCGGTTAAGCACTTTGATCTGCTCGGCAGATAAGGCTTGGCTGCGGTGAGCCTGCCAGAAGCGCGCCTTGACCAGCACGCGGTCGATACGAGCAAGGGCCTGCTCCAGGCTCTTGAGCAGCGTTGCGAGGAACCATTGCAGCCAGGCGGTGATATCCAGCGTACCTTTCTGGCTCGCTTCCAGGATGCGGTAATAGCCGGCCCGGTCATCAAGGATGCTCGCCGACATGGCGTAAAAGCGGATGGCCTGCTGTTCGCCCTGGGCCAGTGCCAGGTCGGTGATGGCGCGTGTAAGGCGACCGTTGCCGTCATCGAAGGGGTGCAGGGTAACGAACCAGAAGTGCGCTATGCCGGCACGCAGAAACGGGTCGAGGCCGGTATCGCTACGGCTGCTCTCGAACCAGGCGATGAAGTCGTTCAGTTGCGCTTCCAGCCCTGCACGGGGTGGGGCCTCGAAATGCACGGTAGGGCGGTCGAGCCGGCCGGAAACTACCTGCATAGGCTCTTCGCCGCGCAGCATGCCGATGCGTAGCGGACGGGCCAGCAGGTGGTCATCGCTGGGGAATAACCAACCATGCCATGTGTACAACCGCTGCAGATCAAGCGGCTGCTGATAGGCGCGGGTGGCATCGAGCATCAGTTCCGCCAGGCCTTCGGATCGAGAGGTGGTGCGGCCTTCTTCGTTCAGCCCCAGGCGCCGTGCCAGTGATGAACGCACCGAGCCGACATTCAGCTGCTCACCCTCGATGGCTGATGAGGTGACGATGTTCTGCAGCATGGCATCCAGGCTGCTCTGCACTTCAGTGTCGCCACCTACAGCACCGAGCATCCCGAGCAAACGGCCCTGCGCCTGGCCGCACGCGCGCAGCAGCGGTGCAAGCGCATCGGCTTGCCAACTGAAGTGCGGCCAATCGGGCTGCTGCCAGATCCAGAGCGGGTCATTCATGAGGGCTGCTCGCCTGTGAGCCGATTAGCGAGTCTATTCGGCTCATATAGTGAGCCGATAATGCCGGCTATTCGGCTCAGTGTCTAACCCACGCAGCCATGTGGGGCTCTCTGGCGCAGAATGAAAAAAGCCGCGCAGTGCGCGGCTTTCTATATAGATGGTGGGCCCAGCAGGACTTGAACCTGCGACCAATCGATTATGAGTCGAGTGCTCTAACCAACTGAGCTATAGGCCCTCAGAAGGAGCGGCGGATTATACCGGCGCGTTTTCTGCGCTGCCAATCGGCAAGGGGCCAAGAAAGTTGCTGGCGAAGGATTCGGCGGGCAGGGGGCGGCTGACCACGTAGCCCTGGATATGCTCGCAGCCTTCGCTGGTCAGAAACAGCTCCTGGGCTTTGGTTTCCACGCCTTCGGCGATCACGGTCATTTGCAGGCTGCGGCCCAGGGCGAGGATGGCGCGGGTGATCGCGGCGTCATCGGGGTCACCGGGTAAGCCGTGGACGAAGGACTTGTCGATTTTGAGGATGTCGAGCGGCAGGCGCTTTAGGTAGCTGAGTGAAGAGTAGCCGGTGCCGAAGTCGTCGATGGCCAGCTGCAGGCCGAGGGCTTTCAGTTCGTGCAGGATCGCCAGGGCTTCTTCGGCCTGGTTCATGATGAAGCTTTCGGTGATCTCCAGCTGGAGCTTGTCGGCGGTCAGGCCAAAGTCGTCGAGCATGCCGGTGATGCGCTCGGTCAGCTGTGGCTGGCGCAGCTGGCTGCCGGCGAGGTTGACCGAGAGCGGGCCAAAGGGCGCGTGGCTGTCCTGCCATTGGCGCATCTGGCGGCAGGCCTCCTGCATCACCCAGTCGCCCAGTTGCAGAATCATGCCGTTGTCTTCGGCCAGGGGGATGAAGCGGTCCGGTGGGACTTCGCCGAACACCGGATGGTGCCAGCGTAACAGGGCCTCGGCGCCAACCAGGTGGCCGCTGCGCAGGCACAGCTTGGGTTGGTAATACAGGCTCAGCTCGTCACGTTCGATGGCGCGGCGCAGCTCAAGCTCCAGGGTCATGCGCTCGGTGGCCTGGAAGGTCAGTTTGCGGGTATAGAACTCGCTGCGGTTGCGGCCTTTGGCCTTGGAGCTGTACATGGCCGCGTCAGCATTCTTGATCAGGGTAGGCACGTCGTTGCCGTCTTGGGGGAACAGGCTGATGCCGATGCTGGCGCTGGTGAAGAATTCATGGCCCTCGGCTTGGAAGGGGGCGCCGAAGCAGGCCAGTAGTTTGGTGGCGACGCGCTCGGCATCACGCGGCTGGTGCAGGCCGGGAAGAAGTACGATGAATTCATCGCCGCCCAGGCGGGCTACGGTGTCGATGTCGCGTAGCTGTTCGCGCAGGCGCAGGGCGATGGCCTTGAGCAGTTGGTCGCCAACCGGATGGCCGAGGCTGTCGTTGATGTGCTTGAAACGATCCAGATCGAGGAAGAGTACGGCGCCACACTGGTTGTCGGCGCGGGCGTCCTTGAGCGCGTTGTCCAGGCGGTTTTCGAACAGCATGCGGTTGGGGAGGCCCGTCAGCGGATCATGGTGGGCCTGGTAGTCGAGCCTGTCCTGAGCCTGCTTGAGTGAGCTGATGTCAGCAAACACGCCGACGAAGTGGGTGATCTGGCCGCTCTGGTCACGTACGGCGCTGATGGTCAGCCACTCCGGATAGAGCTCGCCATTCTTGCGCTTGTTGCACACTTCTCCCTGCCAGTGCCCCTCGGCAGCCAGCTGGTGCCACATGGCCGCGTAGAAGGCGCTGTCGTGCTTGCCGGAGGCGAGCAGGCGTGGGGTCTGGCCCAGGGCTTCGGCTTCGGTAAAGCCGGTTATATCGGTAAAGGCGCGGTTGACGGCGGTGATGCGTTGTTCGAGGTCGGTGATCATGACCCCCTCGGCGGTACTTTCGAATACGGTCGCGGCCTGGTGCAGACGCTCCTGCATCTGCTCGCGCTCGGTGATGTCACGAGCGATAGTCAGCATGCAGGGTTCGTCGTCGATGGTGATTGGCTGCGCTGCCAGCTCGCCCAGGCGGCGCTGGCCCCGGTTGTTGTAGATCCAGGCGCGAAAATCCCGGGTCATGCCCTGGCGGCTGACGTGGTCGATCAGGCGCAGGCGGTCGTTGGGGTCTACCCAGATACCCAGTTCTGCGGTGGTGCGGCCAATTGCATGCTGATAATCGTGGCCTGTAATGCGGCTGAAACCCTCGTTGGCCTCCAGCACCTGTCCATCGCTGAGGCGGGTGATCAGCATGCCGTCCGGAGAGGCATGGAAGGCCTTGGCGAATTTTTCCTCGGACACCTTGAGTTGCCGTTGGGTTTGCTTGAGCTGCGTGATGTCGCGTACGGCCACGACCAGTGCCGGCTGGTCATCCAGTACGATGTGCTGGGCCGAGATCAGCGCCGTGAAGGGTTCGCCGTTGCGTCGGCGAAACGGCATTTCGATATTGTTCAAGGCTTGCTCTTGCAGACGGTCGAGCAGCAGAGGGCCGATGCCGGCATGGCCCCAGATATCGAGCTGTGTTGCAGTTTTGCCGATGGCCTCGGCGGCGGGGATGCCGAGTTGCTGCTCGAAGGTATGGTTGACGCTCAGCAGCACGCCGTCGGTTCGGCGGGCGATGACCAGAATGTCGGGGCAGTTGTGGAACACCGAGGCGAACTTCTCCTCGGACAGTCGCTGCGCCTGCTCGGCCTGTTTGGCGGCGCTGATGTCGATCATCAGGCCGCGTGCGACCAGGCGTCCGTCGCGCCGGAACAGGGTGACGATGTCGCGGACCCAGACAGTCTTGCCTTGACTGTCGAGCATGCGGTACTCGATTTCATGGTCAGGTACTTGTTCCTGCAGGCGTCCGCAGCTGGCCAGCGCGGTGGGCAGGTCATCAGGGTGTACCGTGCGCTGCCAGAAACCAGGCTGGAGCCAGTCAGTCAGCGGGTAGCCGAGCAGTTTCACGGCGTGCGGCGATACATAGGAGAACTGGAAGTTCTCAGGGTTGGCTTCCCAGGCAATGGCCGAGAGGCTCTCGATCAAGCCTCGGTAATGCTGTTCGCTGGTGCGCAATAGCTCTTCCAGCGCCTGGCGCTCCTGCATTTCCTGGCGTAGGCGTTGGTTGATGCGCAGCACGATCGCCAGCACGGCCAGCACTAGCAGTAGTGCGGGGAGCCCATATAGCAGGGCTTGACGCCAGACTTGGCGGCGATCCAGCACGCCGCCTATCCAGGGCTCCTGCAGTGCCTCGATTTCTTGCGTGCTGAGGTCGGCGAACAGCTTGTCGAGTATGCCGATCAGCACGGCCTGGCTCTTCGGCGCCGCCATGGCTAGCTGGTAGCGGTAGGGTGTTTCGCCGCTGATCTGCACACCTTCCAGCTTCAGCTGGCGCATGCTCCAGACGCTGGAGGCGAGGTCGCCGACCATGGCGTCGGTTTGGCCGGAAGCCAGCGCTTGTAGCGCGGCATTGACACTGGGCAGGGGCAGCAGGCTGAGGTCCGGGTGGCGGTTGCGCAGCAGTTCGTGGGGGGCATAGTCCTTGACGACCGCAATCTTCAGGCCGTAAAGGTCCTGCATGTTGCTTGGCTGCGGGCCGTCCCGGTGGGCCAGGATGACAATCGGGAAATCCAGGTAGGGGCGTGTGAAGATCAGGTCGCGCTGTCGTTCCGGGGTCGACATCACACCTGGCAGCAGATCCAGCTTGCCGCTCCTGGCACTGGCGAGCACTTCGCTCCAGTTCTTGGGTTCAACAGGCGTCAGGCTGAGCTTGAGTCGCTCTTCGATCAGCTGGACGTAGCCGGCGCTGAGGCCGCTGTAGCGGCCGTTGGCGTCACGAAACTCGAAGGGTGGCCAGGATGCGTCTATGCCAAGGCGAATCCGGTGATTTTCGGCGAGCCAGGCTTCTTCCTCTGGGCTTAGCTCAAGCGCCGCCGCAGGCTGCATCCAGTACGCCAGACACGACAGAAGAATGGCTAGCAGACGCGACATGCGGTGATTCCGGGAACGCCATTGACTGCTTGCAGTGTAGCCCGCAGGAAAACAAAAAACCCCGACAATTTGTCGGGGTTTTCGTTATCACTCGTCGAGGAAGGAGCGTAAGTGCTCACTGCGCGTCGGATGGCGCAACTTGCGCAGCGCCTTGGCCTCGATCTGGCGGATGCGCTCACGGGTGACATCGAACTGCTTGCCGACTTCCTCGAGGGTGTGGTCGGTGTTCATGTCGATGCCGAAGCGCATGCGCAGGACCTTGGCCTCGCGGGCGGTGAGCCCGGCCAGGACCTCGCGGGTGGCTTCCTTGAGGCTTTCCACGGTAGCCACCTCGATCGGCGACTGCATGGTGGAGTCCTCGATGAAGTCGCCCAGGTGCGAGTCTTCGTCGTCGCCGATCGGCGTCTCCATGGAGATCGGCTCTTTGGCGATCTTCAGTACCTTGCGGATCTTGTCCTCGGGCATCTCCATGCGCTCGCCCAGCTCTTCCGGAGTGGGTTCGCGACCCATTTCCTGGAGCATTTGACGGGAGATGCGGTTGAGCTTGTTGATGGTCTCGATCATGTGCACCGGAATACGGATGGTGCGCGCCTGGTCGGCGATCGAGCGGGTGATCGCCTGGCGAATCCACCAGGTGGCGTAGGTCGAGAACTTGTAGCCGCGACGGTATTCGAACTTGTCCACCGCCTTCATCAGGCCGATGTTGCCTTCCTGGATCAGGTCGAGGAACTGCAGGCCGCGGTTGGTGTACTTCTTGGCGATGGAGATCACCAGGCGCAGGTTGGCCTCGACCATTTCCTTCTTGGCGCGGCGAGCCTTGGCTTCACCGATGGACATGCGACGGTTGATGTCCTTGATCTCGGCAATCACCAGGCCGGCGTCGGCTTCGATGGCGATCATCTTTTCCTGACAGCGCTGGATATCGGCCTGCACATTGGCGATGGCCTCGGCGTACTTGGCCTTGCCTTTGGCCAGGCCGGCGGCCCAGGTGGTATCCACTTCGTTGCCGGGGAACAACTTGAGGAAGTCGGCGCGCGGCATGCGGGCATCACGCACGCACAGCTGCATGATGGCGCGTTCCTGGGCGCGAACCTGCTCCAGCGAGCCGCGTACGCGGTCGACCAGGGCTTCGAACTGTTTGGGGATCAGTTTGATCGGCATGAACAGTTCGGCCAGGGTCAGTTGCTCCTGGGTTGCCTGTTTGCTGCCGCGGCCATGTTTTTTCAGGGCCTTGAGAGTCTTTTCCAGCTGCTCGGCTACGGCGCCGAAGCGGCGAGCGGCTTCTTCCGGGTCCGGGCCGCCATCGCCTTCGTCATCGGAATCGCTATCGCCGTCTTCGTCCTCTTCCTCGTCGTCCTTTTCTTCGGCGGCAGCTTCCTTGAGCTCGGGCTCGACTTCCTCGGCCGGCAGGTTGCCGTCATCCGGGTCGATGTAGCCGTTGAAGATGTCGGACAGGCGGCCGCCTTCACTGGTAACGCGCTGGTATTCGGCCAGGATGCTGTCGACGGTACCGGGGAAGTGGGCGATGGCGCCCATGACTTCGCGGATGCCTTCCTCAATGCGCTTGGCGATTTCGATTTCGCCTTCGCGGGTCAGCAGCTCCACAGTGCCCATTTCGCGCATGTACATGCGCACCGGGTCGGTGGTGCGGCCGATATCGGTCTCTACCGCAGCCAGCGCAGCGGCAGCTTCTTCGGCTGCGGCTTCGTCGGTGTCAGCTTCGGCCAGCAACAGGGCATCCGCATCCGGAGCGCTCTCGAATACGTTGATCCCCATGTCGTTGATCATGCGGATGATGTCTTCCACCTGTTCCGGATCGGAAATATCCTCCGGCAGGTGGTCGTTGACCTCGGCGTAAGTCAGGTAACCCTGCTCACGACCACGGCTGATCAACTCTTTCAAACGAGATTGCTGTTGCGCTTTTCCGGACATAACACCCTATCCACTGAAGGTCTTGGCGGGCTAAAAAATAAGCCGAGGATTATACCTGAATTTGGGGCTCAGGCGCCAGTTTGGCTCTTGTCGCCGGTCGAGAGGCTCTGGCTGAAGTGTTCTCTCAGTAGAGTCTTTTCTTCGTCGCTGAGTTCGCTGGGGCTTTTGTGCATGACGCTGCGTAGCAGTTGATCGCGGCGCTTTTGCAGCTGATTAGTGGCAAGTGTAGTAATGGTGTCGAAGAACTGCTTTTCAAGATTGCCGCCTTCGATCAGCCACTCCTTCTCGGCCAGTGCGCGCAGCAGGCGACCCTGATCGGTGCCGTGCCAGCGGGCGATGAGTTGCAGTGAGCGCAGCTTGGGGCTTTTCTGCAGGGTGCCGACCAGGGCGACCAGGAGCTGGGCATAAGTGTCGCCTTCGTCGGCGAAATGGCTGACATCTTCCACGCCTTGTGCAAGCTCTGGATGGTGCAGCAGGGTTCGCAGGGCGGTCAGGGTCGGTGATTCGACATTGACCGGCTTGCGCGGCGGGGCGTTATCTCGCGAGCCTTTGCGCCAGTCGCCGCCTTTCTTCCAGTCGCCATCCTTCTTCCAGGGTTTGCCTTGGCCTTTCTGCCAGTTTTTTCTCTGTTCGTAGGCTTCGGCGGGTGGCTCGATATGGTCGGCATAGTCGGCGATATCGCCGTATTCCGGCTGGGCGTCGTAATAATGACCGTAGTCGGCTGGCGGCTCATGGCTTTGGCTCGCAGAGGGCGCCGGTGGCGCGCTTTGCGCGACCTGTTGCAGCATCTCGCCGGACAGGCCGGTGATCTCCGACAGGCGCTGGCGCATCAGGGCGCGCAGGTGATTACCGGGGATCTTGTCGATCAGCGGTGCGGCCAGGGTCACCAGGTGGGCCTTGCCCTCGAGCGAGCGCGGGTCGGCCTCTTCCGAAAGCTGCTGGAAGAAGTAGTCGGCCAGCGGTTGAGCGTGCTGGTTGATGCGCGCGCGGAAGGCGTCGGTGCCTTCGCTGCGCACCAGGGTGTCCGGGTCTTCGCCTTCGGGCAGGAACAGGAAGCGAGCGCGGCGGCCGTCCTGCAGGTTGGGCAGGGTGGCTTCCAGGGCGCGCCAGGCGGCCTTGCGTCCGGCGCCGTCGCCGTCGAAGCAGAACAGGACGCTGGGTACCAGGCGGAACAGGCGTTTGAGGTGCTCCTCGCTGGTCGCCGTGCCGAGGGTCGCTACAGCGTTGCGCAGGCCTTGCTGGGCCAGGGCGATGACGTCCATGTAGCCTTCGACCACCATGATCTCGTCGAGATCGCGGTTGCTTTTGCGTGCTTCGTAGAGGCCGTAGAGCTCCTGGCCTTTATGGAATACCGGGGTTTCCGGCGAGTTCAGGTACTTGGGCTTGTCGTCACCCAGTACCCGGCCGCCGAAGGCGATGACGCGGCCGCGGCTGTCGCGGATGGGGAACATTACGCGGTCGCGGAAGCGGTCGTAGATGCGTCCGTTCTCGGCGTTTTCGATCAGCAGGCCGGCGTCGATCATGGCCTTTTGCTGCAGCTTGTCGCCAGCCAGGTGCTTGTGCAGGTTGTCCCAGCCCGGCGGGGCGAAACCCAGGCCGAAGTCACGGGCGATCTCCCCGGAGAGGCCCCGGCCCTTGAGGTAATCCACGGCCGATTTGCGCGTCGGGTGGCTCTTCAGGGCTTGGCGGTAATAGTCGGCGGCGGCGGTGAGCAGTGGGTAGAGTGGCGAGTCGACCGGCTGGCGCGGCGTGCGCCCGCGGCCGCCTTCCTCGCGGGGGATATCCATGCCGGCGCGCTTGGCCAGCTCCTCGACGGCCTGGGGGAACTCCAGGCTGTCGTGATCCATGATGAAGCCGAGTGCGTTTCCGCCGGCGCCGCAGCCGAAGCAGTAATAGAACTGTTTGTCCGGGCTGACGCTGAAGGAGGGGGTCTTCTCCTTATGGAAAGGGCAGCAGGCCGTGTAGTTCTTGCCGGCCTTCTTCAGTTGGATGCGCGAACTCACCACCTCGACTATGTCGGTGCGGTTGAGCAGGTCATCGATGAAGGACTGCGGAATCAGGCCAGCCATGGTTCGTCAGCGTCAGGGGGATAAGGGCGGCAGCATAAACGAAAAAACTCCGATCATCGCCGGCCGGCGAAGCGGAGTCAGAAATGCAAAACCCGGCCGAAGCCGGGTAGTGCGCAAGCCTTTAGCGGCGCGACTGATAACTCAGTACAGGCGCTCGCGGCGGCGCTGTTCGCGCTGCACTTTCTTGGCGTGACGCTTAACAGCAGCAGCTGCCTTGCGCTTACGCTCGGTGGTGGGCTTCTCGTAGAACTCGCGGCTGCGCACTTCGGCCAGTACACCGGCCTTTTCGCAGGAGCGCTTGAAGCGACGCAGAGCTACGTCGAAGGGTTCGTTCTCTTTAACTTTGACGGCTGGCATCCAGGTCGTACCTTCACTGTTTTACCGAATGGACGACGCGATCCGGCAAGGGCACGGGAGTACGTCGGTTTTCAAGGGCTGCGGATATTAACGCCTCATGCTACGGAATGCAAAGCCTCTGATCGAAAAGCGCTGGCCCGGCCGCCGGACGGCGATTATTATCCGCGCCTTCGAATCGACCCCCTTCTATAGGCCACACGCCATGCTGGTGCTGGGACTGGAAACCTCCTGCGACGAAACTGGTGTCGCCCTCTACGACAGCGAGCGCGGCTTGCTGGCTGATGCGCTGTTCAGTCAGATCGAGCAGCATCGGGTGTTTGGCGGCGTAGTGCCCGAGTTGGCCTCGCGTGATCACGTCAAGCGTATGCTGCCGCTGATTCGCGAAGTGCTGGCCGAAGCGGGTGTCGAGCGCGAGCAGATTGAAGCCATTGCTTATACCTCCGGCCCAGGGCTGGTCGGGGCGCTGCTGGTCGGTGCCTCCTGCGCCCAGGCGCTGGCGTTTGCCTGGGGCATTCCGGCCGTAGGTGTGCACCATATGGAAGGTCATCTGCTGGCGCCGATGCTGGAAGAGCAGCCGCCGGCCTTTCCGTTCGTTGCCTTGCTGGTCTCCGGCGGCCACACCCAGCTGGTGCGGGTCGACGGCATCGGCCAGTACCAGCTGCTCGGTGAGTCGCTGGACGATGCCGCTGGTGAGGCCTTCGACAAGACGGCCAAGCTGATGGGCCTGAACTACCCCGGTGGTCCGGAAATCGCGCGGCTAGCGGAACAGGGTGTGGCTGGGCGCTTTATCTTCCCGCGGCCGATGACCGATCGACCAGGCCTGGATTTCAGCTTCAGCGGCCTTAAGACCTTCACCCTCAATACCTGGCAACAGTGCCGCGATGCCGGCGATGCCAGCGAGCAGACCCGCGCCGATATCGCTCGCGCCTTCCAGGATGCAGTGGTCGATACGCTGACGATCAAATGCAAACGCGCGCTCAAGCAGACCGGCCTGAACAGCCTGGTGATCGCCGGTGGTGTCAGTGCCAACCAGGCTTTGCGCCGCTCGCTGGAGAGCATGCTGGCCGGCCTGAAAGGCAAGGTGTTCTATGCGCGCCCGCGCTTCTGCACGGATAACGGCGCGATGATCGCTTATGCGGGGACTCAACGGCTGTTGGCCGGCCAGCACGAGGGCCCGCAGATCAAGGTGCAGGCGCGCTGGCCGATGGAGCAACTGCCGGCCATATGAGCCGGGCTCAGGTGACGGATTAGAAATGCCGTTCGCGCCCGCCGAGCAGGTCGCGTAGATTGCCGCGATGGCGCCAGACGATCAGTCCGGTCAGCACGCACATCGGCAGCAGCGCGCCGGGTTGCTGCCAGGCCAGCAAGGGTAGGGTCAGCGGCGTAGCGATCAGCGATGCCAGTGAACTGGTGCGGGTCAGGAAGAACACTAAAGCCCAGGCGCCGAGGGCCAGCAGGGCTGCTGGTGGATAGAGCCCCAACAGCATGCCGGCTGCCGTCGCCACGCCCTTGCCGCCGCGAAAGCGAAAGTAGACTGGGTAGAGATGGCCGACGACGGCGGCCAGGCCGATCCAGGCCTGCTGTTGAATGCCGAGGCCGAGCAGATCGGCGACCAGTACCGGCAGCAGACCCTTGCCCAGATCGCCAAGCAGGGTGAGGATGGCCAGCTTCTTGCCGGCGACGCGCAGCATGTTGGTGGCGCCGGGGTTGCCCGAGCCACTGGCGCGTGGGTCTGGCCCGCCGGCAAGGCGGCTGAGCAGGATGGCGAAGGACAGCGAGCCAAGCAGGTAGGCGAGTGGGACCAACAGCCAGAACATGGTGTCCATTCCGGGGCGAGGGAGTCCCGATTCTAGCGGCGTGACGAGTGGAGTGAACAGGTGGATAAGGTTTTCATCGAGGGGCTGGAGGTCGATACCCTGATCGGCGCCTACGACTGGGAGCGCGGTATTCGCCAGTGCT
This sequence comes from Pseudomonas sp. zbq_18, assembly GCF_043102245.1. Classification (NCBI taxonomy): domain Bacteria; kingdom Pseudomonadati; phylum Pseudomonadota; class Gammaproteobacteria; order Pseudomonadales; family Pseudomonadaceae; genus Pseudomonas; species Pseudomonas sp. zbq_18. The sequence continues at coordinate 45,264 of NZ_JBICIT010000015.1, read as the reverse complement.
TGCGCCTGGATCTGACCTTCGCCTGGGACATCCGCCCGGCTGCGGTGGACGATGACCTGGCCAAGGCGCTCGACTACGCGGCGGTCAATCAGCACATCCAGGCCTTTGCCGCGGTGGCTCGCTTCGAGCTGGTGGAAACCTTCGCCGAGCGTCTTGCCGAGAGCCTGCTGGCCCAGTTTGGCGCGCCCTGGCTGCGCCTGCGGGTGACCAAGCCGGGCGCCAATCCTCTGGCCCGCAGTGTGGGTGTGGAAATCGAGCGCTCGCGATGACCAGGATATTTCTCGGGCTGGGCAGCAATACCGAGCGGGACGTGCGCCTGCGTGCCGGTCTCGATGCGCTTGCCAGCTTCCTGCAGGATCTGCGCTGCTCCCCGGTGTTCGAGAGTGCACCGGTGGGGATCAAGAGTGCCCACTTCTATAACCTGGTCATCAGTGCGCACACCGACCTACCGTTGGCTGAGCTGGATCGTCGGCTCAAGTGCATTGAGGCTGACAATGGCCGCTATGCGCCGGAGCGTACTGGGTTGCCACTGGATATCGACGTGCTGTTGTATGGCCAGCAGGTTGGCCGCTTCGATGGCTTGGTGCTGCCGCGCGCGGAAATTCTTAAAAACGCTTTTGTGCTCTGGCCGCTGGCGCTGCTCGCGCCCGCGGTAGCGCATCCTGAGGTAGGAAAGCCGTTCGCCGAGCTTTGGCGTGAGGCGCGCATTGATCAGCAGCTATGGCCCGTGGCTTTCCAGTGGCGTGGCGTAGAGCTGACCCCGGCCGAGCTGATGCAGGCTTTTCCTATCTCTTCTTAGGGGTAATAGCCTGCATGCATGTAGGTTGGGTTGAGCGCAGCGAAGCCCAACAGCGAAGTTTTCTGAGGGCTAGCTTGTTGGGCTTCGCTGCGCTCAACCTGCGCGGCCCGACCCAGCCTACTGCTCTTTAATGTGCTGCGAAGCCCAGCGCACGGCCCATGCTGGGTTTCGGCGCATAGCGCCTCTATCCAGCCTACGACGCCCTCGCGGTAGTCCGATGGTCGAGGCTACTTTGGCGCAGCGCACTCCTTATAGGCCTTGAGGGCTTTGAGGCGCTCGCGTTTGAGTGCTTCGCCCAGCTCGGCACCTTTGAAACCCTGTTCCAGCAGGGGCTGTACGGCTACCGCGCGTGCCGCCTGCATGGCGCCGCGCAGGTAAGTGGCCTGTGGATAGTCGCGCTCCTCGAAACCCAGGCGGCCGCGTGCGTCCATTTCGCAGGCTGCGATGAATTCCTCGAAGCGCTGCGGGCGGCGGTACACGTCGAAGGCTTGCAGCAGGTCCAGTAGGGTATCGGCGCGCAGCTCCAGGGCTCGGTGGCCGTGGGTGTGGTATTCGCCGACCAGCAGGGCCAACTCGGCGCAGTCCCGGGGAGCCTTGCAGCGCTGGTTGACCGCATCGATCAGCTTCAGGCCGCGTTTTTCGTGGGCTATATGGCGTGGCCATTCGCTTTCCGGAGTGCGGCCTTTGCCCAGGTCATGCAGCAGGCAGGCCCAGCGCACGGTCAGCGGCTGTTCGTGCTGGGCGCACTGCTGCAGCACCATCAGGCAGTGCACGCCGGTATCGACTTCCGGGTGATGGCTGGCGGTTTGCGGTACGCCGAACAGGGCATCGAGCTCCGGCAGCAGCTCCGCCAGGGCGCCGCAAACGCGCAGCACCTGGATGAACACGTCCGGGCGCGGCTCCAGCAGGGCGCGGGAGATTTCCTTCCAGCTGCGCTCGGCGGTCAGGGTCTTGAGTTCGCCGGACTCGGCCAGTTGGCGCATCAGCGCCAGGGTTTCTTCAGCAACCCGGAAGCCCAGTGGTGCGTAGCGAGCAGCAAAGCGCGCCACGCGCAGCACGCGCAGCGGGTCTTCGGCGAAGGCGGGAGAAACATGGCGCAGCAGACGTGCTTCGAGATCCTGCAGGCCGCCATAGGGGTCGATCACATTGCCGTGCTCGTCCTCGGCCATGGCGTTGACGGTCAGGTCGCGGCGGATCAGGTCTTCTTCCAGGGTGACGTCCGGGCTGGCGTGGAAGATGAAGCCGCCGTAGCCCTGGCCGGATTTGCGCTCGGTGCGCGCCAGGGCGTATTCCTCGCCGCTCTGCGGATGGAGAAACACCGGAAAGTCGCTGCCGACCGGACGAAAGCCCTGAGCCTGCATGGCTTCGGCGCTGGCGCCCACCACCACCCAGTCGATGTCTGCCACCGGGCGGCCGAGCAGGCGGTCGCGCACGGCACCGCCAACCTTGTAGATCTGCATGTCGATTCCTCCGTTGCGGCGGAGGATAAGCGAAAAGCGCCGTCTGGCGCTCCTCGTCTCCGAGCGCTCGCCCTAGATCGGTGGTATCACCAGATCCAGGCGCGGATATTCGTTCTCGCTCTCCGCTTCACGCTTGGGCGGAACGTGCTGTATGCCGACCACCTGGTCGCCGCGCATGCTTTCCAGGTGAATGTCGAAGCCCCACAGGCGGTGCAGGTGCTTGAGCACTTCGGCGGTGGAGTCGCCCAGCGGTTTGCGCTCGTGTTGCTGGTGGCGCAGGGTCAGGGAGCGGTCGCCACGGCGGTCGACACTCCAGATCTGTACGTTGGGTTCGCGGTTGCCCAGGTTGTACTGGGCGGCCAGGGTTTCGCGGATCTGCCGGTAGCCGAACTCGTCGTGGATGGCGGGGATGACCAGGTCGTCCTGCAGGTCGTCGTCGAGCACGCTGAACAGCTTGAGGTCGCGGATCACCTTGGGTGAGAGGAACTGCAGGATGAAGCTCTCGTCCTTGAAGTTGGCCATGGCGAACTTGAGGGTGGACAGCCAGTCGCCGCCGGCGATGTCCGGGAACCAGCGCTTGTCCTCTTCGGTCGGGTGTTCGCACATGCGGCGGATGTCGCTGTAGATGGCGAAGCCCAGGGTGTAGGGGTTGATGCCGCTGTAGTAGGGGCTGTCGAAGCTCGGCTGGTAGATCACGCTGGTATGCGACTGCAGGAATTCCAGCATGAAGCCGTCGGTGACCAGGCCTTCGTCGTACAGGTCGTTCATCAGGGTGTAGTGCCAGAAGGTGGCCCAGCCTTCGTTCATCACCTGGGTCTGACGCTGCGGGTAGAAGTACTGGGCGATCTTGCGCACGATGCGCACCACCTCGCGCTGCCAGGGCTCCAGCAGCGGCGCGTGCTTCTCCAGGAAGTACAGGATGTTTTCCTGGGGCTCGGCGGGCCAACGCTTGCTGTCGTGCTCGCGGTCCTTGCCGCTGCCTTTGGGAATGGTGCGCCAAAGGTCGTTGATCTGCCGCTGCAGGTGCTCCTCGCGATCCTTCTGTCGGCGCTGCTCCTCCTCGGCGGAGATCGGGTAGGGCCGTTTGTAGCGGTCGACGCCGTAGTTCATCAGGGCGTGGCAGGAGTCGAGCAGATCTTCTACGGCGTCGATCCCGTGGCGCTCCTCGCACTGCATGATGTACTGCTTGGCGAACACCAGGTAATCGATGATCGAGCTGGCGTCGGTCCAGGTGCGGAACAGGTAGTTGCCCTTGAAGAAGCTGTTGTGGCCGTAGCAGGCATGGGCGATCACCAGCGCCTGCATGCAGATGGTGTTTTCCTCCATCAGGTAGGCGATGCAGGGGTCAGAGTTGATCACGATCTCGTAGGCCAGGCCCATCTGCCCGCGCGAGTAGCCCTTCTCGGTAGCCAGGAAGTGCTTGCCGTAGGACCAGTGGTGATAGCCCAGCGGCATGCCGACCGAGGCGTAGGCGTCCATCATCTGCTCGGCGGTGATCACCTCGATCTGGTTGGGGTAGGTGTCCAGCGCATAGCGCTCGGCGATGCGCGCGATTTCGCGGTCGTAGGTGCGGATCAGCTCGAAGGTCCATTCCGAGCCTGTGGAGATGGGTTGGCGTTTCTTGGCGGGGGCATTCATACGGTGACCCTCAGGTGACCATGCGGCGCTGGAACAGCTCGCGGAACACCGGGTAGATGTCTGCGGCGGAGACCAGCTGCTGCTGGGCGAAACTCTCGGCGAAGCTCTCGCTGACCTGTTCGTATTCGAACCACAGCGCCTGGTGCTCGCGCGGGGTGATCTCGACGTAGGTGAAGTACTGCACGAACGGCATGATCTGGTTGATCAGAATATCGCGGCACACCGGTGAATCATCGTTCCAGTTGTCGCCGTCCGAGGCCTGGGCGCCGTAGATGTTCCATTCGTTGGTCGGGTAGCGCTCGGCCATGATCTCCTGCATCAGCTTGAGTGCACTGGAAACGATGGTGCCGCCGGTTTCGCGGGAGTAGAAGAACTCCTCTTCGTCCACTTCCTTGGCGCTGGTGTGGTGGCGGATGAACACCACCTCGATGCGTTCGTAGTTCCGCTTGAGGAACAGGTACAGGAGGATGAAGAAGCGCTTGGCCACGTCCTTGGTGGCCTGGGTCATGGAGCCGGACACGTCCATCAGGCAGAACATCACCGCCTTGGAGCTGGGGTTGGGGTGTTTGACCAGCAGGTTGTACTTGAGGTCGAAGGTGTCGAGGAAAGGCACGCGATGGATGCGCGCGCTGAGTCGTTCGATTTCCGCCTCGATTTCCTGAATATCGCCGAAGTTGTCTGGCTCTTCGCGCCTGAGTCTGTCGAGCTCGGCCTTGGCCTCGCGCAGCTTTCTCCGGCTTGTGCCGGACAGGGCGATGCGTCGGGCATGGGCCGAGCGCAGGGTGCGGACGATATTGATGCGTGAAGGGTTGCCTTCGTTGCTGATGCCGGCGCGCACCGTCTTGAAGGTATCGGTGCCGGTCAGGTGGCGCTTGACCAGGTTGGGCAGTTCCAGGTCCTCGAACATGAAATCGAGGAACTCTTCCTGGGTGATCTGGAACACGAACTCGTCCATGCCTTCGCCGGAGTTGCTCGCCTTGCCGGCGCCGCGGCCGCCGCCACCGCCTTGCGGCCGCTGCACATGGTCACCGGCGTTGAACTCCTTGTTGCCCGGGTGCACGGTGGTCTGCCGGCCGCCTCGGCCGTGGTGCAGCACCGGCTCGTCGATGTCGCGGCCGGGAATGCTGATCTGCTCGCCGTGCTCCATGTCGGTAATGGAACGGCGGCTGACGGCCTCCTCGACCGCCTTCTTGATGTGGTCACGGTAGCGCCGCAGAAAACGCTGGCGGTTCACCGTGCTCTTGTTCTTGCCGTTCAGGCGTCGGTCGATCACATGACTCATAACTGCCCTCCGTGCGCTGCAGGCATCGGCCGCAGGCCAGGACCAAGCGCTTTGGCGGCGCTCAACCCGTGCCTGTGGCCGGTCGCGTCAGGCCACCTTATTGCGATTTGCGAACCCGCAGATACCACTCGGAGAGCAAGCGCACCTGTTTGTCGGTATAGCCGCGCTCGACCATGCGCTTGACGAAGTCGTTGTGCTTCTGTTGATCCTCCTTGCTGGCCTTGGCGTTGAAGCTGATGACCGGCAGCAGGTCCTCGGTGTTGGAGAACATCTTCTTCTCGATGACCACCCGCAGCTTCTCGTAGCTGAGCCAAGTGGGGTTCTTGCCGTTGTTGTTGGCGCGGGCACGCAGCACGAAGTTGACGATCTCGTTGCGGAAGTCCTTCGGGTTGCTGATGCCGGCCGGCTTCTCGATCTTCTCCAGTTCCTCGTTGAGGGCCACGCGGTTGAGGATCTCGCCGGTCTCCGGGTCGCGGTACTCCTGATCCTGGATCCAGAAGTCGGCGTACAGCACGTAGCGGTCGAAGATGTTCTGCCCGTATTCGCTGTAGGACTCCAGGTAGGCGGTCTGGATTTCCTTGCCGATGAACTCGATGTAGCGCGGCGCCAGGTATTCCTTGATGAAACGCAGGTAACGCTCGCGCACTTCGGCCGGGAACTGCTCCTGTTCGATCTGCTGTTCCAGCACGTAGAGCAAGTGCACCGGGTTGGCGGCGACCTCGTGGGGGTCGAAGTTGAAGACCTTGGACAGGATCTTGAAGGCGAAACGGGTCGACAGACCGTTCATGCCCTCGTCGACGCCGGCCGCGTCGCGGTATTCCTGGATCGACTTGGCCTTGGGGTCGGTATCCTTGAGGTTCTCGCCGTCGTAGACACGCATCTTCGAATAAACGTTGGAGTTTTCCGGCTCCTTCAGGCGGCTCAGGACGGAGAACTGGGCGAGCATCTTCAGGGTGTCGGGGGCGCAATGCGCCTTGGCCAGTGAGCTGTTGACCAGCAACTTGTCGTAGATCTTGATCTCGTCCGACACGCGCAGGCAGTAGGGCACCTTGACGATGTAGATACGATCGATGAACGCCTCGTTGTTCTTGTTGTTGCGGAAGCTGTGCCACTCGGACTCGTTGGAGTGGGCCAGCAGGATGCCGCTGTAGGGAATCGCGCCGAGCCCCTCGGTGCTGTTGTAGTTGCCCTCCTGGGTGGCGGTCAGCAGCGGGTGCAGCACCTTGATCGGTGCCTTGAACATCTCGACGAACTCCATCAGGCCCTGGTTGGCCCGGCACAGCGCGCCGGAGTAGCTGTAGGCATCGGCGTCGTTCTGCGGGAATTCTTCCAGCTTGCGGATATCCACCTTGCCGACCAGGGCGGAGATGTCCTGGTTGTTCTCGTCGCCCGGCTCGGTCTTGGCCACAGCGATCTGGTTGAGGATCGAGGGGTAGAGTTTGACCACGCGGAACTGGCTGATGTCGCCGCCGAACTCCTGCAGGCGCTTGGTCGCCCAGGGCGACATGATGCTGTTCAGGTAGCGCCGCGGAATGCCGTAGTCCTCCTCGAGGATGGCGCCGTCCTCGGCGTCATTGAACAGGCCCAGCGGCGACTCGAACACCGGCGAGCCCTTGATGGCATAGAAGGGCACCTTTTCCATCAGGTGCTTGAGCTTCTCGGCCAGGGACGACTTGCCGCCACCCACCGGGCCGAGCAGGTAGAGGATCTGTTTCTTCTCCTCCAGGCCCTGCGCGGCGTGGCGGAAGTAGGACACGATCTGGTCGATGCACTCTTCCATGCCGTGGAAGTCGGCAAAAGCCGGATAGCGGCGAATGACCTTGTTGGAGAAGATCCGTGACAGCCGCGAGTCGGACGAGGTATCCACCAGTTCCGGCGAGCCGATGGCCAGCAACAGGCGCTCTGCCGCGGTGGCATAGGCGCTGGGGTCCGTCTTGCACAGCTCCAGGTACTCCTGCAGGGAGTACTCCTCCTGGCGAGTAGCTTCGAACCTTTGCTGGAAGTGGCTGAATATGCTCATGACTGCACCTCGCTGGCTTACGTGGAGTCGGCGCGGGGCATTCGGGCGGGTGCATGGGAAGGCGGCGTAAACGCCGTGGAACAACCCCCAGAACACCAAGAGACGCTACCGATGGCCCGGAACCGGTGGACCGGTTCTCCTTTTGGACGGCCTCGTCCTAAGCGTAGTTCGCTTTCGTCCGGCGCAAGGGCTGCAAACAGGTGACAGTATGTTGCCGCTGGTCGGTTATTTCTCTGCAGGCGGTATGCGGCGCGGCTTTGCACCGCGCAGAAATTTTTTATTCGGCGTCGCTGGCGGCCACCTGGTCCGGGTACTGGTTACGCCACAGTTCGAAGCCACCGTCCAGGCTATAGACCTCGGCGAAGCCCTGATGGGCCAGGTAGGCTGCCGCGCTCTGGCTGGAGTTGCCGTGGTAGCAGGTGACGATCAGCGGCTGGTCGAAGTCGGCGGCGGCGATGAAGCCTGCCAGGCTGTGGTTGTCCAGGTGCGTGGAGCCGCTGATATGGCCATTGGCGAAGCTCTGTGGATCGCGAATGTCGACGACCACGGCGCCCTGCTCGCGCAGCGCCTGAGCCTGCTCCGGGGGAATGCGTTTGAATTCGCTCATTTCAGGTCCTCACAGCTGCAGCGGTACAGTTCGCCGCTGTCGATATTCATCAGGGTCATGGCGCCGCCCCAGACACAGCCACTGTCGAGGGCGAACAGGCCGGGTTCTTCGCACTTGCCTTCCAGGGCCGCCCAGTGACCAAAGATGATCTTCTGGCCGCGGGTCTTGCGCTGCGGCCAGCTGAACCAGGGGGCATAGCCGGGGGGGGCGCTGCCGACACCCTCCTTGCTCTTCAGATCCAGGCTGCCGTCTGCACGGCAGAAACGCATACGGGTGAAGTAGTTGGTGATCACCCGCAGGCGGGTGACGCCGTGCAGTTCGCCGTCCCAGCAGGCCGGTTCGTTGCCGTACATGCCGTCGAGGAACAGCGGCAGGCGCGCATCGTCACGCAGTACTTCCTCGACTTCGGCGGCGCGCTTGAGGGCTTTCTTGACGGTCCACTGCGGGGCGATGCCGGCGTGCACCAGGGCGATGTCACGTTGTTCGTCGTAGTGCATCAGCTTCTGCTGGCGCAGCCAGTCGATCAGCTCGGCGCAGTCTGGCGCCTCGATGATTTCGCGCAGGGTGTCGTTTTTCTTCAGGCGCTCGATGTTGTGCGCGACGGCGATCAGGTGCAGGTCATGATTGCCCAGCACGCAGACCAGCGAATCGCGCATGGCGTAGAGAAAGCGCAGGGTTTCCAGCGATGCCGGGCCGCGGTTGACCAGGTCGCCAACCAGCCACAGCTTGTCCCGGGCGGGGTCGAAGGTGACCCGATCTAGCAGACATTGCAGAGGTTGCAGGCAGCCTTGCAGGTCACCGACGGCATAGGTGGCCATCAGTGCAGGGATCCGGGCATGGCCAGACGGAAGGGGGCGATGGGGGCGTCGAAGCGGGTGCCGTCGTCGGCGACCATCTGGTAGCTGCCGTGCATGTTACCCACCTTGGTCGCCATCACCGTGCCGCTGCTGTAGGTGTGGCTCTGGCCGGGCTCCAGGTGTGGCTGCTGACCGACCACGCCAGCGCCGCGCACTTCCTGCACGCGGCCGTCGCCGTCGGTGATGATCCAGTGGCGGCTCAGTAGTTTGGCGGCCACCGCGCCGCTGTTGTGCAGGGTCACGGTGTAGGCGAAGGCGTAGCGGTTTTGCTCCGGAGTGGACTGCTCCGGCAGGTAGCGGGTCTCGACGCTGACGTCGATCTGATAGGGCGAGGCGGCCATCTGGATGAACTCGATTGGCTGGATAGACAGTTTAGTCGGCTTGGCTGGCGGGCTGGCGTTCGGCCAGCTGATCGGCCAGGCGCACGAAGGCGGCCAGGTCCAGTTGCTCCGGGCGCAGACCGCCATCCACGCCGGCGGCCTCGATGGCTTCGGCTGGCAGCAGTTGCTTGAGCGTGTTGCGCAGTGTCTTGCGGCGCATGTTGAAGGCCTCGCGCACCACACGTTCGAGCAGGCGGTGATCCTTGGCCGGGTGCGGCAGCACTTCGTGCGGCACCAGGCGAACGATGGCCGAGTCGACCTTGGGCGGCGGGTTGAAGGCGCCTGGGCCGACGTTGAACAGATGCTCCACCCGGCAGTGGTATTGCACCATGATCGACAGGCGGCCCCAGTCACCGCCGCCCGGCTCGGCAGCCAGGCGTTCGACCACTTCCTTCTGCAGCATGAAGTGCATGTCACGGATCAGCGGGGCGTTGTCCAGCAGGTGAAAGATCAGCGGGGTGGAGATGTTGTACGGCAGATTGCCGACGACGCGCAGGCTACGCGGCGCGGCATCCAGGCGGCTGAAGTCGAACTTCAGGGCGTCACCCTGGTTGAGCTTGAAGCGCGGATTGTCGCCGAACTTGGCCTGCAGGATAGGGATCAGGTCGAGATCCAGTTCGATCACATCGAGCTGGGCACCGCTATTCAACAGGCCTTCGGTCAGGGCGCCCTGGCCCGGACCGATCTCCAGCAGGCGCTCGCCTTCCTTGGCGTGGATGGCGCGCAGAATGCGGTGGATTACGCCGGCATCGTGCAGGAAGTTCTGGCCAAAGCGCTTGCGCGCGCGGTGTTGGTAGTCACTCATGGGTACGGCTCCAAGCTTCAAGCCACAAGCTTAAAGCGCAATGCTAAAGAACGGCAGTTTAACAGCATCGCCGACGCCAGCCGTAGGTTGGGCAGAGGCGCCTGGCGCCGAAACCCTGCGTCTTGTTCATGGCGCTGCTGGGTTTCGCTGCGCCTCCCCAGCCTACGCGCTGCGCGCGGCAGCCATCTGGTAGGCCGTTTCCAGGGCGACGCGCAGGCTGCCGGTATCGACCTTGCCGGTACCGGCCAGGTCCAGTGCGGTGCCATGATCGACCGATGTGCGAATGATCGGCAGGCCCAGGGTGATGTTGACCGCCGCGCCGAACCCCTTGTATTTGAGCACCGGCAGGCCCTGGTCGTGATACATGGCCAGCACGGCGTCGCAGTGTTCCAGGTGCTTGGGGGTGAACAGGGTGTCGGCTGGCAGCGGGCCGATCAGGTTCAGCCCTTCTGTGCGCAATTGGTCTAGCGTCGGCGCGATCACCTCGATTTCCTCTCGGCCCAGATGACCGCCTTCGCCCGCATGCGGGTTGAGGCCGCAGACCAGAATGCGCGGCCGGGCGATGCCGAACTTCTCCACCAGGTCCGCATGCAGGATGCGGGTCACCCGCGTCAGGCGATCGGTTGTGATGGCCGTGGCGACGTCCTTGAGCGGCAGGTGTGTAGTCACCAGTGCCACGCGCAGGCCGTGGGTGGCCAGCATCATTACCACTTGCTCGGTGGCGGTCAGCTCGGCGAGAAACTCGGTGTGACCGGAGAAGGGGATGCCAGCCTCGTTGATCACCCCCTTGTGCACCGGGGCGGTGATCATCCCGGCGAAGGTGCCGTCGAGGCAGCCCTGCCCGGCGCGGGTCAGGGTTTGTAGCACGTAGGCCGCGTTGTCCTGGTTCAGTTGGCCGGGTTGCACCTCTGCTGTTAGCGGGGTATCCCAGACGTACAGGCTGCCGGCAGGTGCAGGCGTGTTAGGCCAGCTGTCTGGGCCGACACTCAATAGAGTGATGCCCAGCCCCAGTTGCTGACTGCGCTCGCCCAGCAGCTGGTGGCTGGCGATGGCGACCAGCGCTGCCGGCTGGGCCTCCTGGGCTAGCAGCAGACACAGATCCGGGCCAATGCCGGCGGGCTCTCCAGGGGTCAGGGCGAACAGGCTCATGGGGCAGATTCTCTTGGTGCGGAATGCTCAGTTTACGGGCGAAAAAAAGCCCGGCGCCAGGCCGGGCTCTTCATGCGGCAGTGCTTACAGCTTGATCTCGACGTAGGCCTCGTCGCGGATCTGGCGTAGCCAGGCCTGCAGCTCTTCGTCGTATTTGCGGTTGCGCAGGGCATTCATGGCCTGCTGCTTGCGGAACTGATCGCTGCTGTCGGTGGCGCGGCGGCCGAGGACTTCCAGCACGTGCCAACCATAGGGGCTCTTGAACGGCTCGGACAGCTGGCCGCTGGGGGTCTTCGCCATCACCTCGCGGAACTCCGGCACCAGACTGTTCGGGTCGATCCAGTTGAGGTCGCCGCCGTGGAGGGCCGAACCCGGGTCTTCGGAGAAGCTCTTTGCCAACTCAGCGAAATCTTCACCGGCCAGGATGCGCTGGTGAAGGCGTTCGACCAGGCGCTGGGTTTCTGCTTCGCTGCGGATGGCGTTGGGCTTGATCAGGATGTGGCGCACATGCACTTCGTCGCGCATCTGGGTATCGCCGCCGCGTTTTTCCTGCAGCTTGACGATCATGAAGCCGCCTGGAGTGCGCAGCGGTTCGGTGATGTCGCCAACGGACAGGCTGCGAATCAGTTCGGCGAAGGCCGGCGGCAGCTGGGCGCCTTTGCGCCAGCCGATGTCGCCGCCTTCCAGGGCGTTCTCACTGCCGGAGTTGGCGATGGCCATTTGGGCGAAGTCGGCGCCAGCGCGCAGCTTGTCGTAGACCTCGGCAGTTTTCTGTGCGGCGGCACGGATCTGATCCGGCGAAGCCGCATCGGGCACCGGGATCAGGATGTTGGCCAAGCGGTATTCCTCCGCCAGCTGCATCTGGCCCAGGTCGGAGGCGAGGAAGTTGTTCACTTCCTGGTCGGTGACCTGGATGCGCTCGGCCACGCGGCGTTGGCGCACACGGCTGATCACCATTTCGCGGCGGATCTGCTCGCGAGCCTGCTCGTAGGACAAACCATCGCGGGCCAGTGCGGCACGGAACTGATCCAGGGTCAGGTTATTGCGCTGGGCAATACTGGCCATGGCTTGGTTCAGTTCTTCGTCGGTGATGCGGATGCCCGAGCGATCACCGATCTGCAGCTGCAGGTTCTCGACGATCAGGCGCTCCAGCACCTGCTGTTGCAGAACGTCCTGCGGCGGCAGCTGGCCGCCGCGCTTGTTCAGGGTCTTTTCGACTTCGTTGAGGCGCTGATCCAGCTGGCTGTACATGATCACGTCGTTGTCGACGATGGCGACGACGCGATCAAGAGACTGTACTTGTGCCTGTGCGGCCGAGCCGAGGAAAACTGCGCCCAACAACAGCGGGCGCAGGCAATCAGAAAGCTTGTTCTTCACGTTCACGGTAACCTTGAATGCCTTGGTCGAGGAAAGTCTCGGTCGAGCCGCCCAGCACATTGCCGAGGCCCTTGAGGACGATCTGCAGGAAAATTCCGCGATCGCCTTCCTCGTTGAGATCAGGGTTGAGGGTGGTCTCGTCGTAGTCGACCCAGTAGCGGTTGATCAGGCGCAGTTTCCAGCAGCAGCTGTCGTACTCGAAGCCGCCGAAGGCTTCCAGGGTGCGGCTCTGTGCATAGTCATGCTGCCAACGGGCAATCACGCTCCATTGCGGCACGATCGGCCAGATCACCGAGAAATCGTGCTGCTGGATCTTGTAGTAGTCCTCGACGTAGTTCGGCTGGCCTTCGACGCCGAAGTCGCTGCCATATACCCAGCTACCGGTCGCCTGGTCGTAACGCATGGTGTCGTTGCGATAGCGATAGCCCAGGTTGACCACCTTGTTCGGTTCGTCTTCCGGCTGGTAGTGGAACATCATGCTGCCGGAGCGGGTCTGGTGGCTGTCCGGATCCCAGTTGAAGTCCGAGCTCAGGCGCCAGTCGCGGTTGAAGCGGTAGAGATACTGTAGGGCGTAGGGCGAAACGTCCGACTGATAGTCGTCGCGATCCTTCAGGGTGCCGGTACGATCCGGCATGGTGACCTTGCGGTCGGCGAAGTACACGGCCTGGCCAATGCTGAAGCGCTGGCGCTCGAAGCCGTTGCTCTCGATCCAGCGGCTGGTCACGCCGAGGGACAGTTTGTTCTCGTCGCCGAAGCGGTCGCGGCCGCTGAAGCGGTTGTCGCGCCACAGCGAGGAATAGCTGAAGCTTGGCTCGCTGGTGTTGAACACCGGGATGTCGTCCTGGTCTTCCTCCGGTACATAGAGGTAGAAGGCGCGCGGTTCCAGGGTCTGCCGGTAGTTGTTGCCGAACCAAGTGGTGTTACGGTCGAAGTACAGGCCGCTGTCAACGCTGGCGATGGCCACGCCACGATCCGGCGAGTCTTCGAAGTCACTGCCAATCTGGGTCTTGCCCTTGGAGTCCAGATCCAGATCGTACTGGGTGTAGGCGTACTTCAGGCTGGGCTTGAGATAGCCCCAGGTGCGCTCGACCGGCAGGCTGATGCCCGGCTCGACATGAACGCGGTCGCCCGTGGCACGGTCAAGGCCGAAGACGTTGTTGTCATACCACGGCTCGGGATTGCCATCCTCATCGACGAAGTTGCCGCTGCGCAGGTCGCGGTCGAAGCTGACGTATTCGGTGCTGTAGAACATGTTCAGCCCGCCGGGCTGGAACGGCAGCTGGCCATCCAGCGTCAGCTGCGGCAGGCGGTCGTAGGGCGTGATATCGATGACGCTGGTCGGCTCATAGGCATGGGCGTTGAGGCGGGCGGTGTAGCTGTCGCCACGCCAGGTCAGGGTGCCACGCTGGTTGAGGAAGTCAGGCGTTTCGAGTCTCTCCAGGTCGCTGTCGAGGTCCTGGAAGTAGTAGGGGTCGCTGATGTCGGTGTAGTCCACCTCGGCCAGCAGGCGCTCGTCGAGGCCGCCTTTGTGCTGCCAGTTGTACATCCAGCGCTGGTCTTCATACTCGGACTGCAGTTCGCGGTCGTCGTTCTGGTCGTCCAGCCAGGCTGCGCCGACCTGGCCTTCGCTGCCCTTGGTCAGGTAGCGGAACTCACCCTCGAGCAGCATGCCGCGTTTGGCCATGTAGGTCGGGTAGAGGGTGGCATCGTAGTTCGGCGCCAGGTTGAAGTAATAGGGTGTCGACAGGGTGAAGCCGTTGTCGCTCGACGAGCTCAGGCTGGGCGCGAGGAAACCGGACTGGCGACGGTCGTCGATCGGGAAGTAGATGTAGGGGGTGTAGAACACAGGAATGTCCTTCACCCGCAGGGTCACGTTGGTCGCGGTGCCGAAGCCGGTGGCCGGGTCCAGCTTGACGTTGTTGCCCTTCAGGTGCCAGGCGTTGCTGCCCGGCTCGCAGCGGGTGTAGGTGCCGTCCTTGAGGCGGACGACCGCGCTTTCCTCGCGCTTGGCATACAGTGCACTGCCGCGCACGTGACCTTTGTGGATCACGTACTCGGCGTTCTCGACCTTGGCTTCGCCATTGTCCAGCTGGATCTCGGCGCGGTCGCCAACCACCAGCATGCCGTTGTCACGGATGCGGACATTGCCTTTCAGCTCACCGCGGTTTTCGGCCTGGTGCAGGGTGGCTTCGTCGGCCTCGACCTGCATGCTGGACTGGCGCAGCACCACATCACCGGCGAGGGTGGCGGCTTCCTTGTCCTGCTCATAACGTGAGGCTTTGGCCGAGACGAACAGTGGCGCTTCGTCCATCGGTGTGTCGTCGCTCATGCCCGGTCGCAGCGGCTCGACGTAGGAGCCGGCGCAGTAAGGACCGACTTCGGCCAGCTGGGCCTCGGTGAGTTGTTCGCGCGGCACCCAGTCCAGATGGCTGAAATCAGCGCTGCGGCTCTGCAGGCCAAGGCCCTCGCTTTCGGTGACCAGGGTGGTGCGTTCAGCTTCACCGGATACGGCGGCTGTGCCGGCCACGGCGCTGACCGCTGTGGCGGTGTGCTGTGGGCGTGGCAGTTGGCTGGTGGTGACAGCTTTCGGGGTACAGGCCCAACCGCCGGAAGCGGAGGCGGCACAGTCGAATTGCTCGGCAGCGACAGCGAAAGAGGTGGCAAGAGGTTGTAGCGCCAGCAGGCCACTGGTCATCAACAACGGGAATTTTTTACGGAATACGGGGAGTTTTACTGCCATCTTGTTAGTCCGGGCTTCCTGCGCGCCTCCGGCCCCGCAGGGACCGCACGCCTCTCGATGGGCTGAAAAAGATGCTGGATAATAAAGCATGACCCGCGCAACGGCTAGCGCCGTCGGAGACCCCTGTAATGCCTGATCAAGATGTGCGTCTTCAGCTCCTGCAGAGCTGGTTGGAAGAATCTTTACCTGTGTTGTTTCAGCGCGAGGGCTGGGGTGAGGTGCCCTCTGGCGGCCTGACACCGGCCAGCAGTGATGCCAGTTTCCGTCGTTATTTCCGCTGGCAAGCCGATGGTCGCAGTCTGATCCTGATGGACGCGCCGCCGCCCCAGGAAGACTGCCGTCCCTTCGTCAAGGTCGCGGCTATGCTGGCCGAAGCTGGCGTGCATGTGCCGCGTATTCTGGCCCAGGACCTGGAGCGTGGCTTCCTGCTGCTGGACGATCTGGGCAACCAGACCTGGCTGGAAGTGCTCGATGCCGATAATGCTGACGAGCTGTTCGAGCGGGCTCTGCAGGCGCTGGTGAGGTTCCAGCAGCTGCCGGTCGACGGTCAGCTGCCGGCCTATGACGATGCCCTGCTGCGCCGCGAGTTGCAGCTATTCCCCGACTGGTATCTGCAGCGCCACCTGGGCGTCGAGCTGGATGCCGTGCAGCAGGCGCAGTGGCAACAGGTCTGTGACCTGCTGGTGAACAGCGCCCTGGCCCAGCCGCGGGTGTTCGTGCACCGCGATTACATGCCGCGCAACCTGATGCTCAGCCAGCCCAACCCCGGCATTCTCGATTTCCAGGATGCGGTGCAGGGCCCGCTCAGCTACGACGTCACCAGCCTGTTCAAGGATGCCTTTCTCAGCTGGCCGGAGGCGCGCGTGCAGGTTTGGCTGCAGCGTTATTGGCAGCTGGCCCGCGAGGCGGGCATCGCCGTGCCGGAGGATTTCGCCGAGTTCCACCGCATGAGCGACCTGATAGGTGTGCAGCGTCACCTCAAGGTGATTGGCATCTTTGCGCGCATCTGCCATCGCGACGGCAAGCCCAAGTACCTGGGCGATGTGCCGCGCTTCTTCACATATATAGAGGCCGTGCTGGCGCGCCGGCCAGAGTTGGCTGTACTGGGCGAGCTGCTGGCCAGCCTGCCGCAGCACGAGGCGCAACCGGCATGAAGGCGATGATTCTGGCGGCGGGCAAGGGCGAGCGTCTGCGTCCGCTGACGTTGCATACACCGAAGCCGCTGGTGCGCGCCGCCGGCACGCCGCTGATCGAGTTTCATGTGCGCGCCCTGGCCGCGGCGGGGTTCACCGAGCTGGTGATCAACCACGCCTGGCTCGGCCAGCAGATCGAGGATTATCTGGGTGATGGCTCGCGCTTTGGCGTGAGCATCGCCTACTCGGCCGAGGGCGAGCCGCTGGAAACCGGCGGCGGCATTTACAAAGCGCTGCCCTTGTTGGGCGCCGCGCCATTCGTGGTGGTCAACGGCGATATCTGGACCGACTTCGACTTCGCTGCCCTGCGCCGCCCGCTGGCGGGTCTGGCCCATCTGGTGCTGGTGGACAATCCGGCCCACCACCAGGGCGGCGACTTCCGGCTGGAGGCCGGGCGGGTCAGTGATGTGGTCGGCGGTGCTGATGCACTGACCTACAGCGGTATCTCCGTGCTGCATCCGCACCTGTTCGCCGACTGCCAGCCGGGCGCCTTCAAGCTGGCGCCCTTGCTGCGCGCGGCCATGGCTGAGGGCCAGGTCAGTGGCGAGCATTTTCCCGGTCGCTGGGTCGATGTCGGCACTCACGAGCGCCTGGCCGAGGTCGAGCGTTTGCTGCAGGTAGCGGGCTGACATGCTCTGGCCGGCGACCCTGCTTGGCGCTGCGGCGGGGCTGGCCCTGGCCAGCATCCCCGGTGCACTGCTGGGCGGCTTGCTTGGCCAGATGCTCGACCGGCGCATGCGTTTGCGCTCATTGGAGCACCTGCGTCAGCTCCTGGGGCTGCAGCGGTCTCAGATGGACGACGAGGATCTGCTGTTCATGCTGCTCGGGCGCTTGGCCAAGAGTGATGGGCGTGTGCTCGACAGTCATATCCAGATGGCTGCCGGCGAGATGCAGCGGCTGGGGCTGGATGAACTGTCGCGTCGTCGTGCCATGCAGGCCTTCGCGCGCGGCAAGCAGGCGGACAAGGAGTTGCGCGGCCCCCTGCGTGCCTTGCAGGCGCGCCCGGAACGGGCGGAAGTGGTATTGCGAACCTGCTGGCGCATGGCCTGGGCCGATGGCCGACTGAGTGAGGCAGAGCGCCTATTGATCGAGCAGTGGGCGCGCTGGCTTGGCTTTCCGCGTGCGGTCTTGCAGGCCATGGCCGAGGAATATCGGCCGCAACCGTCGGTGCCGGACACGCCTGGGGGGGATTACCAGGCGGCCTTGCGGCTATTGGGCGTGCGCGCCGACAGCGAGCCCAGGCTGATCAAGCAGACCTACCGACGCCTGCTCAGTCGTCATCATCCGGACAAACTGGCCGGTGCCGGCGCCAGTGCCGCGCAACTGCGTGCGGCCACCGACAAGACCCGTGAATTGCACGCCGCCTACGAGCTGATCCGCCGACGGCACGGTTTCCGCTGACGCCTATTGCTTCTCCAGCCAACCCCGGACGCGGCGGAACAGCTGCTCCTGCTCGGCATCCTGATTACCTGGCAAGGCCTTGAGGGCAACCTGCGTGTAGCTGTCGTGAGCCAGGCGCTTGCTGGCCTGCAGGCGGCGCACGGCGGCGCTGCGATCGGCAGCCTGGTCCTTGTAGAAGAAGTCGCCCGTAGCCAGCTTGAGGCCGGGAATCAGCTCTTCCAGCGCGGGGGACTGCCCGGCAGGCAGTTGCGCGGCGACCGTGACCAGGTGCTTGACCTGTGCAGGCTGGCGCTCCTTGAGATAGAGCGCCGCCCAGTAGGCGCCGTCACCGTGGCCGAGCAGCACGATGTTGCTCGCATCCTGTTGCTCGGCAAAGGTGATGGCGGCGTCGATACGGGCGAAGACTCGCTGAGAGGGATCGACCGGCGCCGGGGCAGGGGCAGCGGCCGTGGGCTCACTGGCTGGCGCCTCTGCTGCGGGCTCGGCGACGCTGTCGGCGGTATCGACCGTGACCGCCTCCGGCGTACGCGGCAGCACGGCCTCGGGCAGCGGTTCGTTGGGGCTGTCGGGCAGGTTCAGGCTCAGGCTGCTCCAGGCGACATCGGGCAGTTTGCTGCGCAGAGGATTGATCGCCTGCGGCCAGTCGGCGCTTTCATTGGCGCCGGGGACGAGGATCACCACCCCCTTGGCTTGCGGCGCATTGGCCGGTTTCCACAAGGCCAGAAAGCTGCCGCCATCGGCCTGCAGCATCTGCTGCTCGCCCTTGGGCAGTTGCCGTTCCAGGGCTTGGGCATTGTCCTCGCTACGTTCTTCGAGCGGCTGGCGGGTTGCCTCCTCGGTTTCCGGCGTTGCGACGGCGGTGTCTGGACTGGCGGCGGGGGTTTCTTCCTCCGCCAGGGCGGGATGTGCAAGGCTCAGCAGCAGGGCGATGAGTGTCGAGAGGACTGGACGGCGCATCTCAGGGGCTCGGCGTGGATAAGGGTTCTAGCAGCCTAAGCGCTGCGTGAAGGTTTGTCAGGTAAGGTAGCAGGCCGGAGGTCGCTGTCGTGCGCATGATTCGAGTGTTCTGTGGGCTGCTGTTGCTGGGTGTGCTGAGCGTCCAGGCCGCGCCGCTGCGCCTGGCGCCGGCCGAGCAGGCCTGGCTGGCCGAGCACCCGCGGCTGCGCGTGGGTGTGGTGCTGCAGGCCCCCTATGCCGAGTACCGGCGCCGTCAGCAGCAGTTGAGCGGGCTGAGCATCGAGCTCACCGAGAAACTGGCCAAGCGTCTCGGCGTCGAACTGAGCTGGCGCAGCTTCGACAGCCTGGACGCGCTGCAGGAGGCGCTGCGTGCCGGACGTATCGACTTGGCGCCAGGCCTTCAGCAGAGCCGCGCCGGTCTGCGCCTCTGGCAGTACTCCGACCCCTACATGCGCATTCCCCATCTGCTGGTCGGCGAGCCGGGGGGCGAGGTGGGGCTGGAGCTTGAGCAACTCGGTGAACAGGATGTAATTGCCGTGCGCACCCCCAGTGCGGTGGCCGACTACCTGCGCAGCAACTACTTCAACCTGCAGTTGCAGGCCGAGCCGTCCGAACGCGAGGCCTTGCGTGCGGTGCTGGAGCAGAAGGCGCGCTTCGCCGCCATCGACCAGGCCCAGCTCAGCCGCCTGGCCCAGGAGAGCGAGTTTGCCAACCTGCGCGTGCTGGCCGATGTCGGCCTGCCGCTGCTGTTGCGCTTCGCTACCCGCCGCGACTGGCCGGAGCTGGCCAGCATCGTGCAGCAGGGCTTGCGCGAGATGCCGGCCGAGGAGCTGGACAACCTGCAACGCCGCTGGCTGACGGCGCGCACCCCCGGGCTCGGCGACTCGCCGCGCTTCTGGCGCAGTCTCAGTGTGCTGCTCGGCCTCATGCTGCTGGTCAGCCTGCTATTGCTCGCTGTGCTGCGTCGTCAGCGTGGCCAGCTGGAAAAGCGCCTGCTCGAAGCGCGGCAGATCCTCAATCAGCGCGAGGTGGCCGAGGAAGCGCTGCGTCTGGCGCAGTTCTCCCTCGACCACAGCACGGTGGGCATCCTCTGGGTCAGCTGGGACGGGCGGGTGCGCTATGCCAACCAGGCGGTGGCGGGCATGCTCGGTTACAGCGAGGCCGCCATGGTCGACCGGCCGGTGCAGGACTTCGAACGCACGCTGGGCATGGACCGCTGGCTCAACCTGTGGCGGCGGGTGCGTCAGCAGGTGGATGGCGCCCTGAGTTTCGAGAGCTTCTGTCAGCGCGCCGATGGCAGTGACCTGCCCGTCGATGTGACGCTGGGTTTTCTGCGCTTTCGCGAGACCGAGTACCTGGTGGTGTACCTCAGCGATGCCACCGAGCGGCGCCGTGCACGGGCCGCGTTGGAGGAAAGCGAGGCGCGGCTGAAGGGCATCGCCGGCAACGTCCCGGGTCTGGTGTTCCGCCTTGAACGGCCCAGCCCGGAGGCACCGTCGGACTTCGCCTTTATCAGTGAGGGCAGCGAGCAGCTGGTGGGCTATCCGCCGGCCGCCATCATGGCCCATGACTTCGGCATCCGCAGCCTGGTCCATCCGGACGATCGTGCGGCCTACCACCGTACCCAGGATGCGGCCATCGCCGCGGCCGGCGACTGGCAGTGGCAGGGGCGCATTCTCACCCGTGATGGTCGGGTGCGCTGGGCGGACATCAAGGCCAGCGCCCGCCAGCTGGGCGATGGCCATGTGGTGTGGGACGGCGTGGTCTGGGACATCAGCGAGAACAAGGCCATCGAACTTGAGCTGGCCGAATCGCGGGCGCAGCTGCGCGAGTTGTCGGCGCACCTGGAGAGCGTGCGCGAGGAAGAAAAAGCGCGCATCGCCCGTGAAGTGCACGACGAGCTGGGCCAGGTGCTGACCGTGCTCAAACTGGAGACCTCGATGTGCGAGCTGGCGTTCGCCGGGCTCGACCCGGGCCTGCAGGCGCGCCTGGACAGCATGAAGAAACTGATCGCCAACCTGTTCCAGCTGGTGCGCGACGTGGCCACCGCACTGCGCCCGCCGATTCTCGACGCCGGCCTGGGCTCGGCCATCGAGTGGCAGGCGCGGCGCTTCGAGGCGCGCAGCGGCATCGCCTGCCTGGTGCAGGTGCCTGAACTGTTGCCGAAGCTGGCCGATGCCAAGGCCGTGGGCCTGTTCCGCGTTTTGCAGGAGGCGCTGACCAATGTGCTGCGCCATGCCCAGGCGCACACGGTCGAGATCGCCCTGAGCGTCGAGGGTGATGAGCTGTGCCTGCGGGTCAGTGACGATGGTCGGGGTTTCGACACCCGCGCGCCGCGCGCACAATCCTTCGGCCTGGTCGGCATGCGCGAACGCGTGCTCATGCTCGGCGGCAGCCTGAGCATCGACAGCCAGCCGGGCGAGGGCACCACGCTGAGCGTGCGAGTGGCGCTGAAAGAAGAGGTAATCGCATGATTCGAGTACTGGTGGCCGAAGACCACACCATCGTCCGCGAGGGCATCAAGCAACTGATCGGCCTGGCCAAGGACCTGCAGGTGGCGGGCGAGGCGTGCAACGGCGAGCAGCTGCTGGAAACCCTGCGCCACACGCCCTGCGATGTGGTGCTGCTGGATATCTCCATGCCCGGTGTCAACGGCCTGGAGGCGATTCCGCGGATTCGCGCTTTGGCCAACCCGCCGGCGGTGCTGGTGCTGTCCATGCACGACGAGGCGCAGATGGCGGCGCGGGCGCTGAAGATCGGCGCCGCCGGCTACGCCACCAAGGACAGCGATCCGGCGTTGTTGCTCACCGCCATCCGCAAGGTGGCTGGTGGCGGTCGCTATATCGATCCGGAGCTGGCCGACCGCATGGTCTTCGAGGTGGGCCTGACCGACTCAAGGCCGCCGCATGCGCTGCTCTCGGAGCGTGAGTTCTCGGTGTTCGAACGCCTGGTGCGTGGCGAGGGCGTCAACGAGATCGCCCTGCACCTGTCGGTCAGCAGCAAGACCATCAGCACCCACAAGGCGCGCCTGATGCAGAAGCTGGGCGTGCACTCGGTGGCGGATCTGGTGAAGTACGCGGTGGAGCACAAGCTGCTCTGAAGCTGAGTTGTAGGAGCGGATTTATCCGCGATAAGCAGGCCACTGAGCGCTTGCCCTGATCGCGGATGAATCCGCTCCCACAAAAAAGGCATGTAGGGCGATCCCTACACCCCGTCGTCCTGCTGCCTTATAGCAATCTCTCATAGCGCCCGATTTGCGCCGCCTGCACGACTTCCTAGTCTTACAGCACGGCAACAAGAACAAGGGTGCGGCAATGGCCGAGAATGCTTCCAGCGATGTGCTCGTCAGTTTCAAGGGCGTGCAGAAGAGCTACGACGGCGAAAGCCTGATCGTCAAAGACCTCAATCTGGACATCCGCAAGGGCGAGTTCCTCACCCTGCTCGGCCCGTCCGGTTCCGGCAAGACTACCAGCCTGATGATGCTGGCCGGTTTCGAGACGCCCACCGCCGGGGAGATCCTCCTGGCCGGGCGCTCGATCAACAACGTGCCGCCGCACAAGCGCGACATCGGCATGGTGTTCCAGAACTACGCGCTGTTCCCGCACATGACGGTGGCCGAGAACCTGGCCTTCCCGCTCAGCGTGCGTAGCATGAACAAAACCGACGTCACCGAGCGGGTCAAGCGTGCGCTGTCCATGGTGCAGCTCGACAGCTTCCGCAACCGCTACCCGGCGCAGCTTTCCGGTGGTCAGCAGCAGCGTGTGGCGCTGGCCCGCGCGCTGGTGTTCGAGCCGCAGCTGGTGCTGATGGACGAGCCACTCGGCGCGCTGGACAAACAGCTGCGCGAGCACATGCAGATGGAGATCAAGCACATCCACCAGCGGCTGGGCGTGACCGTGGTCTACGTGACCCACGACCAGGGCGAGGCGCTGACCATGTCCGACCGCGTGGCGGTGTTCCACCAGGGCGAGATCCAGCAGATCGCCCCGCCGCGTGATCTGTACGAGGCACCGAGCAACACCTTCGTCGCCCAGTTCATTGGCGAGAACAACCGCCTGGCCGGCGAGCTGGTATCTCGCGATGGCGAGCGCTGCACCGTGCGCCTGGCGCGTGGCGAGCAGGTCGAGGCGCTGGCGGTGAAGGTTGGCAAGCCGGGGGAACCGGTGAGTCTGTCGATTCGCCCCGAGCGGGTGCGTATCAATGGCGCCAGCGAGAGCTGCGCCAACCGTTTCAGCGGCCGCGTGGCCGAGTTCATCTACCTGGGTGACCACGTGCGCGTGCGCATGGAGGTCTGTGGCAACCCCAGTTTCTTCGTCAAGCAGCCGATCGCCGAGCTCGACCCCGCCCTGAGCGTGGGCGATGTGGTGCCGCTCGGCTGGCATGTGGAGCACGTCAGGGCGCTTGACCCGCAAGCCGCGGAATAACGCGCCAGGCATTACCAACCCTGCACTCTGGAGAACAACAATGAGCACAGCTGTTCGCAGTACCTTCCGCCTCACTGCACTGGCCCTGGGGCTGGCCGGCGCGACCCAGGCCATGGCCGCCGATCTGACGGTGATTTCCTTCGGTGGCGCCAACAAGACCGCCCAGGAAAAGGCCTTCTACCAGCCGTGGGAAGCGGCCGGCAAAGGCAAGATCATCGCGGGCGAGTACAACGGCGAGATGGCCAAGGTGAAAGCCATGGTCGATACCAACAGTGTGTCCTGGCACCTGGTCGAAGTGGAGTCGCCGGAGCTGGCCCGTGGTTGCGACGAAGGCCTGTTCGAGGAGCTCGATCCCGAGCAGTTCGGCAATGCCGATGACTTCATCGAAGGCGCGATCCAGCCCTGCGGCATCGGCTTTTTCGTCTGGTCCACCGTGCTGGCCTACAACGCCGACAAGCTGGCCAGCGCCCCGACCGGCTGGGCCGATTTCTGGGATGTGCAGAAATTCCCGGGCAAGCGCGGCCTGCGCAAGGGCGCCAAGTACACCCTGGAATTCGCCCTGATGGCCGACGGCGTACCGGCCAAGGACGTCTACAGCGTGCTGGCCACCAAGGAAGGCCAGGACCGCGCGTTCAAGAAGCTCGACGAGATCAAGCCGAGCATCCAGTGGTGGGAAGCCGGCGCGCAGCCGCCGCAGTTCCTCGCCTCGGGTGATGTGGTCATGAGCTCCGCCTACAACGGCCGCATCGCCGCCGTGCAGAAGGAAAGCAACCTGCAGGTGGTGTGGAACGGCGGTATCTACGACTTCGACTCCTGGGCCATCCCGCGTGGCGCCAAGGATGCCGACGCCGCCAAGGCCTTCGCCGCGTTCAGCGTGCAGCCCGAGCAGCAGAAGGTCTACTCCTCGAACATCGCCTACGGCCCGGCCAACAAGAAGGCGGTCGAGCTGCTCGACCCGGCGCTGCTCAAGGATATGCCGACCACCCCGGAAAACATCGCCGGGCAGGTGCCGATGAACGTGACCTTCTGGGCCGACTACGGCGAGCAGCTGGAACAGCGTTTCAACGCCTGGGCCGCGAAGTAAGTCTTCCGTGCAGTGCCCCCTTCGCATGAAGGGGTTTGGTAGGAGGAACGTTCCCCCGTTCCTCTCGAACCCTCGCCCGCGCTTGGGCGAGGGTGCTTTATCCCGGTTTTCTGGAGCCTGCGATGGCCACTACCGCTACTCTCACTGACGCCTCCGGCCTGACCCTGAAGCAGAAGCTGGCGCGCGCCGAGCGCCTCAACCGGCTCAAGGCCCAGGGCCTGATCCTGCCGCTGCTGGTGTTCCTGTTCGCGGTGTTCCTGCTGCCGATTGGCATCCTGCTGTACAAGAGCGTGGAGAACCCCGAAGTGGTTGGCAGCCTGCCGCGCACAGTCGAGGCCATATCCGCCTGGGACGGCCGTGGTCTGCCCGATGAGCCGGTCTATCGCGCCCTGGCCGACGACCTGGCTGAAGCGCGCAAGCAACAGACCATCGGTGATCTGTCCAAGCGCCTGAACATGGAGCTGGCCGGCTACCGCAGTCTGATGGCCAAGACCGGCCGCGCGCTGCCGTTCAAACAACCGCCGGAGTCCTACAAGGATGCGTTGGAAAACCTCGACGAGCGCTGGGGCGACCCGGCCTACTGGCAGGTGATCCGTCGCAACAGCTCCGCCTTCACCCCCTATTACCTGCTGGCCGCCCTCGACCATCGCATCGACGACCTTGGTGAGCTGGCGGCTGCCACCCCGGACCAGGCCATCTACCTGGACATCTTCGCCCGTACTTTCTGGATGGGCGCAGTGATCACGGTCATCTGCTTGCTGCTGGCCTATCCCCTGGCCTACCTGCTGGCGACCCTGCCGACCCGTACCAGCAACCTGCTGATGATCCTGGTGCTGCTGCCGTTCTGGACCTCGATTCTGGTGCGCGTGGCGGCGTGGATCGTGCTGTTGCAATCCGGTGGCCTGATCAACGGCGCGCTGATGGCCATGGGCATCATCGATGAGCCGCTGCAACTGGTGTTCAACCGCGTCGGCGTGTACATCTCCATGGTCCACATCATGCTGCCGTTCATGATCCTGCCGATCTACAGCGTGATGAAGGGCATCTCGCCCAGCTACATGCGCGCGGCGATTTCCCTCGGCTGTCATCCGTTCGCCAGTTTCTGGCGGGTGTACTTCCCGCAGACCCTGGCCGGGGTCGGCGCCGGGTGTCTGCTGGTGTTCATCCTGTCGATTGGCTACTACATCACCCCGGCGCTGCTGGGCAGCCCGAGCGACCAGATGATCAGCTACTTCGTCGCCTTCTACACCAACAGCACCATCAACTGGGGCATGGCCACGGCCCTCGGCGGCCTGCTGCTGCTCGCCACCATGCTGCTCTACGTGGTGTACAGCTGGCTGGTGGGCGCCAGCCGCCTGCGCCTGGGATAAAAAATGCCTGCGTTGCAGGCCAACTGATGACCCTCGCCCCTTTGGGGAGACGACTGCAAGGATGCAGGAGATAGGGCGACGCAGGACGCCGAAGCCGAGGGTGCCCGCAGGACGGGAGAGGGGCGAAGCCTATGCAGCCCTCTCCCCCAGCCCCTCTCCCGCAAACGGGAGAGGGGAGTTGACTGGAGAGTGCATATGCTGAGCCCCTACAAGTCCCCCGTCGAACGCGCCTGGTTCTGGACCCATCGCAGCCTGTGCGCGCTGGTGCTGCTGTTCCTGATCCTGCCGGTGCTGGTGATCATCCCGCTGTCGTTCAACTCCGGCAGCTTCCTGGTCTACCCGCTGCAGGGTTTCTCCCTGCGCTGGTACGAAACCTTCTTCAGCTCCGCCGAATGGATGCGCGCGCTGAAGAACAGCCTGATCGTCGCCCCGGCGGCGACCCTGTTGGCGATGGTGTTCGGCACCCTGGCGGCGATCGGCCTGACCCGCGGCGAGTTCCGCGGCAAGGCGCTGGTGATGAGCCTGCTGATCTCGCCGATGGTCGCCCCGGTGGTCATCGTCGGCGTCGCCAGCTACCTGTTCTTCGCCCCGCTGGGCCTGGGCAACAGCTACACCGGGTTGATCCTGGTGCACGCGGTGCTCGGTGTACCCTTCGTCATCATCACCGTGTCCGCGACCCTGCAGGGCTTCAACTACAACCTGGTACGTGCTGCAGCCAGCCTTGGCGCCTCGCCGCTGCTGACCTTCCGCAAGGTGACCCTGCCGCTGATCGCGCCCGGGGTCATCTCCGGTGCGCTGTTCGCCTTCGCCACCTCCTTCGACGAAGTGGTAGTGACCCTGTTCCTCGCCGGCCCCGAGCAGGCCACCCTACCGCGGCAGATGTTCAGCGGCATCCGCGAGAACCTGTCGCCGACCATCGCCGCCGCCGCGACCCTGCTGATCGGTTTCTCCATCGTCCTGCTGCTGACCCTGGAGTGGCTGCGTGGGCGCAGCGAGAAGATGCGTACGTCGCTGCCGGAGTAGTCGATAGATGCGAAGAGTCTGCCCACGAGCTTCTGCGCTAGAGAAAAGCAAGGCGAAAGTGCCTGAGGAAGCGCAGTTTACGAGAGGTAAATGAGCATTCCGAAGGGGCTTTCAACGCAGCTTTTCCGACGCGCAGGAGATCGTGGGTAGGCTCTCAGGCTACAATCGCGTCACCGTGATTTAGCCCTGAGGCCACCATGCAATCCTTCGCCATCGCCCCGTCGATTCTCTCCGCCGATTTCGCCCGCCTGGGCGAGGAAGTCGACAACGTCCTCGCCGCTGGCGCCGACATCGTCCACTTCGACGTGATGGACAACCACTACGTGCCCAACCTGACCATCGGCCCGATGGTCTGCTCGGCGCTGCGCAAGTACGGCATCACCGCGCCGATCGACGCACACCTGATGGTCAAGCCGGTCGACCGCATCATCGGCGATTTCATCGAGGCGGGCGCCAGCTACATCACCTTCCACCCGGAAGCCAGCGAACACATCGACCGCTCCCTGCAGCTGATCAAGGCCGGCGGCGCCAAGGCCGGCCTGGTGTTCAACCCGGCCACGCCGCTGGACGTGCTCAAGTACGTGATGGACAAGGTCGACATGATCCTGCTGATGAGCGTCAACCCCGGCTTCGGCGGGCAGAAATTCATCCCCGGTACCCTCGACAAGCTGCGTGAGGCGCGTGCGCTTATCGATGCCAGTGGCCGCGAAATCCGCCTGGAGATCGATGGCGGGGTCAACGTACAGAACATCCGCGAGATCGCCGAAGCCGGCGCCGACACCTTCGTCGCCGGCTCGGCGATCTTCAACCAGCCGGACTACAAGGCCGTGATCGACGCCATGCGTGCCGAGCTGGCCCAGGTGCGCACGTGATACTGGAGCTGTTTCGCGGTGAGCTGCCGCGTCTGGTGATGTTCGATCTCGACGGCACCCTGGTCGACTCGGTGCCTGATCTGGCCGCCGCCGTAGACCAGATGCTGGTGCAGCTGGGCCGCGAGCCGGCCGGTGTCGAGCGCGTGCGTCACTGGGTCGGCAACGGTGCGCGTGTGCTGGTGCGTCGCGCCCTGGCAGGCGACATCGAGCATTGCGCCATCGGCGAGGCAGAAACGCTTGAGGCGCTGGAGCTGTTCAATGAGGCCTATGCCGGCAGTCATGCGCTGAGTCGCGTCTATCCGGGCGTGGTCAGCTCGCTCGACTGGCTGCGCGGCGCCGCCGTGGAGTTGGCGTTGATCACCAACAAGCCGGAGCGTTTCGTTGCGCCGCTGCTCGACGAGATGGGCCTGGGTGGCTACTTCCGCTGGATCATCGGCGGCGACACCCTGCCGCAACAGAAGCCCGACCCGGCGGCGTTGCTGCACGTACTGCATCTGGCCGGCGTTGCTCCTGAGCAGGCCCTGTTCATCGGGGATTCGCGCAACGATGTGCTGGCCGCGCACGCCGCCGGCGTGACTTGCGTGGCGCTGTCCTACGGCTACAACCATGGCCGGCCGATTGCCGAAGAAAACCCGGCGCGGGTCATCGACGACCTGCGCCAACTGCTGCCTGGTTGCACGGGCGAGGGCGCTGGGGTAATGTCCCCGGACTCCTCTGATTACCCCTCGCACGAGACAGCATCGTGGTAGTTGCCCACAAACACTGGATGAAACTGGTCAAGGCCTTGGCCCGCTGGCGCTGGCGCGCCTGATTTCCTCCCGGCCGGTCGCCCCGGCGTGTTTGCTCAACTCCCGTTTACCCTCCTCACGAGGCTGTGTGCATGACCCGCGAAGAATTTCTGCGTTTGGCCGCTGAAGGCTACAACCGCATTCCGCTGGCCTTCGAAACCCTGGCCGACTTCGACACCCCGCTGTCGATCTACCTCAAGCTGGCCGATACCCCCAACTCCTACCTGCTGGAGTCCGTGCAAGGCGGCGAGAAGTGGGGGCGCTACTCGATCATCGGCCTGCCGGCGCGCACCGTGCTGCGTGCCCATGGTCACCACGTCAGTGTCAGCGTCGACGGCGTCGAGACTGAGAGCCTCGACTGCGAAGACCCGCTGGAGTTCGTCGAGCAGTTCAAGGCGCGCTACAAGGTCCCGACCATCCCCGGCCTGCCGCGTTTCAACGGCGGCCTGGTCGGCTACTTCGGCTACGACAGCGTGCGCTACGTGGAGAAGAAGCTGGCGCAGTGTCCGAATCCCGATCCGCTGGGCACCCCGGATATCCTGCTGATGGTCTCCGATGCCGTGGTGGTGTTCGACAACCTGGCCGGCAAGATGCACGCCATCGTCCTCGCCGATCCGGCGCAATCCGACGCCTTCGAGCAGGGCCAGGCGCAACTGCGCGAGCTGCTGAACAAACTGCGCCAGCCGATCACCCCGCGCCTGGGGGTGGACCTGTCCCAATCGGCGGGCCAGGAGCCGGACTTCGTCTCCAGCTTCAAGCGTGACGATTACGAAGCCGCAGTCGGTGCGATTAAGGAATACATCCTCGCCGGCGACTGCATGCAGGTGGTGATCTCCCAGCGCATGTCGATTCCGTTCCAGGCCGCGCCGATCGATCTGTACCGCGCGCTGCGCTGCATCAACCCGACGCCCTATATGTACTTCTTCAACTTCGGTGACTTCCATGTGGTCGGTAGCTCGCCGGAAGTGCTGGTGCGGGTCGAGGACAACCTGGTCACCGTGCGCCCGATTGCCGGTACCCGCCCGCGCGGCGCCACCGAGGAAGCCGATCTCGAGCTGGAGAAGGACCTGCTGTCCGACGCCAAGGAGATTGCCGAGCACTTGATGCTGATCGACCTGGGGCGCAACGACGTCGGTCGCGTGTCCAGCACCGGCACGGTGAAGGTCACCGAGCAGATGGTGATCGAGCGCTACTCCAACGTCATGCACATCGTCTCCAACGTCACTGGCCATCTGAAGGAAAACCTGTCGGCCATGGACGCCCTGCGCGCGATCCTGCCGGCCGGCACCTTGTCCGGTGCGCCCAAGGTACGCGCCATGGAGATCATCGACGAGCTGGAGCCGGTCAAGCGTGGCGTCTACGGCGGCGCCGTGGGCTACCTGGCGTGGAACGGCAATATGGACACCGCCATCGCCATCCGTACCGCGGTGATCAAGGACGGCGAGCTGCATGTGCAGGCCGGCGCTGGCATCGTTGCCGACTCGCAGCCGGCGCTGGAGTGGGAAGAAACCCTGAACAAGCGTCGCGCCATGTTCCGCGCGGTCAGCCTCGCCGAACAGTCCGTGCAGTAAGGGAGACGCCAACATGCTGCTGATGATCGACAACTACGACTCCTTTACCTACAACGTGGTGCAGTACCTGGGCGAACTGGGTGCCGACGTCCACGTGATCCGCAACGACGAGCTGAGCATCGCCGAGATCGAGGCGCTGAAGCCCGAGCGCATCGTGGTCTCCCCCGGCCCGTGCACACCGACCGAGGCCGGTGTGTCCATCGAGGCCATCCTGCATTTTGCCGGCAAGCTGCCGATCCTCGGCGTGTGCCTCGGCCACCAGAGCATCGGCCAGGCGTTTGGCGGCGATGTGGTGCGCGCGCGCCAGGTGATGCATGGCAAGACCAGCCCGGTATTCCACGAGGACAAGGGCGTGTTCGCCGGCCTCAACAAGCCGCTGACCGTGACCCGTTATCACTCGCTGGTGGTCAAGCGCGAGACCCTGCCGGAGTGCCTGGAAATGACCGCCTGGACTCAGCATGAAGACGGCAGCGTCGACGAGATCATGGGCCTGCGCCACAAGACCCTGAACATCGAGGGCGTGCAGTTCCACCCGGAATCCATCCTCACCGAACAGGGCCACGAACTGTTCGCCAACTTCCTCAAACAGCAAGGCGGGGTGCGCTGACATGGACATCAAGGAAGCCCTCAACCGGGTGGTCAACCAGCTGGACCTGACCACCGCCGAAATGCAGGACGTGATGCGCCTGATCATGACCGGGCAGTGCACCGACGCGCAGATCGGCGCCTTCCTCATGGGCATGCGCATGAAGAGCGAGACCATCGACGAGATCGTCGGCGCCGCCACCGTCATGCGTGAGCTGGCCGCGCCGGTGCAGATCAACGCCGAGCGCCTGGTCGATACCTGCGGCACTGGCGGCGACGGCATGAACGTGTTCAACGTCTCCACGGCTGCCGCCTTCGTGGTCGCCGCGGCCGGTGGCCGGGTGGCCAAGCACGGCAACCGTGCGGTATCCGGCAAGAGCGGCAGTGCCGACCTGCTGGAGGCCGCCGGGGTTTATCTGAATCTCAAGCCCGAGCAGGTGGCACGCTGCGTGGAGAGTGTCGGTGTGGGCTTTATGTTCGCCCCGGCTCATCACGGCGCCATGAAACACGCCATCGGCCCGCGTCGCGAACTGGGCCTGCGCACCGTGTTCAACATGCTCGGCCCGATGACCAACCCGGCCGGGGTCAAGCACCAGGTGATCGGTGTGTTCAGCCAGGCGCTGTGCCGGCCGATGGCCGAAGTGCTGCAGCGCCTGGGTAGCCAGCACGTGCTGGTGGTGCATGCCAGCGATGGCCTGGACGAGATCAGCCTGGCCGCGCCGACCCATGTTGCTGAACTCAAGGACGGCGTGATCAGCGAATACCGCATCCAACCCGAGGACTTCGGCATCAAGAGTCAGAGCCTGATCGGCCTGACCGTCGAGGATGCGGCCGGTTCGCTGGCGCTGATCCGCGACGCGCTGGGCAAGCGCAAGACCGAGAACGGCCAGAAGGCTGCCGACATGATCGTGCTCAATGCCGGCGCTGCGCTGTACGCCGCCGACCTGGCGACTAGTCTCAAGGAAGGCATGCAGCTGGCGCAGGACGCCCTGCACACCGGCCTGGCCTGGGAGAAACTGGACGAGCTGGTTTCCTTTACCGCTGTATTTCGCGTGGAGAATGAAGGGTGAGTATCCCAACCGTGCTGGAGAAGATCATCGCCCGCAAGTTCGAGGAAGTGGCCGAGCGCAGTGCGCGGGTTAGCCTGGCCGAGCTTGAAGTGCAGGCACGTGCTGCCGATGCCCCGCGCGGTTTCGCCCGCGCCCTGCAGACCCGTGCTGCCAACAAGCAGGCGGCGGTGATCGCCGAGATCAAGAAGGCCTCGCCGAGCAAGGGCGTGCTGCGTGAGCACTTCGTGCCGGCCGAGATCGCCAAGAGCTACGAGGATGGAGGCGCTGCCTGCCTGTCAGTACTGACCGATATCGACTTCTTCCAGGGCGCCGACGAGTACCTGCAGCAGGCGCGTGCGGCTTGTGCGCTGCCGGTGATCCGCAAGGACTTCATGGTCGATCCCTATCAGATCGTCGAAGCCCGTGCCCTCGGCGCCGACTGCGTGCTGCTGATCGTTTCCGCACTGGACGATGCGCGTATGGTCGAGCTGGCCAATGTGGCCAAGGAGCAGGGTCTGGACGTGCTGGTGGAAGTGCACGACGGCGACGAGCTGGAGCGTGCGCTCAAGCACCTGGATACCCCGCTGGTGGGTATCAACAACCGTAACCTGCACACCTTCGAGGTCAGCCTGGAAACCACCCTCGACCTGCTGCCGCGTATTCCGCGTGATCGCCTGGTGATCACCGAGAGCGGCATTCTCACCCGTGCTGACGTAGAGCTGATGGAGATCAGTGAGGTTTACGCCTTCCTGGTAGGTGAGGCCTTCATGCGTGCCGAGGATCCGGGTGCCGAGCTCAAGCGTCTGTTTTTCCAGAGCTCCAACCGAGTGGTGCTGGGCGCTGACCCGGACTGATGCTGCAGCAATAAAAAAGCCCGCCGATTGGCGGGCTTTTTTCTGGTGGGTGCCGGTCAGCGAGTGCCGTAGACCACCATGGTCTTGCCTTTGACATGCACCAGACCCTGTTCCTCCAGGGACTTGAGCACGCGACCGACCATTTCGCGGGAGCAGCCAACGATGCGGCCGATTTCCTGGCGGGTGATCTTGATCTGCATGCCGTCCGGGTGGGTCATGGCGTCCGGTTGCTTGCACAGGTCCAGCAGGGTACGGGCCACGCGGCCGGTTACGTCGAGGAAGGCCAGGTCACCTACCTTGCGTGTGGTGTTGCGCAGCCGGTCGGCCATCTGGCTGCCCAGGGCGTAGAGAATTTCCGGGTCCTGCTGGGTCAGTTCGCGGAACTTGGCATAGCTCAGTTCCGCCACTTCGCATTCGGTCTTGGCGCGAACCCAGGCGCTGCGCTCTTTCTCGGTGCCCTCGCGCTCGAACAGGCCCATTTCGCCGAAGAAATCCCCAGAGTTGAGGTAGGCGATGATCATCTCGCGGCCATCATCATCCTCGATCAGGATGG
Source organism: Pseudomonas sp. zbq_18 (assembly GCF_043102245.1). Taxonomy (NCBI): domain Bacteria; kingdom Pseudomonadati; phylum Pseudomonadota; class Gammaproteobacteria; order Pseudomonadales; family Pseudomonadaceae; genus Pseudomonas; species Pseudomonas sp. zbq_18. The sequence continues at coordinate 12,426 of NZ_JBICIT010000015.1, read as the reverse complement.
TGACGGAGCCTTTGATGATGAAGAACAGGGTTTCGCAGCGATCCCCTGCATAGATTATGGTGCTTTTCGCCGTATAACGGCGGCGGTGACAGTGCGCGAGCAGCTTGTCGAGATTCTTTATCTTTGGTGTAAGGGTAATAGCGACCATGCCCGAGTCCCGAAAAAGTGAGTAAGCCTCTGTCCAGCAGGCGTATTTCTTATTAGTTATCCGAACAAGTGTGCCAGTAAACCGCCGCCAGCTTAACAGACGTGGTGCAGTGGGTAACGCCAAAATGCGACGTGGCTAACACTAGGGGTGGCCCACTGCCCACGAAACGGCTGCTCGGGGCTGGTTTTGACGCTGTGCTAAGCTAGCGCGCATTTTTTCGGGTAGTGGAGTCTGGCGATGAAAGCGCGCATTCAGTGGGCCGGTGAGGCCATGTTCCTTGGCGAGTCCGGCAGCGGCCATGTCGTGGTCATGGACGGTCCGCCCGAGGCCGGTGGCCGCAATCTGGGCGTGCGGCCGATGGAAATGGTGTTGTTGGGCCTCGGCGGCTGCAGCAACTTCGACGTGGTCAGCATCCTCAAGAAGTCGCGCCAGCCGGTGGAGAGCTGCGAAGCCTTCCTCGAGGCCGAGCGTGCCGACGAGGATCCCAAAGTGTTCACCAAGATTCACCTGCACTTCGTGGTCAAGGGCCGCGGGCTGAAGGAGGCACAGGTCAAGCGTGCGGTGGAGCTGTCGGCAGAGAAGTACTGCTCGGCCTCGATCATGCTCGGCCGCGCCGGTGTGGAGATCACCCACGACTACGAAATCGTCGAACTCGGCTGAGTTCGGCTGATATGAAAAAGGCGCCCTTGGGCGCCTTTTTCTTTGCTTCAGATCCGGTAGGTGCTCTTGGTCATCACCTTGGACAGCAGGCTCATGCCGAATTTGACCGGGGCGGGGAAGCGCAGGCCGCCCGCCTCCAGGGCACTGGTGGAATGTTGCTGCTCGTCCTCGCGCATCTGTTCGAGGATGGCGCGGGTCTTGGCGTCATCCGCCGGAATTTGCTCCAGGTGCTCGTCGAGGTGTTTGACCACCTGATCCTCGGTGGCGGCGACGAAGCCCAGGCTGACCTTGTCGCTGATCAGTCCAGCCATGGCACCGACGCCGAAGGACAGACCATAGAACAGCGGGTTGAGCACACTCGGGCTGCTGCCGAGCTCGCGAATGCGCTGTTCGCACCAGGCCAGATGGTCGATCTCCTCGTCGGCGGCATGCTCCATGGCTTGGCGTACCTGAGGCAGTCTGGCAGTCAGCGCCTGGCCCTGGTAGAGCGCCTGGGCGCAGACCTCGCCGGTGTGGTTGATACGCATTAGGCCGGCGACATGACGGGCCTCCTCGTCACTCAGCTGCCCCTCGTTCTGCACGATGGCTGGCGAGGGTCGCGCCGGGGCGCCGCTGAATGGCAGCAGGGTGCGCATGGCGGCATCGGCCTGCATCAGCAGGCGGTCGACGGGGGAAAACTGGCGTTGGTTGCTCATGGCCTTCTCCATGCAAAGCATGCCGTGCAGTTTACCTGAAGGTTCGGCCAGAATTTTGACCGGCGACAACAGGTCGCTGTTCCACCGGGGAGCAAGAGTGCATGCCAGCCCGTAGGCTGTTCATGGGCTTCCTCTCCGTCCTTGGGTATTCTGCGAGGTCAGACAGGGTGAGCAACACAGGGAGCAGGTGTGAAGAACGATATCCACGATCTGGGGCTGGTGCTCGACTCACGGGTCAAGCTGGTGGTGATCGAGTCCTGGGATGAACCGCGGGTGCTGGAGACCCTGACCTCGCTGGCGATCAAGCGTGGCCTTGGTATTTATACCTGGGCGGTGACCGAGGGGCTGCAGCGCCTGGCCTTTGGCGGTGAGCCGAATGGCGAACTGGACAGCCGCGAGCCCGAGCAGGCGCTGCGCCTGATCAAGGCCGATCCGCTGCCCAACCTGTATGTCATGTGCGATTTGCACCCCTTCCTTGCCGATAATCCCAAGCTGGTGCGCCTGCTCAAGGAAATTGCCATGAGCGAGGCGGCGCACAGGCCGACCCTGGTGCTGGTGTCCCATGCCTTCAAGCTGCCGGCCGAGGTACAGCGCTATGCCGCGCGCTTCAGCCTGGCGCTGCCCACGGAAGAAGAGCTGCTGGCCATCGTTCGCGAGGAGGCCACGCGCTGGAGCGAGCGCAATCGCGGCGCGCGGGTGCGTACCGACAATCGTACGTTGCAACAGGTGGTGAAAAACCTGCGTGGCGCCAGTCATGCGGAGGCTCGGGCGCTGGCGCGCAATGTCATCTGTGATGACGGCGCCATCACCCAGGAAGACCTGCCGGAGCTGAACAAGGCCAAGTTCCAGCTACTCGATCTGGAGGGTGTGCTCAGTTTCGAGTACGACACCGCGCGCTTCGCCGAAGTGGGCGGGCTGGCCAACCTCAAGCGCTGGCTGGGCGAGCGTCAGGAGCTGTTCATCAATGCCAAGGGCACAGATGTCCCCCGTGGCGTGCTGCTGGTCGGCGTGCAGGGTGGCGGCAAGAGTCTGGCCGCCAAGGCCGTCGCGGGGCTCTGGGGGTTGCCGCTACTGCGTCTGGATTTCGCCAGCCTGTACAACAAGTTCTTCGGCGAGACCGAGCGCAACCTGCGCGAGGCGCTCAAGCTCGCCGAGCAGATGGCGCCCTGCGTGTTGTGGATGGACGAGATCGAGAAAGGTCTGGCCAGCGGTGACAACGACGACGGCGTCAGTCAGCGTGTGCTGGGGACCCTGCTGACCTGGATGGCCGAGCGCAAGGCACCGGTATTCATGGTCGCCACCGCCAACGCCATTCACCGCCTGCCGCCGGAGCTGGTGCGCAAGGGGCGTTTTGACGAGCTGTTCTTCGTCGACCTGCCGGATGCGCAGGTGCGTGCGGACATCTTCGCCATCCACCTGCGCCGTCGCGAGTTGCAGCCTGAGGCTTTTGATCTGGCCGAACTGGCGGATATCAGTGACGGCTTCTCTGGCGCGGAGATCGAGCAGGCGGTGGTCAGCGCACTCTATGCCGCGCAGGCGCGACAACAGACGGTCGACCAGGCCTTGCTGCTGAGCTGCATCCAGGGCACGGCGCCATTGTCGGTGGTGATGGCCGAGGATCTGGCCGCCCTGCGTGCCTGGGCAGCCGGGCGAACGGTCAGCGCTGGCTGATCAGGCGTGCTCGTCGCCCGCGCGGGGCAGTAGTGGGCGCACCATGCGCATGGCAATGCGTCTGGCCAGGGCCCGCGGGGTCAGGCGCAGCAATTGCGGCAGCAGGCGCTGGCGCCATTCGGGAATGATAATGGCGCGGTTCTTTTCCAGCCCGCGTACGGCCTGCAGGGCGATCTGCTCCGGGCTGGCCAGCAGTTCGCGCCGTGCCAAACCCTCGCTGCGCAGGTGTGCACGACGGAAGAAGGCGGTTGCCACAGGGCCAGGGCAGAGCACTGACACTTTCACCCCGTAAGGCGCCAGCTCACTGCGCAGCGCCTCGGAGAAATGCAGTACATAGGCCTTGCTGGCGAAGTAGTTGCTCATCAGCGGCCCCGCCTGGAAGGCGGCCAGGGACGCGACATTGAGAATCTGTCCCGCACCACGCCGTTGCATATGCCCGCCAATGGCGTGGCACAGGCGGCACAGGGCCAGGACATTGAGCTCGATCAGTTCCTGCTCGCGGCTCCAGTCCTGCTCGACGAACAGGCCGGCGCTGCCGATACCGGCATTGTTCACCAGCAGATCGATCTGTCGGCCGCTGTCTTCCAGTTCCTGAATCAGTCCGCTGACCTGCAGGGGCTCGCTGAGGTCGCAGACACGGAACAGGGCCTCAACGCCGAAGCGCTGGCTCAGCTCGCAGGCGATGCTTTCCAGCGCGTCGCGCTGGCGGGCGACCAGCAGCAGGTTACGCCCGCGCCGTGCCAGCGCTTCGGCCAGGGCCAGACCGAGACCGCTGGAGGCGCCGGTGATCAGGGCGTAACCGCTCACCTGTTTACTCCTCGGCCTGCGGCATCTGGAACTGCTGAGCGTCCTGTGCGCGCTGCACGTATTCCTGATAGGCCGGAATGGCCACGGCCGCGAGGATGCCCACGGTCGCGATGATCGACAGCAGCAGTCCGCCCCAGGCCATGGCGATCACGCCGCGGCTGTTGGGCGGCGGCGGCGGGCCGTAGCGGTTGGCGTCGGAAGTGCCGGGCACCACCAGCATCAGCAGGGAGAAGACGAAGCCTACCAGCGGCACCAGATTGATCAGCCAGAGCCAGCCGGACCAGCCGATGTCGTGCAGGCGCTGCACGCCGATCATCACCGCGACCACGATCGAACCGAGTACCACGGGAATCATCAGCAGGCCGCCGACCATGGGCACAACGGCCATGATGCCGGCGGCAATGGCATAGGCGAGCATGAACAGCAGCATCATGCCCATCGACCAGCCCAGGTAGCGCAGTCGGCCGATCCGTCCACGTACGCTGAAGATGTTCAGCGGGCCGTGCTCCGGCAAGGCTTCGCCTACCTCTGCCTTGGGCGTGCTGTAGGGCGAAGCTGGCGCGCTCGCGGGCGCTTGTGCTTCGGCTGTGGGGGCACTGGCGGCCAGCTGAGCCTGACGAGCCAGGTACTTCTCGATGACGATGCCGCAGGCCGAACACTCGCTTGACTGTGGCTGGGTGTGGCCGCATTTGGGGCAGTTCATGCTGGTTGCGGCGGCGCTGGGCTGGGCCGTCTGGTCATGCTCGGCAGTGGCGAGCAGGCTGAGCTGTGGCCCCTCGCTCTCCTTGCGTACCCGGGCACCGGCTCGTTGCAGCGCGGCCAGGTACTTGTCGGCTTCGGCTTCGGCGAGGTCGCGCTTGAGCGCCACGGGGGAGCCGCTGAACAGCGCGTCGATACGGCTCTGCTCGCTCTTGAACAGGCGAGCGAGGTTTTCCTTGACGGTCTCCAGAGCCATGTCCGGCATGAGTTGGCCGTCGAAGATGATCTTGTAGCGGGCCTCTGTCATCTGTGCTTCCTTGTCGTTGTTGTTGGCATTCTTCGGGGGGTGTGCGGCTCAGGATAATTGCACGACTCGCCCACGGGCGGCCCGGTATTCGGCATCCAGGCGGGCGATCAGCTCGGCCGTGCTGGGCAGGTCGTCGATGCCGCCGACGCCCTGGCCGGCAGACCAGACGGTTTTCCAGGCCTTGGCTTCGTCATTGATCGGCTTGAGTTTCTCGCCATAGTTGATGTCACCCTTGTCCTGCAGGCGCTGCAGGTCGTAGCCGGCGCGCTCCAGACTCTGGCGCATGAAGCTGGCCGGTACGCCGGAAACCGCCGGTGTATGCACGATATCGGCGGCGCGGGCGCCAAGGATCATCTGCTTATAATCGCTGTCCGCGCTGCTTTCGCGGGTGGCGATGAAGCGCGTGCCCATGTAGGCGAGGTCGGCGCCCAGTAATTGGGCGGCCAGTACCTCATGGCCGTGGTTGAGGCAGCCGGATAGCAGCAGGGTCTTGTCGAAGAACTGGCGGATCTCGGCGACCAGGGCGAAAGGGCTCCAGGTGCCGGCATGCCCGCCGGCGCCGGCGGCCACGGCGATCAGGCCGTCCACGCCTGCTTCGGCAGCCTTTTCGGCGTGGCGACGTGTGGTGACGTCGTGAAAGACCAGGCCGCCATAGCTGTGTACCGCGTCGACCACTTCCTTGACCGCGCCCAGGCTGGTGATCACCACGGGCACCTTGTGCTCCACGCAGATGGCCAGGTCGGCCTGCAGGCGCGGGTTGCTGCTATGCACGATCAGGTTGACAGCGTAGGGCGCGGCGTCCGCAGCCAGGCCGGTCTCGATCTCCTCCAGCCAGGCCTTGAAACCACTGCTCTCGCGCTGGTTCAGGGCCGGGAAGCTGCCCATCACGCCGTTATTGCAGCAGGCCAGCACCAGTTGCGGGCCGGATACCAGAAACATCGGCGCCGCGACGATCGGCAGGCGCAGACGATTGTCGAGCAGGGCGGGCAGGGACATGGGATTTCCTCTCGTCGTCAGAAGGGTTTGACCACCACCAGGATCACGATGGCCAGCAGGAACAGCACCGGCACTTCGTTGAACCAGCGATAGAACACATGGCTGCGTACGTTCTCGCCACGAGCGAAGCGTTTCAGCTGGGCGCCGCAGACATGGTGATAGCCGACCAGCACGGCTACCAGGGTCAACTTCGCGTGCAGCCAGCCCATCTGCAGCCAGCCCGGATTGAGATAGAGCAGCCAGCCACCAAGCAGCAGAGTAGCGACCATCGAAGGGTTCATGATGCCGCGGTACAGCTTGCGCTCCATCACCGTGAAACGCTCCCGGCTGGGCTGGTCTTCGGCCATCGCGTGATAGACGAACAGGCGCGGCAGATAGAACAGGCCGGCGAACCAGCAGACGATGGCGATGATGTGCAGGGCCTTGACCCACAGATAGAGCATTGGGGCTTTCCTCTAACGATTCACTCGCGATAGTAGAGAAAGCCGTGCCCGTGCGTCACCTGCGCTGTTGGCTTATCATCGCGCCTTTCTCAACTGCGCAGCGAGGGGCGGGCAATGGTCAAGGTCGGAATCGTCGGTGGTACGGGCTACACCGGAGTGGAACTGCTACGCCTGCTGGCGCAGCATCCGCAATCCGAGGTGGCTGTTATCACCTCGCGCTCCGAGGCCGGGGTCAAGGTTGCCGACATGTACCCCAACCTGCGCGGGCACTACGACAACCTGGCTTTCAGCGTGCCCGATGTGGCGACTCTGGGCGCCTGTGACGTGGTGTTCTTCGCCACTCCGCACGGTGTGGCTCATGCTCTGGCCGGCGAGCTGCTGGCGGCCGGCACCAAGGTCATCGACCTGTCCGCCGATTTCCGTCTGCAGGATGCTGAGGAGTGGGCCAAGTGGTACGGTCAGCCCCATGGCGCCCCTGAGCTTTTGCCTGAGGCCGTATATGGCTTGCCGGAAGTGAACCGTGAGGCGATCAAGGGCGCGCGTCTGATCGCCGTGCCCGGTTGCTACCCGACAGCGACTCAGTTGGGCCTGATCCCGCTGCTGGAGGCCGGTCTGGCCGAACCGAGCCAACTGATTGCCAACTGCGCGTCCGGTGTCAGCGGTGCCGGTCGCGGCGCCAAGGTCGGTTCGCTGCTGTGCGAGGCCAGCGAGAGCATGATGGCCTACTCAGTCAAGGGGCATCGTCATTTGCCCGAAATCAGCCAGGGGTTGCGTCGCGCGGCTGGCGGGCCGGTAGGCCTGACCTTCGTGCCGCATCTGGCACCGATGATTCGCGGTATCCATGCGACCCTGTACGCCACTGTCGCCGACCGTGGCGTGGATCTGCAGGCGCTGTTCGAGAAGCGCTACGCAAATGAGCCTTTTGTTGATGTGATGCCGGCTGGTAGCCATCCGGAAACCCGCAGCGTGCGAGGCGCCAACGTCTGCCGCATCGCTGTGCACCGGCCCCAGGGCGGCGAACTGGTGGTGGTGCTGTCAGCCATCGACAACCTGGTCAAGGGGGCCTCCGGCCAGGCCCTGCAGAACATGAATATTCTCTTCGGTCTGGACGAGCGCCTGGGTCTGTCCCACGCCGCGCTGCTGCCCTGATCCTTCGTGCGTCCGGACATTTGAACTCGCCGCGGACGCACCATCCAGCCAGCAGATTATGCGTATCTGCTGGTGCGCAATAATTGACCAGTTTACTCGGATAAGCGGATAATCCGCTTCCGCGTGGTACGTAACATGGCGCCTGGCGCCGGGAGAGCAGCAAGATGAGCGTCGAAACCTTCACTCCAACCCCCCTGATTTTCACCCAGGGTGCGGCGAACAAGGTGAAGAACCTGGTCGATGAAGAAGGCAATCCGCGCCTGAAGCTGCGGGTATTCGTCACCGGTGGCGGCTGTTCCGGTTTCCAATACGGTTTTACCTTCGATGAAGACGTGGCTGACGACGACACCATCGTCGAGCGTGAGGGCGTCAGCCTGGTGGTCGACCCCATGAGCTTCCAGTACCTGGCCGGTGCCGAGGTCGATTATCAGGAGGGCCTGGAAGGTTCACGCTTCGTGATCAACAACCCCAATGCCACCACGACCTGCGGCTGTGGTTCGTCGTTCTCGATCTGATCGCGGGTCGAATAAGAAAAAGCCGCGCATTTGCGCGGCTTTTTCATTTCTGTGTTCAGGCCGGGTAGATGGCGCCGAGGATTCGCAGTCCCTTGGCGCCACTGACGCTGGGGCGGTTGGCTGGAATACGCTCCAGGCAGCAATGAGCCAGCCAGGCAAAGGCCATGGCCTCAACCCAGTCCGGTGGCACACCACGGCTGGCGGTGCTGTCGACCTGGCATTCGGGCAGTAGTTGCTGCAGGCGCTGCATCAGTGTCGAGTTGTGCGCGCCGCCTCCGCAAACCAGCAATTCCTGGGTCTGCGCTTGGGCCTGTTGCAGCGATTCGCTGATGCTGCGTGCCGTTAGCTCCAGCAGGGTGCGCTGAACATCGGCAGGTTGCAGGAAGGGCAGAGCAGCCAGATGGCGCTCCAGCCACGGCAGATTGAACAATTCGCGGCCGGTGCTCTTCGGGCCTTTTCCAGCAAAGAACGGATCGCTCAACAGTCGGTTCAGCAGCCCTTCGTGCAGTGTGCCGCTGGCAGCCCAGGCACCGTCGCGATCGAAGCTCTTACCCTGGTGCTGTGCAATCCAGGCATCCATCAGTGCATTGCCTGGCCCGCAATCGAAGCCTCGAACTGGCTGGTCGGGATTGATCAGGCTCAGATTGCTGAAACCGCCGATATTGAGAACGGCACAAGGCTTTTGAGTGGCGCCGAACAGCGACTCATGGAAAGCAGGTACCAGGGGCGCGCCTTGCCCGCCCGCAGCCATGTCGCGGCGGCGGAAGTCGGCAATTACGTCAATGCCGGTCAGTTCAGCCAGCACGGCAGGGTTGCCGATCTGTACAGTGAAAGCGCGTGCGGGCTCGTGGCGAATGGTCTGGCCGTGGCTGCCGATGGCACGGATATCGTTCGGTCCGATGCCGCGACTTTGCAATAGCTCATTGATGCCTTGGGCCGCCAGCGTTGCCCAGCGCTGTTCAGCGATTGCGGCGCGGGCAATTTCGTCCTGACCGGGCGCGCAGAGGCTCAGCAATTCGCTGCGCAGCTCTGCGGGCATGGGGAGGTAATGATGGGCGAGCAGCGTGATGTTCTCGTCCTGCTCGATCAAGGCAATGTCCAGTCCATCGAGGCTGGTGCCGGACATCACTCCCAGATAGCGCGGCATATCAGGGTTGCTTGTTGGCGGCCAGCAGGGTGGCCTTCTCCTGATCCATGCGCGCCATCAATGGCTTGCTCAGCTGCAGGAAGCGCTGCTTCTCGCTGCTGGGGATCGGATCGGCCATCGGCAGTTTCTGACTGAGCGGATCGACATGGCGCCCGTTGACCTGGAACTCATAGTGCAGGTGCGGCCCGGTGGACAGACCGGTAGTGCCGATGTAGCCAATGATCTGCCCTTGCTTGACGCTGACACCTGTGCGGATGCCTTTGGCGAAGCCTTGCATGTGACCGTAAAGCGTCTTGTAGCTGCTGCCATGCTGGATGATGACGGCATTGCCGTAGCCACCGCGACGGCCGGCCAGGATTACCTTGCCATCGCCCGCCGCCTTGATCGGAGTGCCGCGCGGCGCGGCATAGTCCACGCCCTTGTGTGCGCGGATCTTGTTCAGGATCGGATGCTTGCGGCCCATGGAGAAGCGTGAGCTGATGCGCGCAAAGTCCACAGGGGTGCGGATAAACGCCTTGCGCATGCTCATGCCGTCAGCGTTGTAATAGCTGCTGACGCCCTGCTTATTGGTATAGCGCACGGCGGTATAGGTCTTGCCGCGGTTGGTGAAGCGGGCAGAAAGAATATTACCGCTCCCTACGCGCTTGCCATCGACGACCTTCTCTTCGTAGATCAGCTCGAATTCGTCGCCGCCTCGAATGTCTTGAGCGAAGTCGATGTCGTAGCCGAACACGTTGGCCAGATCCATCGTCAAGCTGTGCGAAAGACCAGCACGTTTGGCAGACAGGAACAGCGAGCTATCGATAACACCGTGGGCGTAGGCAGTACGCACATCAGGCTTGACCAGCTCGCGCTTGAAGTCGAAACCTTTTGCTGAGCGGTTGAGGCTGATGCTCTCCAGATCATTGAGCTTGCTGCTCAGCCTCTCCAGTCGGCCGTCGGTGGTCAGCTTGAAGTCCAGCACCTGGCCAGCGCGCAGGCGGCCAAAGCGTTTTGCATCTTTGCTGCTATTCAATGCCTCATGAAGGGCATTTGCATCCAGACCCACCTGAGCAAAAACAGTCGACAACGTATCGCCGCTGGCGACGGTGACGCTTTTCTGCAACGGGTCGGTAGATGGATTCAGAGATGCTTCTTTTTTCTTATGATCCGCGTCTGGTTCGGCGCTGTTCTTGTTGTCTGCAAGGCTGGTGTCGGCGAATGGCGATGCCTCTCGCGCCACCTCTGGCTGGCCAGGTCGGAGATCGTCCTTTTCCTGCAGGATCTGCTCGGCCCCGTTGTCCAGCTCCAGGCTCAGGTAGGTCTTCTTCGCTTCGACTTCGCGTGTTGGGAACACCAGCAAGGCCAGGCTCAGCAGCGCCGCAATGCCGCTTGCTGCCAGTAGATGGCTCCGCGGATAGGACGTGGCTTTGGGTACAGAATACGTCATGGCTCAGGGTGTTTCTTGGAAGAGTGCATTAACTGTCTAAAATATAATCAAATTTCTCTATAGGCAACCCTTGAGTCGGGTTAATGGCTGGGTGGTTGGCGCTGTGCTGGAGCTTGTAATTGGTCAGTGATCTTGTATGGTTGGCTCCCTTTTGTTTCGAGTGGCATGAGTCCTGTCATGAAGTCGGTTGAAGAGCAGCTGGCGCTGATCAAGCGTGGCGCCGAAGAAGTTCTGGTTGAGTCCGAGCTGGTTGAGAAGCTCAAGCGTGGCGAGCCGCTGCGCATCAAGGCGGGCTTCGATCCGACTGCGCCGGACCTGCACCTGGGGCACACAGTGCTTATTAATAAGCTGCGTCAGTTCCAAGAGCTCGGCCATCAGGTGATTTTCCTGATTGGTGACTTCACCGGCATGATTGGCGACCCTAGCGGTAAGAGCGCTACCCGCCCGCCGCTCACTCGTGAGCAGGTACTCGATAACGCCGAAACCTATAAGACCCAGGTGTTCAAAATTCTTGATCCGGCCAAGACCGAGGTCGCTTTCAACTCGACCTGGATGGACAAGCTGACGCCGGCCGACTTCATTCGCTTATCTTCGCAGTACACCGTGGCGCGCATGCTGGAGCGTGATGACTTCCAGAAGCGTTACGAGGGTAATCAGCCGATCGCCATTCATGAGTTCCTCTATCCGCTGGTGCAGGGCTATGACTCGGTAGCCCTTCGAGCTGATGTTGAGCTCGGTGGTACGGATCAGAAATTCAACCTGCTGATGGGGCGTGAGCTGCAGCGCTCGTATGGCCAGCCGTCCCAGTGCATCGTCACCATGCCCTTGCTTGAAGGGTTGGATGGCGTGAAGAAGATGTCCAAGTCTCTGGGCAACTATATAGGCATCCAGGAAGCTCCTGGCGTCATGTACAACAAACTGGTCTCCATGCCGGACTCGTTGATGTGGCGTTACTTTGAATTGCTTAGCTTCCGCTCCATGGAAGAGATTGAACAGTTCAAGGCGGATGTTGAAAAGGGCGCTAATCCGCGCGATATCAAGATCAAGCTGGCCGAAGAGATCGTGGCGCGTTTCCATGGCGAAGAGGCGGCAGCGACAGCGCACCGCTCTGCCGGTAATCGTTTGAAAGATGGCGAGCTGCCCGATGATCTGCCAGAGGTTGAATTGCTTGCGGCTGAGGATATGCCGGTTTCCGCTGTTCTTAATAAGGCTGGTCTGGTGAAGAATGCCGCCGCAGCTCGCGATCTGCTTAGCGCTGGCAGCGTCAAGGTCGATGGCGAGGTGGTGGATCGCAGTTTCATGTTCAAGCTGGGCTCCAGTCATGTGTGTCAGGCTGGCAAGAAGGCTTTTGCTCGTATCTCGATCAAGTCGGAGTGAAAACTTCGCAAAAAGCCGTTGACGGGTAAGTTCTGGGGCCTATAATGCGCGCCTCTTACAGCGCTGCCTGATCTGAAAACTCCTTGTTAATCAGCGAGTTAGATGAATAAAAGGGTTGCGCTGGCGGCTGATTCGGATAGAATGTGCCGGGCTGGCAGGGTGGTGGTTTTGCTCTGTCAGTGCTTTGGTCGGTTTTGATCGAAGGCGGTTGAAAGAGGTGGTTGACAGCGGTTTTGAACGCTGTAGAATTCGCCTCCCGCTGACGAGAAGAGAATCTGATCCGAGGCGCAAGCAGTTGAGAAGAAACGAAAAATCTTCAAAAACAGCTTGACGGAAAGAAAGGCTGCTGTAGAATGCGCGGCCTCGGTTGAGACGAAAGACTC
>NZ_JBICIT010000014.1:0-147476 GCF_043102245.1 Pseudomonas sp. zbq_18 | reverse complement strand
CGAATGGACTCGCGGCTACGCCCCTCGCCGATCCAGAGAACCCGCCGAGTCTCGGCATCCAATACCACGCTGGCATAGCGATGCCCCTTGTAGAGGGCGAACTCATCCATCACCAGGCGCTTGGGTTGCGGTGCAGAGAGTGCCGTCAGCTTTGCTTCAAGGGCTCGTCGCTCAAGCAAGCGCACGGTGCCCCAGTGCAAACCAAACATCTCGGCCACGTGCCGGGTAGGCAGTCGTGCACAGCAAAGTGCCACGGCGTCGGCCAGACGCTGCGTCAGTCGGGCGTGGCGCTGCAACCAGCTGATCCACTCCATGCGCTGACCGCAACGGAAACAGGACAGCCGCCGCAATCGAACCTGCAAAACAACCGGGCGTCCCAGTATCGGTAGAACGCGGATTCGCCGTGTGCAGTATTCGTGGATTGATGAACAGGGTTGCTGGCAACTGCCGCAGCGGGGTAGATGTAGCGGGTTGGGCTCTAGCTCGATCTGCAGGGGGGCGGCATCAGCATTGATGGAGACAATAGAAAAACCCTCCCAAAACGGAGGGAAAGAAGTAGCATTTGGCATCAGAACGGCGGTGCTGGTTTAGAGGTTTGGTCGCACAAACATCTTCAACCAGATCGCCGTTCTTTTTTGGGGTTACCCCGGTATTCCGTGAAGAACCATTTTTTTGCCTTGGTTCTAGGGTATGTGGCCATCCAGATGGCTGCTGAAAACTGTCTAGTTGGTTAGATTTTTCGGCTGAAATCTTGTGCGGTTCGTGGTGTGAGGGGTAGGGTGATTGCCCGTCGTGACCACGGAGTCTTCGTGAAGCCCTTTTCTCCTGCCCTGTTGATGCTGGCGCTGGTCCTGGCGGCCATCAATCTGCGCCCCGGCATCACCTCCTTTGCGCCGTTGATCGAACGCATCGCCAATGAACTGTCCCTCAGCCGCAGTCTGGTCAGCCTGACCACTGCCCTGCCGGTGCTGTGCATGGGGCTGCTCGCGCCACTGGCGCCGCGCCTGGCACTGCGCTTTGGCCTGGAGCGGACCATTGCCGCCTGCCTGGCGCTGATTGCGCTGTCCCTGCTGGCCCGTCTGGGTGGGCATGTTTCCGTGGTGTTGATCGGCAGTGCCGTGCTGTTGGGCGCGGGCATTGCCATTGCCGGCCCGCTGTTGTCCGGCTTTATCAAGCGTCATTTTCGCGAGCGGGTGGGCAAGGTGGTGGGCTGGTATTCCTTCAGCATGGCCATTGGCGGCGCCAGTGGCGCGGTGCTGACCGCGCCGCTAACCCATGGCCTGGGCGGTGACTGGAGCCTGGGCTTGGCTGCCTGGTGCGTACCGGCCCTGCTGGCGTTCGTGCTCTGGCTGCGGGTGCCGAGCCAGCCGGAGAGCGCCAATGCCGGGGAGCAGCAGGGCTTACCCTGGCGCGTGCCGCGTGCCTGGCTGGTCACCGGCTTCTTCGCCATCCAGGCTGGTTTTTTCTACACCCTGGCCACCTGGCTGGTGGCGCGTTACCACGAGGCCGGGCTCAGTATGCTGCACAGCAATGCACTGTTCAGCCTGTTCATGCTGGTAGGCCTGCCCAGCGCCTGGCTGCTGCCCTGGCTGGCACAGCGCTTCGGCATTCGCCAACCCTTGCTGGTAGCGTGCAGCCTCAGCCTGACGCTGAGCCTGTGCATGATCACCTTCGCCCCCAACTGGCTGCCCGAGGTATGGGCCGTGTTGATGGGCTTCGCCCTGAGTGGTTCGTTTGCCTTGTCCCTGGTCTTGCCGCTGTACGAGGTGCAGTCGCCGCTGGCGGTCAGCCGCTGGACGGCGATGATGCTGTTTGCCGGCTACAGCCTGGGCTGCCTGGCGCCGATCCTGACGGGATTGGGGCGTGATCTGGCAGGTAACTACCAGGTACCTTTCATGGCGCTGACCGGCATGGGCGTGCTGATGAGCGTGCTGGCCTGGGCGCTGCGCCCGCCGAAACAGCCGACTTAGAACCTGTTCACGATCTCGCGAGCTGGAGATAAACGGCGGCGAAAACCGGCCGAGGGCGCGGAGTTTACGAGTGGTAAATGAGCAGCCCGAGGCTGTTTTCAACGCCGTTTAGCCGACGCGCAGCAGATCGTGAACAGGTTCTTAGGGACTGGTTCCTTTGCAGCGGGCTACCCCTGTGTTAGAAGGCAGCCTGCACTTTCTGGAGTACCCGCGTGGAGTCCGAATCCATCGTCTATGGCTGCATCCGCGACTGGCCGTCTGCCGACCGCGAGCAGTGCCTGTTGCGCCGCGCCAGCAACCAGCGCGTCCTGGCGCAGCTGCCTCAGGGCGAGGCCTGGCCCTTTCTCGGGCGCGAGATGTTTTCCTTCTGTAATGGTGAGGGCGAGGGCCTGTACCAGACCCAGGTGATCCACTTCGGCGCCAGCTACCAGGCCATCGAATACGAGTGGAGCCTGTGGGTGAAGGCGTTCGAGACACTGCTCAAGCGCCTGTACTGGGCCAACGCGGTGGTACACCTGGAAACCGAGCTGAACGGCATGCACACTTTCCGCTGGGAATCCGAGAGCGGTTTTCATACTCCGCAGGAAAGCGATCTGCGGGTGCGTTGCGTGTGGGAGCGCGAGGGCAGCCTGCGCGGCTGAGTGGGGAGAGCAATGCTCAACTACCTGTGGTTTTTTCTCGCTGCGCTGTTCGAGATCGCCGGCTGCTATGCCTTCTGGATGTGGCTGCGTCTGGGCAAGAGTGCCTGGTGGATTGCACCGGCTCTGCTCAGCCTGACCGTATTCGCCCTGCTGCTGACCCGCATCGAGGCGACCTATGCCGGGCGCGCCTATGCCGCCTACGGCGGGGTTTACATCGTGGCTTCGCTGTTCTGGCTGGGGCTGATAGAGCGTACCCGGCCGCTGCTGTCGGACTGGTTGGGCGCGGCGCTGTGCCTGATTGGCGCCTCAATCATTCTGTTTGGCCCGCGCTGCACCAGTCACTAGTCTTCCAGCCACTCCCGCGGCACTTCCTCGCGTAGCGCCAGCTGGCATTGCTGGCTGTCCGGGTCGAAGACGATCACGGCCTGGCCTTTTTCCAGCGCCTGGCGCGCCCGCTCCACGCGGGTGGCCAGTGGCGTGTCGTCGCCGTTGTCGGTGCCTTCGCGGGTGACGAAGTCTTCCAGCAGGCGGGTCAGGGTTTCGGCTTCGAGCATCTGGTGGGGGATCAGCATGGTGGCTCCTGTTGGCGGCTGGGCATGCTAATCGGTTGCATGGGCTTCGGCGAGCAGGTAGTGGTCGAGCAGGGCGAACAGCTGCTGGCTATCCAGGGGTTTGCCGAGGAAATCGTTCATGCCGGCTTGCAGGCTCTGCTGTCGGTGTTCATCGAGGATATGGGCGGTCAGGGCGATGATCGGCACCGCCGGCAGCTGCTTGTTGTATTCCAGGCGACGGATCTGTCGGGTGGCCTCCAGACCGTCCAGTTCGGGCATCTCGTAATCCATCAGGATCAGCTGGATGGCGCTCGGGTTGCGCCGGTACTCGTCGACCACCGACTGGCCGTCGCCAACCAGGCGGACCTGGTAGCCGCGGCTCTTGAGCAGCCCCTGCACCACTTGCTGGTTCACCCGATTGTCCTCGGCCACCAGGATGCAGGGCACCTTGCCCACCCGTTGAGGTGCAGGCTCCAGGCGGCACAGGGTTGCGCTGGGCTGCTCGCGATACAGCTTCAGCAGCGTTTCCCGCAGGGCTACCAGGGACAGCGGCAGCGGCAGGCCGAGCAGCTTGAGCTGATGGTGGTGCGGATATGCCTGGCGTTCACCTGCCGAACTGAGCAGCAGCACGCGCTGACCCTGTTGCAGGTAGGGCCTCAGATTGTCCAGCCAGTGGCTGCCAATACCGGGCCAGGGCTCCATCAACACCAGCAGGGGCGGTGACGTGAACTCCTCTAGGTCGGCGCGCAGGCGTTCGGGGTCGCGACAGCGCTGAGTGCGCATGCCCCAGCGTCTGAATAGAGGGTCGAGGCAATCCAGGCCCTGGCTGTCCATGGAGCAGAGGAGGGCGGTACGGTTGGCGAGCAGCTTAGCCAACTCCTCGTCCCCGGAGTTAACCGGGTGTAGCGGAATGTCGAAAGCAAAGCGTGTGCCCTGACCTGGGGTGCTCTGCAGTTCGATGCCACCGCCCATCATTTCCACCAGCTCCTTGCAGATGGCCAGCCCCAAGCCGCTGCCGCCAAAGCGTCGGGTGGTGCTGGAGTCGCCTTGGGAGAAGGATTTGAACAGCTGGCCGCGGGTGCTTTCACTGATGCCAATGCCGGTGTCGGTGACCGCGAAGACCAGGTGGTATTGCCCCGTGCTGTTGCTGCGTCGGCTTACCGTCAGGGTGACGCTGCCCTGCTCGGTGAATTTCACGGCGTTGCCCAACAGGTTCATCAGTACCTGCTTGAGGCGGGTCGGGTCGCCGCTGATGCGCTGTGGCACACCGCCTTCCAGGCTGATATAGAGACGCAGGCGCTTGTCCAGGGCCTGGGCGGTGAACAGCATCAGGGTGTCTGACAGCAGTTGCTCCAGGTCGAACTCAATGTCTTCCAGGCTCAGCTTGCCGGACTCGATGCGGGCGTAATCGAGGATGTCGTTGATCACCGCCATCAGGCTCTGCCCGGAGCTGTTGATAGTGTCCAGGTAGACGCGTTGGTGGTTGTCCAGGGGGGTGTTGCGTAGCAGTTGCAGCATGCCCAGCACGCCATTGAGCGGGGTGCGGATCTCGTGGCTCATCTTGGCCAGGAAGCGGCTTTTGGCCTGGTTCTCCATCTCGGCGCGGGTGGCCGCTTCGCGGGAGTGGAAGCCTTCTTCCTTGAGTTGGTTGATGCGGTCGGCCAGGCCCAGGGACAGGGTCAGCAGCTCGATCACCACGCCTATCTTGACGACTGCCGAGCTGTAGACGCCGAAGATTTCCGTCCCCAGGGATGCACTGGTGATCATGACGAAGGACACCAGCAGCACGCTCCAGGCCAGCACATAGTAGGAGCCGTGACGCAGGCCCTGGCTCCAGGCATAGATGCCGGCCAGCAACAGAATCAGCGATACCACCAGCACGGTCAGGCTGGAAAGCGTGCTCCACACTGCGAAGCCCAGTAGTGGCAGCGCTACCAGACAGCCCAAAACGCCAAGCATCAGCAAGCGCATGCCCAGGTCCAGGCGGGGGAAGTGCTGGGGCAGGTTGAGGAAGTGGCGGCTGAACTGCACGGAGGTGAGGCCGTGGAGGAACATGATGATGTAGATGCTCACCGCCTGCAGGGCGACCTGGTCGGGCAGCATCTTGAACAGCAGGCCGTCGATGCTGAGCCCTAGCAGGCCGATGTTGACGATGTAGACCAGATACCAGAAATAGCCGCGCTCGCGCAGGGCCATGAACAGAAACAGGTTGTACACGAACATGGCGAACAGCACGCCGTAGTACGCGCCGTTGAGCCCCATCAGGATTTCCTGGTCGGCGGCGCTGGCGGCATAGGTGCTGAATACCAGGGGGACGAACAAGGTGCTGGTGCTTTGCACCCGCAGGTACAGCGTGTTGTCGCCGGAGGGGAGTTCGAGGGGAAACCAGAAGTGGCGGACATTGACCGGGCGTTGGTCGAAGGGCAGAAGATCGCCGCCATGTTGGTGCTGTAGCTCGCCTGTCGAGGTGTGAAGGTAGAGGTCGAGTTGATCGAGCAGGGCGTAGTTGGCTTCCAGGTAGCCGCCCAGGGCGTGTTGCCGGCTGTTGCGCAGGGGCACCTTGATCCACCAGGTGGATGCATTCTTGCCCAGGTTGATGTTGACACTGGTGATGGATCTGAAGGCGTTGTCAGGCAGACGCTGTACGTCGGCAACCCCCAGGCTGCCGTCGCGATCCTCGTAGTAACCCAGATAGGGCGCCAGCGACAGGCGAATATTGTCACTATCCAGCGGGGCCGGGGACATTCCCCACAGCGGCCCGCCCAAGCAGAGCAGCAGCATAGCCAGAAACAAACGAGGCATTGGCCGACCTTCAGGGCTTCTAATAATTATTGCCCGCACTATTACGCAGATGTCGACTTGCCATCAAGGGGCTTGCCGGTCAGCCGGCAGATTCAGTCGCCTGCCGGTGGCCGGGTACCCAGCACGCTCTCGATGCTCGGCACCTGGGTGTCGCTACCCAGTTGCGTGTCGTGCTCGATCTGGTGACTGAAGCGCTCCAGCGAGTGCTCCTGGGCCGGCTGCGCGTCGCTGGCAAACACTGGCGGGCTGAGCAGATAGGCCCCAAGCAGGCGGCTCAAGGCGGCCAGGCTGTCGATATGGGTGCGCTCGTAGCCGTGGGTGGCGTCGCAGCCGAACGCCAGCAGGGCGGTGCGGATATCGTGACCGGCGGTGACTGCCGATTGCGCATCGCTGTGGTAGTAGCGGAACAAATCGCGGCGCACCGGGATGTCCTGCTCGGCGGCGAGCTTCAGCAGATGGCGCGACAGATGGTAGTCGTAGGGCCCGCCGGAGTCCTGCATGGCCACGCTCACCGCATGCTCGCTGGATTGCTGGCCAGGTGCGGCCGGGGCGATGTCGATGCCGACGAACTCGCTGACATCCCAGGGCAGCGCGGCGGCGGCGCCGGAACCAACTTCCTCGGTGATGGTGAACAGTGGGTGGCAGTCGATGGCCGGCTCCAGGCCACTTTCCACCACACCCTTGAGCGCGGTGAGCAGGGCGGCCGCGCCAGCCTTGTCGTCCAGATGGCGCGAGCTGATGT
Source organism: Pseudomonas sp. zbq_18 (assembly GCF_043102245.1). NCBI lineage: Bacteria > Pseudomonadati > Pseudomonadota > Gammaproteobacteria > Pseudomonadales > Pseudomonadaceae > Pseudomonas > Pseudomonas sp. zbq_18. Next base: position 140,770 of record NZ_JBICIT010000014.1, on the reverse strand, counting down.
AGCCGCTTTCGGTGAACTCCGGCAGCGGGTCGAAGGCGATGAAGTCACCGACCTCGACGCCCAGCTCGATGGTCTGCGCGCGGCTTTCGGTGACGGCGTCAAGGCGCAGTTCGATATGGTCCCAGCTGACCGGCAGCTGATCCACGGCGGTATTGAAGGCATGACCGGAGGCCAGCAGCGGCAGCACGCTGCCCCGCAGCACGCCCTTGTCGGTGAACAGGCTGACCCGGCTGCCCTCGGCGAAGCGGCTCGACCAGCAGCCGACCGGCGCCAGGCTCAGGCGACCATTGTCCTGGATGCCGCGCACGCTGGCGCCAATGGTGTCGAGGTGCGCCGACACCGCACGGTCCGGGCTGTAGCGCTTGCCCTTGAGCGTGGCGCGGATGGTGCCGCGGCGGGTCAGTTCATAGGGGATGCCCAGCTCGTTCAGGCGTTCGGCAACATAGCGCACGATGGTGTCGGTAAAACCGGTCGGGCTGGGGATGGCCAGCATTTCCAGCAGCACCTGGCGCAGGTAGGCAAGATCGGGTTCGGGCAGTTGCGACATGGCAGCTCCTCAAGGATGCAGTCCCGCTCCCGGCCGGGAGCGGGGGAGTATTCAGGGGTGCAGGCGGCTGAGCGGGAACAGCAGGTCGACGAAGCGTTCGGCGGTCGGCTGCGGCTCGTGGTTGGCCAGGCCGACCCGTTCGTTGGCCTCGATCAGCACGTACTCGGGCTGATCGGCTGCCGGCACCAGCAGGTCCAGGCCGACTACCGGGATTTCCAGAGCGCGTGCCGCTTGCACCGCGGCCTCGGCCAGTGTTGGGTGGAGAATGGCCGTGACATCTTCCAGGGTGCCGCCAGTGTGCAGGTTGGCGGTCTTGCGTACGGCCAGGCGCTGCCCGGCTTCCAGCACGCTGGAGTAGTCGTAGCCGGCGTCGTGCAGGGTGCGCTGGGTTTCGGCATCCAGCGGGATGCGACTCTCGCCACCCGTGGCGGCCTGGCGGCGGCGACTCTGGGTCTCGATCAGCGCGCCGATGCTGTGCACGCCATCGCCGACCACGGTGGCCGGATGGCGAATGGCGGCGGCAACCACTTCATAGCCGATCACCACGATGCGCAGATCGAAGCCTGGGTGATAGCTTTCCAGCAGCACGCGACTGTCGAACTGGCGGGCGCGGGAGATGGCTTCTTCCAGCTCCTCGTGACCGCGCAGGTCGACCGCAACGCCCTGGCCCTGTTCGCCATCCACCGGCTTGACCACCACGCTGCCGTGTTCGGCGAGGAAGGCGGCATTGCTCTCGGTATCACCCGCCAGGCGCTGGGCTGGCTGGCTCAGGCCGGCGCGGGCAAAGGCGCGGTGAGTCAGGCGCTTGTCCTGGCACAGGGTCATGCTCACGGCGCTGGTCAGGTCCGACAGCGATTCGCGGCAGCGAATGCGCCGCCCGCCCTGGCTGAGGGTGAACAGGCCGGCTTCGGCGTCGGTCACCTGCACCTCGATGCCGCGGCGCTGGGCCTCGTCAACGATGATCTTCGCGTAAGGGTTGAGCTCCGCCTCCGGGCCCGGGCCGAGGAACAGTGCCTGGTTGATGCCGTTGCGGCGCTTGATGGCAAAGGTCTGCAGGTCGCGAAAGCCCAGCTTGGCGTACAGCGCCTTGGCCTGCAGGTTGTCGTGCAGCACCGACAGGTCGAGATAGCTCAGGCCGCGGCTCATGCAGTGCTCGATCAAGTGGCGCACCAGCGCCTCGCCCACGCCCGGGCGCTGGCAGTCCGGGGCCACGGCCAGGCACCACAGGCTGCTGCCGCCTTCCGGGTCGGCGAAGGCTTTGAGGTGGTTGAGGCCCATCACCGTGCCGATGATCTGACCGCTGCTTTCATCCTCGGCCAACCAGTAGCTGGGGCCGCCTTCCTCGCGCGGGGTGAGGTGCTCGACGTCGACCGGCAGCATGCCGCGCTGCAGGTACAGGCAATTGACGGCGTCCCAGTCGGCCTCGCTCTGCACCCGGCGGATATAGAAGCCGCGAAAGCTGCGGCGTGCCGGGCGGTAGTCGGTGAACCACAGGCGCAGGGTGTCCGAGGGGTCGAGGAACAGTTGCTGCGGCGCCTGGGCCAGCACCTGTTGTGGCGCGGCCACGTAAAGCGCGATATCACGCTCGCCGGGGCGCTCGTTGAGCAGCTCGGCGGCCAGGGCGGCGGCATCCGGGTAGGTCTGACCGATCAGCAGGCGGCCCCAGCCGCAGTGGATATGCTGCGGCTGGCCCTGTTCGGTTCCGTCCTTGGCCAGGTGAGCCTGCAGACGCTGATAAGACGGCGGTTGACCACGCAGCAGGCGTTGGTTATAGGCAGTGGCACGCATGGTGTTGCTCCTTGGTCGTTGTCTTGCGGTCCAGGGCTGATACAGCCCTAGAGTCCGTGTTCGCTGAGCCAGAGATTGAGCGCGGCCAACTGCCACAACTTGGAGCCGCGCAGGGGCGTGAGCTGGCCACGTGGATCGCTGAGCAGGCGGTCGAGCATGGCCGGCTCGAACAGGCCGCGATCCTGGCTGGGGTCGAGCAGCAGGTCGCGTACCCAGCCCAGGGTGGCGCCTTCCAGGTGCTTGAGGCCGGGCACCGGGAAATAGCCTTTGGGGCGGTCGATCACCTCGTGGGGGATGACCTGGCGTGCGGCTTCCTTGAGCACCTGCTTGCCGCCATCGGGCAGCTTGAAGCGTGCCGGGATGCGTGCCGACAGCTCCACCAGGCGATAGTCGAGGAACGGCACGCGGGCCTCCAGGCCCCAGGCCATGGTCATGTTGTCGACCCGCTTGACCGGGTCATCGACCAGCATGATGGTGCTGTCCAGACGCAGGGCCTTGTCCACCGGCGCGGCGGCGCCCGGCATGGCGAAGTGCTCGCGGACGAACTCGCCGGCCCAGTCCTCGCCCTGCCACTTGCGCTGCAGGGTTTCCAGCAGCTCGGCGTGGTCGCGGTCGAAGAACGCCTTGCGGTAGGCGGCGAAGGCATCCTGGGCACCGTCCACCTGCGGGTACCAGTGGTAACCGGCGAACAGCTCATCGGCACCCTGGCCGCTCTGCACCACCTTGCAGTGCTTGGACACTTCCCGCGACAGCAGGTAGAAGGCGATGCAGTCGTGGCTGACCATCGGCTCGCTCATGGCGCGGAAGGCCTCGGGCAGGCGTTCGATGATCTCGTGCTCGCCGATGCGCAGCTGATGGTGGCGGGTGCCGTAGTGGTTGGCGATCAGATCGGAGTAGTGGAACTCGTCGCCGCGCTCGCCGCCGGCATCCTCGAAGCCGATGGAGAAGGTCGAGAGGTTGTCGACCCCGGCTTCGCGCAGTAGGCCGACCAGCAGGCTGGAGTCCACCCCGCCGGAGAGCAGCACGCCGACATCCACGGCGGCGCGCTGACGAATGCTCACCGCCTCGCGCAGGCCGTCGAGCACCAGATCGCGCCAGTCGTTCAGCTCGTACGGCACCTCGTCGCGCTGCGGGCCGAACTGCAGTTGCCACCAGCAATGCTGTTCGCGGCTGCCGTCGGCCTCGACGCGCAGCCAGGTGGCCGGCGGCAGTTTTTCCACGCCACTAAGCAGGGTACGCGGCGCCGGTACCACGGCATGGAAGTTCAGGTAGTGGTTGAGCGCCACGGGGTCCAGGCTGGTGTCGATGCCGCCGCCCTGCAGCAGGGCCGGCAGGGTCGAGGCGAAACGCAGGCGGTTGCCATCCTGGTTCATGTACAGCGGCTTGATGCCAAGGCGGTCGCGGGCCATGAACAGGCGCTCGCGGTCGCGCTCCCAGATGGCGAAGGCGAACATGCCGTTGAGTTTCGGCAGCAGGTTCTCGCCCCAGGCGTGGTAGCCCTTGAGCAGCACCTCGGTATCGCCGTTTGAGTGGAACTGATAGCCCAGGGCCTGCAGCTCGGCGCGCAGCTCGGGATAGTTGTAGATGGCGCCGTTGAACACCAGGGTCAAGCCCAGCTGGTGATCGATCATGGGCTGGCCTGAGGCAGGCTCCAGATCCATGATCTTCAGGCGGCGGTGGCCGAAGGCCATCTGCCCGCTGCTGTGGAAGCCACAGGCGTCAGGGCCGCGAGGGGCCAGGTGATGAGTGATTTTCTCGATAGCGGCCAGGTCGGCCGGGCGTTGGTCGAAGCGTATTTCTCCAGCGATTCCGCACATATATCCTTACCGGTTTTGCCGTTGGGGAGGTGTCCGTCCGATGACGAATCCTTTTACACCAAAACAAAATAATGCTTTGATGTCAAAGTTTTATTTCCGATAAGGATGGCTATGTGACAGAAAAAATAATTCCTACTGAATGCGATTTGTCAGCCTTCGAGCCAGCCCTGTTTCGTGCCATGCGCCGTTTGCAGCAGGCGGGTGAGGTACATGCCAAGCGCCTGGGACGCTTCGGCGGGCTGACCCCCATGCAACTGATGATTCTGCGTGTGCTCGATGCCGAAGGGCGCTTGACCGCGAGCGCACTGAGCGGGCGTGTCAGCCTGAGCGCGGCGACGCTTTCCGGCATGCTGGAGCGTCTGGAAGAGCGCGGCCTGCTACAGCGTCAGCGTGATGATCAGGATCGCCGTCGGCAGTGGCTGTCGACCAGCGAAGTTGGCCGCAGCCTGCTGGCCGAGGCGCCGCCCTTGCTGCCGCCGGCCTTGCGCACGGCCTTCGGCGCACTGCCGGAGTGGGAGCGGCACAGCCTGACCGCTGCCTTGCTGCGCGTGGCAGAAATGTGTGGAGAGAGCGACTAGCCCAAGCCGCAGCCGCGATTGGCCGGCACGGCGACGTCCATCAGCTTGGGATTGGGCAGCTTGAGATTGCCCATCAACTCGACATAGGCCTCGACATCGGCCACCTGCAGGCGCGGATTGTGCGCGGCCTCTTCTGCGATGCTGGAGCAGGTCCAGCCGCGATAGTCGTGGCCAGGCCAGACCTCGGTGTCACCCGGCAGGGCCAGCAGGCGCTGCAGGCTGGCCCACTGAGCGCGGGCACTGCCATTCTGGAAATCGGTGCGGCCGCTGCCGCGGATCAGCAGGGTGTCGCCGGTGAACAGTTTGCCCGGCTGCTGCGCCATGGCGGGCAGCAGGAAGCAATACGAATCATCGGTATGGCCCGGTGTGTGCCAGGCGATCAGTGCCTTACCGCCGAAGACCAGGTGTTCGCCCTCGGCGAAGGTGAAACTGGCACAGACACTGCCGCTCTGGGCGCCAAAACCGCTGCGGCAGCCGGTGGCGTCACGCAGCCCGCCGAGTGCGGTGATGTGGTCGGCATGGGTGTGGGTATCGATAGCCAACACCAGGCGCAGTTCCAGTTCCCGGAGCAGGCGCAGGTAATTGTCGAGATGTTCCTTCACCGGGTCGATCAGAACGGCCTCGCCGGCATCGGCCAGCAGGTAGGTGTAGGTCGAGCTGTTGCTATCGAACAGTTGGCGGAAAAGCATGATCAGACTCCTGCGGAAATTTTCTGCACGGCCAGAGACAGACTGACCGCGACCAGCATCAGGGCAAACAGGCGCTGCAGGATTTGCCCGCCCAGGCGTTGGGCCAGGGCATTGCCGCCCAGCACGCCACCGGCGCCGCCCAGGGTCAGCCCGGCCAGCAGCGCCAGGGACGGATTGGCGCCACTGAGGTAGAGGGCGAAGCCGCCACCCGACACCAGGGCAATCACCGCCAGTGATGTGGCGCTGGCGGCCAGCATGCTCAGAGGGGTGAAGGCGAGCAGTGCGGGCACCACCATGAAGCCGCCGCCGACCCCCATCAGACCGGAGAACACGCCGACCGCCAGGCCGATCAGCACGAGTGGGATGCTGCGTAGCGGACCGCTACCGCTGCGTACCTGGCATGAGCTGCGCCACATGCGCCAGGCGCTCCACAAGACCAGTGCGCAGAAGCCGAGAATCAACAGTAGCTCGGGTATCTGTCGACCTAGCCATTGACCCACGGCATTGCCGGGCAGGCCAGCGACGGCCAGCAGCAGCGCAGGGCGCCAGGCCACCTGGCCGAGGCGGGCGCGCGGTACGGCACCGATCAGTGCGGTCAGCGCCACGGCGCCCAGGCTGACACCGATGGCGTCGCGCAGTGGCAGGTGCAGGCTGAGCAACAGGGGCAGAGCCACCAGCGAGCCGCCGGAGCCGGTCAGGCCGAGTAGCAGGCCCAGTATGGCGCCGATGCCCAGGGCCTCCAGCAGCAGAAGATCCATCAGCGATTCCAGGGCATTCGGGCGAGCAGCAGGGCCATGGCGCAGGTGTTGCTGAGGCCGGCGAAAGTCAGCCCGGCGCCGACAAACCCGGCCAGCCCGTACCAGCCGGGATGCAGCCAGGTGCCCAGGATCACGCCGAGCAACACCAGGCTGCCGGCGGTGATCTGTACCTGGCGCTGGATGCTGATGACGTTGCTGGCCGCCTGCTCGATGGGCAGGCCGCAACCTACGCAGGCCTCGGTGCCGCCTTCGATCACCTGTACGCCGGGCAGCAGGCTCTGCAATTGCTCGGCTGCGCGTCGTGCGCGCTGGCCGCTCTGGCAGATCAGGTACAGCTCATCGCCGTTTTGCAGACCTTCCTGACGCAGTTGCCGGACCAGTTCGGCCGGCTGCATCTGGTCTAGCGGCACATTGCGCGCGCCGGCCACGTGCTGGGCGCGGAATTCGGCCGGGCTGCGCACGTCGATAAGAAAGCGCACATGCCCCAGCTGGCGGGCGCTGGCGAAGCGCGGGGCGTCGATCAGGCAGATGGTGTCGGTCATTTCAGGGTACTCCCTGGGGGTATAGGGTTCAGGTGTATTTGGTGAAGATGGCACGTACGCGTGCCAGCGTTTCGGCGTCGTCACGCGTGGGGTCGAGCACGGTTTCCTCGAGCAGGCACGCGAGCATTTCCTGGTAAGCCTTATCCAGCGCCTTGCGCGCAGCAGCGAATTGCTGGGCGATGGCCTCGCACTCCTCGCCGCGGCGGATCATCGCCTGGATGCCGCGGATCTGACCCTCGACACGGGCCAGGCGCTTGAGCATGGCGTCCTGTTGCTGGGTGCTGGGGGTAGTCATCTCAGGGCTCCAGAGGACGGCGCAGGGTGAAGGCACCGCGCAGTTCGCCGGCGGCGAAGCCGCGGGCCTGATCCTGCGGGTAATGGCGGTCGAGCAACTGCACCAGCTCGGGTTTGATCGCACTGCCGTGACAGGCCAGGCAGGGCTCGCCGGTGGCGATGGCGCGCATGTAGCGGAACTCACCGTCCACCACTTCGGCACGGTTCAGGCTGGCGACAGCCTCGCCAGCCTGGCTGCGGCGCTGGAAGTCCTCCAGCACGGCCTGCTCCCAGGCGTCCGGGCGGTTATCCGGATTGCGCAGGCGCAGCGCGGTACGCCCCACTTGCCAGGGCGCGACGCTGTGCTGCTGGGCGATGCCGGGCGCCAGCTGGCGACAGGCTTCGACGGCCTGGGTCGGGCCGCCTGCGGCGACCGCGGTCTGTACGCTGGCCAGCAGCTGTTGCTGGAACGGCGGGATGAGGGCTTCGGCCTCGCTGCGCAGTTGCGCCAGATCGGTGGCCTGGGCGAGCAGTGGGGCACAGCAGAGCAGGGTGGTGAACAGGCGCATCGACATACTCCCTATCTATATACAGGGGGGAGTATATGTTCGAAGGTAGAAAAGACAACCGTCACTCGTCGTGTCAGCCTGCGGTCATTGGCCGCGGATCAGTTTGCGCAGCAGGAAACGATTGGGATGGCAGGCCTCGGCTACCGCGCGCGAGACGGGCAGGGGTTCATTATTCAGCCAGGCCGCCAGCAGTTCGGCGCTGAGTGGTGCGCTGATCAGCCCACGGGAGCCGTGGCCGCTGTTGACGTACAGGCCCTCCCGCCAGGGGCAGGGGGCATCCGGCAGCTGGCGGGCGTCCTTGCCGAGCACGGCGTAGGCGCTGGCGAATGCGCCGGGGTCGGCCAGCGGGCCGACGATGGGCAGGTAATCCGGGCTGGTGCAGCGAAAGGCTGCCCGGCCCTGCAGTTGAGCTGGCTCGAGCGAGTCGGCGTGCAGACGGTGGCTGAGATCCGTGGAGATTTCCCGCAGCAAGTCGAGATTGCCCGCGTGTTCGGCGGCGGTTGGTGTGCAGTCCTGGCTGTGAAAGTCGAAGCTGGCGCCCAGGGTGTGCTCGCCCTGGCGTGCTGGCGCCACATAGCCCTCGGCGCACACCACGCAGTTCAGCGCGGCACTGGCGGTGGTCTGCGGCAGGCGGGTGATCTGTCCGCGAATCCGCTTGAGTGGCAGTTCGGCGGCGAAGCGTTGCACCTCGGCGGCCCCGGCCAGCACCGCCACTGGCGCCTCGGCCAGCAGGCGTGCGCCATCCAGCGCCTGCCAGCGGCCAGCGACTCGGCGCAGGTCAAGCGCTTCACTATGCGTCAGCAGGCGCACCCCCGGATGCTCGGCCAGTAGGTGGCACAAGGCCGGTGGATGTACCCAGCCGGCTTCGGGGTAGAACAGCCCGCCGGCCGGCAGTTCGACCCCGGCGATCGCCTCGGCCTGCTTCTGTCCCAGCATCTGCAGCAGAGCGGGCGGAAAGGCCTCGGCCAGTTTGCTCTGGCGCTCAAACTCTTTGGCATCGAAGGCCAGCTGCAGCACACCGCAGGCCGACCAGGCATCTGGCTGCAAACGCTGCAACAGGCGACGGGTATGGCCGAAGCCGGCCAGCACCAGTTGCGACAGCGCAGTGCCGTGAGCCGACAGCTTCAGGTAGAGCACGCCTTGCGGGTTGCCTGAGGCCTCCTGGGCAATATCGGCGTGACGCTCGATCAACGTCACCTGCCAACCACGTGCAGCCAGGCTCGCCGCGGTGGCACACCCCGCCAGGCCGGCGCCAATCACCAGCGCCTCGCGCTTGTCTGCCTGGTGGGGGCGGGCATACCAGGGCTTTTCAGGGGTGGCTGCGGCACCTGCGTAATGACCGCAGAGGAACTCCCATTTCTTGCCGTGGCCGGGTCGCTTGCGCATGGTGAAGCCAGCGGCGATCAGGCCGCGGCGCACATCACCCATGCTGGTGAAGGTGGCCAGGCTGGCGCCAGGCGCCGAGAGCCGGGCCAGTTGGGCGAAGATGTCGGCCGTCCACATCTGCGGATTCTTCGCCGGGGCGAAGCCGTCGAGGAACCAGGCGTCGACCTGGGCATCCAGCTGCGGCAGCAGGTCGTGGGCGTCCCCGATCAACAGGGTCAGCACCACCCGGCCGCCGGCCAGCAGCAGGCGCTGAAAGCCAGGGTGGATGGCCACGTACTGCGTCAGCAGCGGTTCGCTCCAGGGCGCCAGTTCCGGCCACAGCGCCAGGGCGCGGCGCAGGTCGTGGTTGCTCAGGGGGTACTTCTCGACACTGACGAAGTGCAGCTGCGCGTCGGCAGGCGCCAATTGCTCGAATAGCTGCCAGGCGCAGAGGAAATTGGTGCCGGTGCCGAAACCGGTTTCGCCGATGATCAGGCGCCCACCGGCCGGCAGGGCGGCAAAACGCGGTGCGAGGTCGTTGCCATCGAGAAAAACGTGGCGAGTCTCGCCCAGTCCGTCTTCGCGGGAGAAATACACATCGCCGAACTGGCGTGACAGCGGTATGCCTTGTTCATCCCAGTCAAGCTGGGCGGTATGGGAGTCGGACATCGGGGCACCTTGCAGACAGGCGCGCATTGTAGCCCCTAAGCGCCGGCCAATCCGCTAGGCTGAGCGGATCGAGACAGGGAGACCGCTATGTTCGAGTCCGCCGAGTTGGGACATGCAATTGACGAGGAAACCTACGCGCGCGAAGTGCCGGCGTTGCGTGAGGGCTTGCTGGAGGCGCAGTACGAGCTGAAGCAGCAGGGGCGCTTTCCGGTGATCATCCTGATCAACGGAATCGAGGGTGCGGGCAAGGGTGAGACGGTCAAGCTGCTCAATGAGTGGATGGATCCGCGCCTGATTCAGGTCAACACCTTCGATGTGCAGACCGACGAAGAGCTCGCCCGGCCGCCGGCCTGGCGCTACTGGCGGCAGCTACCGCCCAAGGGGCGGATCGGCATCTTCTTCGGGAACTGGTACAGCCAGATGCTGCAGGGCAGGGTGCACGGGCATTTCAAGGATGCCGTACTGGATCAGGCCATCGACAACGCCTTGGCGCTGGAACAAATGCTCTGCGACGAGGGCGCGCTGATCTTCAAATTCTGGTTCCACCTGTCCAAGAAACAGATGAAGGTACGGCTCAAAACGCTGCAGGACGACCCGCAGCATGCCTGGCGCATCAGCCCGTTGGACTGGCTGCAGTCGAAGACTTACGACAAGTTCGTGCGCCACGGCGAACGGGTGCTGCGCCGTACCAGCCGCGACTTTGCGCCCTGGTATGTGGTCGAGGGCAGTGACGAGAACTATCGCAGCCTGATGGTCGGGCGCATTCTGCTCGATGGCCTGCAGGCTGCGCTCAAGGCCAAGACCCGGCGTATTCCGCAGCCGCACGTGGCGCCGATGATCGCCAGCCTGGACAACCGTGGCCTGTTGGACAGTCTCGACCTCAGCCAGGCGCTGGAAAAGGATGAGTACAAGGACATGCTGGCCGTGGAACAGGCGCGGCTGGCCATGCTGATGCGCGACAAGCGCATGCGCCGGCATGCCCTGGTGGCCGTGTTCGAAGGCAATGACGCGGCTGGCAAGGGCGGAGCGATCCGTCGGGTGGCAGCGGCTCTGGATCCGCGGCAATACCGCATCGTGCCGGTTGCGGCGCCAACCGAGGAGGAGCGCGACCAGCCCTACCTGTGGCGTTTCTGGCGACACATTCCCGCACGTGGCAAGTTCACCGTGTTCGACCGTTCCTGGTACGGGCGGGTCTTGGTGGAGCGGGTCGAGGGCTTCTGTGAACCCGCCGATTGGCTACGCGCCTACGGCGAAATCAACGATTTTGAAGAGCAGCTGGTTGGTGCTGGCGTGGTGCTGGTGAAGTTCTGGCTGGCTATCGACCAGGATGAGCAGTTCAAGCGCTTCAAGGAGCGCGAGGCCATTCCCTTCAAGCGTTTCAAGATCACCGAAGAGGACTGGCGCAACCGTGACAAGTGGGATGACTACCGAGCAGCAGTGGGGGACATGGTCAACCGCACCAGCACGTCGATCGCGCCCTGGACGCTGGTCGAGGCCAACGACAAGCGTTTTGCCCGCGTGAAGGTGCTGCGCACCATCAATGATGCACTGGAAAAGGCCTTCGCCGAGGATTGAAAGCCTCGTGCTAGAAGGCGCGGCTCTCGATGATGTCGTTGGCCTGCTTCATGCGGCGTATGTAGAAAGCGATTTCCCGCTCGGCATCGACGCGGGTGAAGTAAGGGCCTTCCAGAGTGCCCTCGCGTGTGGAGAAGAAATACTGACCGTTGACTGCGCTGACCCGCTCGCTCCGATAGTGGGTGCCGGGCGCGGCATCCATTGTGCGTTGACCAAACATGGCAAAACCTCCTGCCGCAGGATGTACTTGGTTGGAGTGTAGTGCTCGGTCCAGAGCGGACTGGGAGTGGGCGACGGGTGGTTGTTTTTTGATCGATTGTTGGCGTGTCGGCAGCACAGTTTCTGCCTGTCCGAGTGGTCAACTGTGGCTGTGAGGCCTGCCGTCGCAACCCTACAATGCCGTTCTTGCCCGCTCTGCCTGTTTCGAGGCCATCATGCACATCTCCTCCGGCCGCTGGCTCTCTGGCCTGCTGCTCGCCCTGACCACTGCGTTGCTCTGGGGCATCCTGCCAATCAAGCTCAAAGAAGTGCTGCAGGTGATGGACCCGATTACCGTCACCTGGTACCGCCTGCTGGTGGCCGGCTCGATCCTGTTCGTCTGGCTGGCTGCCCGCCGCCGTTTGCCGCGCTTCGCGCCTTTGGGACGGCGCGGCCTGGGTTTGCTGGCGCTGGCCATCGGCGGCCTGGTGGCCAACTACGTGCTCTACCTGATCGGCCTCAATCTGCTTAGCCCAGGCACCACGCAGCTGGTGATCCAGATGGCTCCCATTCTTTTTCTGCTCGCCAGCCTGCTGGTGTTTCGTGAGTCGTTCAGCCTGGGCCAGGGCATCGGCATGTGTGTGCTGTTGCTGGGCTTCGGCTTGTTCTTCAATCAGCGCCTGGACGAGCTGCTGACCTCGCTGACCACCTACACCACCGGCGTGCTGATCGTGCTGGCGGCGGCCTTTGTCTGGGTGTTCTACGGCCTGGCGCAGAAGCAGCTGCTGACCCAGTGGAGTTCGCCGCAGATCATGCTGGTGATCTACCTGGCCTGCGCCCTGATCCTCACGCCCTGGGCGCACCCGCTGCAGGCTCTGCAGCTGTCGCCGCTGCAGGGATGGCTGTTGCTGGCCTGCTGCTTGAATACGCTGGTCGCCTATGGCGCCTTTGCCGAGGCCCTGGCGCATTGGGAAGCTTCGCGTGTCAGTGCAACCCTGGCGGTGACGCCTTTGGTGACCTTTTCCGCCGTGGCCCTGGCGGCTTCCCTCTGGCCTGAGCATGTGCTGCCCGAGCAGATCAATGCATTGGGCTATGGCGGCGCCTTGCTGGTGGTGCTGGGGTCCGCGCTCGTTGCCCTGGGACCTTCGATCGTGGCCGGCGTACGCGCACGCAGGGCGCGCCGCCTGGCACTGCTCTAAGCCTTAACGCCCAGATTCTCGGCACGGCGCAGCCAGCTCTGGCGTTGTTCCTCGGAGGAGGGGCGCACCGGGGCGAATTCGACCAGGCGGCGGGTCTTGATCCCGCAAAAGCCGAGTGTGGTGCGCACCATCTGCCGGTGCGCCGGCGCGCCGTAGATCCAGCGGAAATACCAGGGCGGCGTATCCAGGGTCACCAGCAGGTCGGCGGTGCGCCCAACCAGCAGTTTGTCCCACAGCTGTGAGCGATTGCGGTATTTGAAGGCGAAGCCGGGCAGGAAGGTGCGGTCGAAAAAGCCTTTGAGCAAGGCCGGCACGCCGCCCCACCAGACCGGGTAGACGAACACCAGGTGCTCGGCCCAGTGGATGTAGCGCTGGGCTTCCAGAAGATCGGCCTCCAGTGCCTGGTTCTGGCCAAAACCCTCGCGCAGGATGGGATCGAACTGCAGGTCGGCCAGCCTGAGCTGGCGAACCACGTGACCCTTGCTGCGCGCACCGTTGGTGTAGGCCTCGGCGATGGCGTGACAGAAGCTGTCGCTCTTTGGGGTGCCGAGAATCATCAGGATGCGCTTGCCGTCGCCTTCCAGAGGTGTGGCGCCGCTCTTAATCGTTTCAACCATGTTGTCCGGACTCCAGCATGTTTTCTGGGCGAACCCAGGCGTCGAATTCATCGTTGCTCAGATAGCCCAACTCCAGCGCCGCCTCGCGTAGGCTGAGGTTCTCGGCGTAGGCCTTCTTGGCGATTCTGGCAGCCTTGTCGTAACCGATATGTGGATTGAGCGCCGTTACCAGCATCAGGCCGCGCTCCAGATGTGCGGCCATCTGCTGGGCATCCGCTTGCATGCCTTCGATGCAGTGTTCAGCAAAGTTACGGCAGCCATCGGCCAGCAGGCGGATCGACTGCAGCAGGTTGTGGATGATGACCGGCTTGAACACGTTGAGCTGCAGGTGGCCCTGGCTGGCGGCAAAGGCGATGGTGGCGTCGTTGCCCAGCACCTGGCAGGCGAGCATGGACAGCGCTTCGCACTGGGTCGGGTTGACCTTGCCGGGCATGATCGAACTGCCGGGTTCGTTGGCCGGCAGTTTCACCTCGGCAAAACCGGCGCGCGGGCCGGAGCCCAGCAGGCGCAGGTCGTTGGCGATCTTCATCAGCGCCACGGCCAGGGTCTTCAGCGCGCCGGACAGTGCAGTCAGCGGCTCATGGCCGGCCAAGGCTGCGAACTTGTTGGGTGCGGAAACGAAGGGCAGGCCGGCCTGCGCGGCCAGTTCCGCGGCCATGGCATCGGCGAATCCCTTGGGAGCGTTGAGGCCGGTGCCGACGGCGGTGCCCCCCTGAGCCAGTTCGTAGACGGCCGGCAGGGCGGCACGGATGGCCTGTTCGGCATAGCCCAGCTGGGCGACAAAGGCCGACAGTTCCTGGCCGAAGGTGACGGGGGTGGCGTCCATCAGGTGGGTGCGTCCGGTCTTGACCAGGCCCATGTTCCGCTTGGCCTGTTCGCTCAGGGCGCTGGAAAGCTGGCTGATCGCCGGTAGCAGCTGCTGTTGCACAGCCTGTGCCGTGGCGATGTGCATGGCCGTGGGGAAGCTGTCGTTGGAGCTCTGCGCCCGGTTGACATGGTCATTGGGGTGCACCGGGCTCTTGCCGCCGCGGCCCTGGCCGGCCAGCTCGTTGGCGCGCCCGGCGATCACCTCGTTGACGTTCATGTTGCTTTGCGTGCCGCTGCCGGTCTGCCAGACCACCAGGGGGAACTGCTCGTCGTGTTGTCCTGCGAGTATTTCGTCGGCGGCCTGTTCGATCAGGCGAGCGATGTCCGGCGGCAGGTTGCCGATGCGTGCGTTGACCCGTGCCGCAGCCTTCTTGATCAGCGCCAGGGCGTGCACCACGGCCAGGGGCATGCGTTGCTCGCCGATGGCGAAGTTGATCAGCGAGCGCTGGGTCTGTGCACCCCAATACGCTTCTGTGGGGACTTCGATGGCGCCAATGCTGTCGGTTTCGGTACGGCTCATGGCAACTCTCCGGGTCGTTTCCGGCAGTTTAGGCCGCGCGTGCGCAGCGGGGTTCCCTGTGTGGCGCTACCAGCGGGCGTGGGTGGCGCCGAGCCAGCCGTAGGCGCTAATGAGTGGCACTTTCTCGCCTTGCGGCCCGCGCAACACGCCGTCATAGCGGCCGAACCACTGGCGGGTATCGGCATGAAAGGGGCCGAGTTTGGGGGTGGCCTGGTGCAACTGGCAGGGAGTGAAGCACAGCTCGACCTGGCCGCCAGGATTGGACAGACGCCAGGGGGCCAGGGGGCCATGTGGGTTCTGTTCGATCTCCACCCGGTCTTCCAGGCGCAGCAGTTCGCCACCAAACCACAGGGCGTTTTCCGACAGGCCGCTGTAGTCGCACCAGCCGGTGCCGAAATTGCCAGCGATACCACCTGGCCCGGCGAAGGCTGCACGTGTCCAGTGGCTGTGCAGAGGCCAGACGCCACGGGCGAAATCGAGGGAGGCGAAGCTTTGCCCCGTGCTGCACAGGTACTGGCGGCGGCCCAGTTGCAGGCTGCCGCTGACGGGCAGACCGAGCTGGCGGCTGGTGGCATGGAAGGTCTTGCCACCCATGGGGCAGACCAGATTGACCGAGTCCAGATGCGGCGGGCGCTGGATATCCAGCGCCACGTGCAGGGGCTGGCCGCCAATGTCCGGTGCCACCACGGTTAGGCGCACGGCATTGCCACGCTCGTCGGCTTTCATTTGCAGGCGAGGGTGGTCGAATGCGTGACTCTCTATGGGGGTGTCGGGCAGCTTGCAGCCCACTCCGAAGGGGCGTAATTGCGTGTGGGCGGCCGATTTTCCGCTATGCAGATCAAGAAAGTAGGCGGCGCCATAGCCCAGGTAGTCGAGGTTGGCGAAGGTCAGCGAGAGCATCCAGTCCGGGGTGGTGATGCACCAATGGTTCCAGCGCTTGCGGCGGCCCTGGTGGCCCGGTATGGCACAGTGCACTCGCGGGCGTGCTGACCAGCCCACGGCAGCTTCCAGCAGGCGGCCACGCTCATCGCACAGTGGTTGCGCGATATGTGTAGTGAGCGGGCGAGTAAAAGTGTTCATCAGACACATCCGTGTGTGTGCGGCGGCTTGTGTGCGAAATCCTTGCCGACGCCTCGGGGGGCGCAAAGCATGCACAGTTGTGTCAGTAGAGGGCAAGTGCTGGCTTTTTGCTAACCCCACTCGCAGGCGTTTGCTTGAGTGCAAATCGCGCTGCGCGCAGAATGGCCGCCCGCCGAATACCCCCGAAAGGACGTGTCCATGATCCGCTTGCGCCTCATCTGTTCCGCTCTGTTACTGCTCAGCGCTCCGGCGCTGGCCGAGCCACAGGCCAGCCATGCCGCCGAGGCCGAGCGCTTTCTAGAATTGACCCGGGTCGACCGCATGGCCGTACCGGCCTACAGCCAGGTGCAGCAGATGTTCGCCCAGCGCTTTGCCCAGGCAGGCGGCAAGGCCGAGCAGAAACCGGTACTGGAGCGCTACCAGGCGCAGGCCAACGCCGCGCTGGATCGTGTGGTCGGTTGGGACAAACTCGGCCCCGATCTGGTGGCGCTGTACAGTGATGCGTTCACTGAAGCTGAGCTCAAGCAGTTGATCGCCTTCTATCAAACGCCGCTGGGCAGCAAGCTGTTGCAGCAAATGCCACAGCTGATGGCGATCTCCGCCCAGCGTACCCAGGAACGCCTGCGTACGGCCGCACCGGAGGTCGATCGCCTGCTGGGGCAGATGAGTGCCGAATTGAAACCCGGCAAACAGTGAGGAAATGCCTGAAATGACGATGCGCGAAAAACTGCTGCAGACCCTGACTGCCCTGCAACCCGAACATCTGGACGTGGTGGACGAGAGTCACATGCATAGTCGTGGCCAGGAAACCCACTACAAGGCGGTGATCGTCAGCCCGGCCTTTCACGGCTTGAACGCGGTCAAGCGCCACCAGAAGGTCTACGCCACCCTGGGCGAGCTGATGGGACAGTTCCACGCCCTTGCGCTGCACACCTACACCCCCGAGGAGTGGGCGCAGCAGGGCTTTGCTCCGGATTCGCCGACCTGCCGTGGTGGCAGCAAGCACGACCACTGACGGACTGGCTGCTGCACCACTGATCCCGCCCCGGCTGCAGAATCCTGTCCGCCTGGGTTAGAATTGCCCCCGCGCCGGCTCCGTGCCGGCGCTTTCATTTACATCCCCGGTCCGCCCTTTGCGAGGGCGACCACTGGAGAGCGTCCGCATGACCGACAAGATCGTCGTCGCGGCCCTGTACAAGTTCGTCTCCCTGCCGGACTACCAGGCGCTGCGTGAACCCCTGCTGAACACCATGCTCGAACACGGCGTGAAAGGCACCCTGTTGCTCGCCGAGGAAGGCATCAACGGTACCGTGTCCGCTTCCCGCGCCGGCATCGATGGCCTGCTCGCCTGGCTCAAGCGCGATGCCCGCCTGGCCGATGTCGACCACAAGGAATCCTACTGCGACGAGCAGCCGTTCTACCGCACCAAGGTCAAGCTGAAGAAGGAAATCGTCACCCTCGGCGTGCCCGGCGTGGACCCCAACCAGCGCGTCGGCACCTACGTCGAGCCCAAGGACTGGAACGCCCTGATCAGCGACCCGGAAGTGCTGCTGATCGACACCCGCAACGACTACGAAGTGGCCATTGGCACCTTCGAGGGCGCCATCGACCCGAAGACCAAGTCGTTCCGCGAGTTCCCCGAGTACATCCAGGCTCACTTCGACCCGAGCAAGCACAAGAAGGTCGCCATGTTCTGCACCGGAGGCATCCGCTGCGAGAAGGCCTCCAGCTACATGCTCGGCGCCGGCTTCGAGGAGGTGTTCCACCTCAAGGGCGGCATCCTCAAGTACCTGGAAGAGGTACCGCAGGAAGAGACCAAGTGGCAGGGCGACTGCTTCGTCTTCGACAACCGGGTGACCGTGCGCCACGACCTCTCCGAGGGCGACTACGACCAGTGTCACGCCTGCCGCAACCCGATCTCGGCGGAAGATCGTCAGACCGAGTTCTACAGCCCGGGCGTCAGCTGCCCGCATTGCTGGGACTCGCTGCCGGAGAAGACCCGCCAGGCCGCCCGCGAGCGCCAGAAGCAGATCGAGATCGCCCAGGCACGCAATCTGCCGCACCCCATTGGCTACAACTACAAGGCGCTGCAGAACGACTGATGCCAGCACCGTAGGCTGGGTTGGCCACTAGGCGGCATCACCCAGCGCTTGGCGTACCCAGACATGACAACCAAGGAGCCCCGCTTGCGCCCGACTCGTCTGATCTACGTGATGGACCCCATGTGTTCGTGGTGCTGGGGCTTCGCCCCGGTGGTGCAGGCGCTGGCCGAGCAGGCAGCAGAGGCGGGGGTAGCCCTGCACCTGGTGGCGGGTGGCCTGCGTAGCGAACGTGCGGCGCTGGAGCCGGCGGCGCGGGTACGCATCCTCGGGCACTGGCAAGCGGTGAATGCCGCCACCGGGCAGCTGTTCAACTTCTCCGAGGCCTTGCCCGAGGGCTTCGTCTACGACACCACGCCGGCCTGTCGCGCCCTGGTCACCGCACGCCAGCTCGACGAGCAGAGTGTCTGGCCGCTGGCGCAACTGATCCAGCAGGCGTTCTACGTCGGCGCACGCGATGTCACCCGGCCGCAGGTGCTGGCGGAACTGGCCGAGCTGGCCGGCATTGCGCGCATCGAGTTCGCCGAGGCGTTCGACAGCGCGGCCATGCACCAGGCCACCGTTGCCGACTTCACCTGGGTGCAGGACCTGGGCATCAGCGGTTTCCCGACCCTGCTGGCCGAGCGCGCTGGCCAGCTGGCCCTGCTGACCAATGGCTACCAGCCGCTGGAGGCCCTGCAACCGCTGCTCGGGCGCTGGCTGGAGCGCGTGCATGCCTGATCGTCTGAGCTGGGCGGAAATCCGCCGCCTGGCCTTGCGGCATCGCAAGGGTCTGATCCTGGCCAACCTGATTGCGGTAGTGGCCACCCTGTGCAGCGTGCCGATTCCGCTGCTGCTGCCCTTGCTGGTGGACGAGGTGCTGCTGGGGCAGGGCGACGCCGCACTCAAGGTGATGGACCGTTTCCTGCCTGCCGACTGGGAAACCGCCGCCGGTTACATCGGCCTGATGCTGCTGCTGACCCTGGCCCTGCGCCTGGGCGCGCTGGTCAGCAACGTCCTGCAGGCGCGGCTGTTCGCGCGGCTGTCCAAGGACGTCATCTACCGCCTGCGTATGCGCCTGATCGAGCGGCTCAAGCGTATTTCCCTCAGCGAGTACGAGAACCTTGGCGGCGGCACGGTCAGCGCGCACCTGGTCACCGATCTGGACACCCTCGACAAGTTCATCGGCGAAACCCTCTCCAGGGTGCTGGTGGCAGTGCTGACTCTGACCGGCACTGCCGCCATCCTGATCTGGATGCACTGGCAACTGGCGCTGCTGATCCTGCTGTTCAATCCGTTGGTGATCTTCGCCACCGTGCGCCTGGGCAAGCAGGTCAAGCACCTGAAAAAGCTGGAGAACGACAGTACTTCGCGTTTTACCCAGGCGCTGACCGAAACCCTGGAAGCCATCCAGGAAGTGCGTGCCGGCAACCGCCAGGGCTTCTTCCTCGGCCGCCTCGGTTTCAAGGCCCGCGAGGTGCGCGACTATGCGGTAGCCTCGCAGTGGAAGAGCGATGCTGCCGCACGCACCAGCGGCCTGCTGTTCCAGTTCGGCATCGACCTGTTCCGCGCCGCCGCGATGATCACCGTACTGCTCTCCGACCTGTCCATCGGCCAGATGCTCGCGGTGTTCAGCTACCTGTGGTTCATGATCGGTCCGGTCGAACAGCTGCTGAGCTTGCAGTACGCCTACTACGCCGCCGGCGGGGCGCTGTCGCGAATCAATGAGCTGCTGGCGCGGGCCGACGAGCCGCAATATCCGGCGCAGGTCGATCCCTTCAAGGGTCGCGAAACCGTCGGCATCGAAGTACAGGGCCTGACCTTCGCCTACAACGACGAGCCGGTGCTGCAGGACCTCGACCTGAACATCGCGCCCGGCGAGAAGGTGGCCATCGTCGGTGCCTCTGGGGGCGGCAAGAGCACCCTGGTACAGCTGCTGCTCGGGCTCTACAGCCCGCAGGCCGGCAGCATCCGCTTCGGCGGTGCCAGCCTGGAAGAGATCGGCTTGGAGACGGTGCGCGAACATGTGGCCGTGGTGCTGCAGCACCCGGCGCTGTTCAACGACACGGTGCGCGCCAACCTGTGCATGGGCCGCGAGCGCAGCGACGAAGCCTGCTGGCAGGCGCTGGAGATCGCCCAGCTGGCACCGACCATCCGCGCCTTGCCGCTGGGCCTGGAGAGCATGGTCGGGCGCTCCGGCGTGCGTCTGTCCGGCGGTCAGCGCCAGCGCCTGGCGATTGCCCGCATGGTGCTGGCCGAACCGCAGGTGGTGATTCTCGACGAGGCCACCTCGGCGCTGGATGCCGCCACCGAATACGCCCTGCACGAGGCCCTGGGGCGCTTCCTCAATGGCCGCACCACGCTGATCATTGCCCACCGCCTGAGCGCGGTGAAGCAGGCCGACCGGGTGCTGGTGTTCGACGGTGGGCGCATCGCCGAGGATGGCGACCACCAGCAGCTGATCGCCGACGGTGGTCTGTACGCCAAGCTCTACGGCCACCTGCAGCACTGAACGAAACAGCCGCCCCATGGGCGTAATGCTGTTCACCTAAGAAAACGCCGCGACTCCAATGGGATCGCGGCGTTTTTTCGAGGCCTGGCTGTTTGCCGAGAGCGTAGCCCGGACTTCAGTCCGGGGCTGGCGTGTACCCGGAATGAAGTCCGGGCTACATGCTGATCGGCTGTTGCGTGGGTGGGTCTTACTTGCCCTGTTCCGCCGCCCACTTCTCCAGCGCCTTGACCCGGGCCTGGCTGTCGGCCATCGGCTTGGCCAGTGATTCGTTGTAGAAGTCCAGCCAGCTGCGCGAGCCCGGTGTCATGTTGGCCAGTTCGCGCATGCCGTCCTTCAAGGCATTGAGGGTCTGCTGATAGTTGTTTTCCTGGCCGATCAGGGTGCGCGCCACCATGCGCACGTTCTCCCGGTCCTGCTCGCGCGACACGGTGGTGGCTTGCGGTGCCTGGGCCTCGCTGGGCGGGGCGGTCTTCTGCTGGGCCTGCAGCAGGATCAGCTTCTGCTGGTCCTTGATCTGCTGCTGCAACGGGGCGATGAGCAATTGCAGCGCACCGAGTTCCTTCTGCAGCGCCTCGACGCTGGCCAGGCTGGCCAGGGCGTTCTGCTCCTCCTCATCGGGGGCGTCCGAGCCACCGAGAATGGCCACCAGCACCCAGGCGATCAGATTCAGTACCAGCGCACCGGCCAGGCCGAAGATCAGCAGGCGGTTGAGTTTGCCGGCCTTTTCCAGCTGCTCGATCCGCTCCTGTTCGGTCAGTACTTCGATGCTGGCAGGGGATTGGCTGTCATCGCTCATGGTCTTCTGTCCTTGTTCGGGTATGGCACGGTGCCATTATTGTTCGCCGCCCGCGTATTGCCTACCCGCAGCATAGACAGGGTGCGCCGGCTAGAACGAAGCGAGGATGCGCCCCAGCACTTCCATCGCCCGCTCGCTTTGGGCATCCCAGGGGTGGCCATGGTTCAACCGCGCGCAATGCCGGAAGCCGCGGGTGGCAGAGAAGATCGGCCCGGGCGCCAGGCTGATGCCCTGGGCCAGGGCGAGCTGGAACAGCTGCAGCGAGTCGACCCGCTCGGGGAATTCGAACCACAGGAAGTAGCCACCGGCCGGGCGGGTGACGCGCGTCTGCGCCGGGAAATGCCGCGCGGCGGAGGCGAGCATGGCCGCCTGCTGGGTCTCCAGGGCGATGCGCAGCTTGCGCAGGTGGCGGTCGTAGCCGCCGTGCTGCAGGTAGTCGGCGATGGCTGCCTGGGCCGGCACCGAGGGCGAGATGGTGGTCATCAGCTTGAGCCGGGCGATCTGCTCGGCATAGCGCCCGCCGGCCACCCAGCCGACCCGGTAGCCTGGTGCCAGGCTCTTGGAGAAGGAGCCGCAGTGCATCACCAGGCCCTCGTCATCCAGACTCTTCACCGGCTTGGGCGGTTGCGTGCCGTAGTACAGCTCGGCGTACACGTCGTCCTCGATCAGCGGCACCTGGTGGCGCTTGAGCAGGGCATACAGCTCGGCTTTCTTCGCGTCACTCAGGCTGGCGCCCATCGGGTTCTGCAGGCTGCTCATAAACCAGCAGGCCTTGATCGGCAGGTTGGCCAGGCGCTCGGCCAGCACGCCGAGGTCAATGCCCTCGCGCGGGTGCACGGGAATCTCCACCGCCTTGAGCTTGAGCCGCTCCAGCACCTGCAGGGTGGCATAGAAGGCCGGCGACTCGATGGCCACCAGGTCGCCCGGCTGGGTCACCGTCTGCAGGCACAGATTCAGCGCCTCCATGGCGCCGTTGCTGATCACCAGCTCCTCCTGCGCCAGGCTTACGCCTGCAACCCTGTAACGCAGGGCGACCTGCCGGCGCAGATCGGGGTTGCCGGCGGTCATGTCGGCGATTACCGCATGCGCCGGCATATCGCGTAACGCCTGATTCATCGAGCGCGCCAGGCGCGGCAGGGGGAACAGCTCGGGGCTGGGGAAGGCCGAGCCGAAGGGCACGGTGCTCGGGTCCTTCAGCGAGCCGAGCACGGAGAACACCAGTTCGCTGACATCCACCTCGGTGCTGGTGGCCGTTGGTGCGCTGCTGCCGGGCTCGGCCAGCGGTTGGCTGGCCAGCTCACGGACGAAGTAGCCGGAGCGGGCGCGGGCCTGGATCAGGCCGCGATCCTCCAGCAGGTAATAGGCCTGAAAGATGGTCGACGGGCTGACACCATAGCTGCGCCGCGCCTGGCGCACCGAGGGCACCCGTTCGCCGGGGGCGAGCACGCCACTGCGGATCAGCTCGGCGATCTGGTCGGCCAACTGTTCGTAGCGTTTCATCTCGCCCCTGACTGCGATCCATGTCGGGCCACAGTCTACGGGCTGACGAGGTGTGCCGGCCATCAGCGCCCGCTGGGGGCGATAAAAGTGCTGCCGGCCTCCAGGCGTTCGCGGCCGTCGCGCCGGTTGATCACCTCGAAGTGCACCGGCGCAGGGCTGCGGCCCAGCGGCTCGCGCTCCAGCACCACGCTCATCGGCACCTCGAGGATTTCGCCGGCGGCCAGGTGCAGCTCGCCCGGCCCGTTCAGGCGGAACGGCTGGCCGGGCACCAGGCCCAGGTGGTAACGCTGCGGCTGCTGGGTCTTGTTGATCACCTTGAGGCGGTAGACGTTCTCGATCTGCCCCGCGGCGTTCTCGCGGAACATGCCGCGGTCCTTGGCCACGTCGAGCGACACCAGCGAACGCGCCTGCAGCGCCCAGGCAAAGGCGCCGAGCATCAGCAGCAGCGCCGCCGCGTAGCCGACCAGGCGCGGCCGCAGCAGGTGGCGGCGGCCGCCCTGCATCTCGCGTTCGGAGCCATAGCGGATCAGCCCGCGGGCGTAGCCCATCTTGTCCATGATGCTGTCGCAGGCGTCGATGCAGGCGGCGCAGCCGATGCATTCCACCTGCAGGCCATCGCGGATGTCGATGCCGGTGGGGCAGACCTGCACGCACATCGTGCAGTCGATGCAGTCGCCAAGGCCGGCGGCCTTGTGGTCGAGGTCCTTCTTGCGCGGGCCGCGGTGTTCGCCACGGGCGGCGTCGTAGGCCACCAGCAGGGTATCGCGGTCGAACATCACCCCCTGGAAGCGTGCGTAGGGGCACATGTACACGCAGACCTTCTCGCGCAGCCAGCCGGCGTTGAGGTAGGTGGCGGCGGTGAAGAACAGGATCCAGAACAGCGCGGCGCCTTCCAGTTCGCCGCGCAGCAGTTCCAGCGCCAGTTCGCGGATTGGCGTGAAGTAGCCGACGAAAGTCAGCGCGGTGAGCAGGCTCAGCGCCAGCCACAGACCATGCTTGGCGCTACGGCGCAGCAGCTTGGCAGGCCCCCAGGGCGCGGCATCCAGCTTGATGCGCTGGTGGCGCTCGCCCTCGGTGAGTTTCTCGACCCACATGAACAGCCAGGTCCACACGCTCTGCGGGCAGCTGTAGCCGCACCACACGCGGCCGGCGAACACGGTGATGGTGAACAGGCCGAAGGCGCAGATGATCAACAGCGCCGAGAGCAGGATGAAGTCCTGCGGCCAGAAGGTGGCGCCAAAGATGTAGTAGCGGTGCTCGGCCAGGTTCCACAGCACGGCCTGGCGGCCGTCCCAGTCCAGCCAGGCGGTGCCGAAGAAGATCAGCATCAGCAAACCTGCGCCATACAGGCGCAGGTTGCGAAAGCGTCCGCTGAAGCTGCGGGTATGGATCGGCCCGCCGGCCTGGGCCGGGGTCAGGCGCAGGGGCTGGCGGGGGTCGATGGTCTCGATGACCTGCGCGGGGATGCGCTCGCTCATGGTGGGCCTCTTCGGGCGGTAATCAGGCTGCGCGCACTGTGCACTCAGCGCTGTTTGCGTAACAGGTTCAGGTTTGTCGATAAAAACCGTATCAGATGAGCGGAAGGTGGCTTCAGCAGAGGACGTCATCAAGTGCTGGCACTGCTTGTAAGGCACCCGAGGTGTGGCGTTAATGGCTGCCCGTTGGCAGAAAGCCATCTATACCTTTTGGTTATCTCGCACAGCCAAAGAGCAGGCACTCATGAGCCAGGAAGCCAATGCCACCGGAACGCATGCGCGCTCGCAATTGCTTCGGCTGGTCTGGCCCTTCGTGCTGGTTGTATTGCTGCAGTCGCTGCTGGCCAGCGGCAGTCTCTATCTGCATTCTGCTGTGCGTGCCTATGTGGCGGGTGAGAGCCTCTGGTCCAAGGGGCTGAAGGACGCCATCCACTACCTCGACCTGTATGCCCAGACCGGCGAGCCGGAACATCTGGCGGAGTACCAGCAGGCCATCGCGGTGCCGCTGGGCGACAATGTCTTTCGCCAGGCCCTCGATCAGCCCGTGCCGGACCTGGCCGTGGCCCGCCAGGGCATCCTGCGTGGCAAGAACCACCCGGACGACGTGGATTCGATGATCTGGCTCTACCTCCACTTCCGCCAGCTCAGTTACCTCGAGCGGGCGATCGAGCAATGGGCGCAGGGTGATCACTACGTGCTGCAACTGGAGGCGCTCGCCGACGAGATTCTGCAGGGGCGGCAGTGGCGGGCGGATGCCGAGGACATCGTGCCGACCTGGCGTGCGCGCATCGACACCATCAATCGTGGCGCGACGCTGGCCGCCGAGTCCTTCTCGCAGATCCTCGGCGAGGCCTCGCGCGTGGTGGTGCGGCTGCTGATCGTCATCAACCTGCTGAGCGCCACGCTGCTGATCAGCCTGGCGCTATGGCGCACGCGCAAGCTGCTGGCCGAGCGCGAGGCGGCCGACCAGGCGCTGGAACTGGTCAAGCAGCGGGCGCAGACCATTCTGGCGTCGATTGGCGATGCGGTGATCAGCCTGACCAGCGACGGGCGCATCGCCTACATGAATGCCGCCGCCGAGCAGCTTACCGGCAGCACGTTGCAGCAGGCCCAGGGCCAGCCCTTCGAGCGGCTGTTTTCCATCGTCGACGAGCAATCGAGCGCCACTGACCAGCCGCTGCTGGAGCAGATTCTCGGCAGCGGGGCGGCGGGTGACTACGCCAAGCTGATCGTGCGTCCGGATGGCAGCTCGGTGGCGGTCAACCTGGTCGGCACGCCGGTGCAGGAGCGCGGCCTGGTCAGCGGCGTGGTCATGGTGCTGCACGACATGACCCGCGAGCGCCAGTTCGTCGCCAGCCTGTCCTGGCAGGCCAGCCACGACGCCCTGACCGGTCTGGCCAATCGCCGCGAGTTCGAGTACCGGTTGGCCCAGCTGCTGGCGCGCATGCTGCGCCAGCCTGGCCGACACGCGCTGATGTTTATCGACCTGGACCAGTTCAAGCTGGTCAACGACACCTGCGGCCACGCGGCCGGCGATGAGTTGCTGCGCCAGGTGTGCGAAGCGTTGCAGGCGCATCTGCGCGAGGGTGACACCCTGGCGCGCCTGGGCGGCGACGAGTTCGGTGTGATTCTGGAGAACTGCCCGAGCGACGCCGCCCTGCGTGTCGCCGAGGCTCTGCGCGTGGCCGTGCAGGACCTGCGTTTCGCCTGGGGCGAGCGGCTGTTCTCGATCAGCGCCAGCATCGGTGTGGTGCAGGTGCCGCCCGGGCAGGTCAGCCTGGCGGACCTGCTGCGCACCGCCGACCTGGCCTGCTATTCGGCCAAGGAGCGCGGACGCAACCGGGTGCATGCCTACCAGCCCGGTGACACCGAGCTGTCCGAGCGGGTCGGTGAGATGAGCTGGGTGCAGCGCATCCAGCGGGCGCTGGAGGAGAACCGTTTCCGCCTCTACGCCCAGCCCATCGTGCCGCTGCGCAGCGGCGAGGAGGGCGGCCATGTGGAGATTCTCCTGCGCCTGCAGGACGAGGACGGCACGCTGATCGCGCCCGGCAGCTTCATGCCGGCCGCCGAGCGCTACGGCCTGATGCCGCAGATCGACCGCTGGGTGGTGCGCCACACCCTGCAGGCGCTGGCGCGCTTCCATGTCGAACACCCGCACGCGCCGCTGCTGCACTGCGCGATCAACCTGTCCGGCACCAGCATCGGCGACCCTGACTTCCTCGCCTTCCTGCGCGAGCAACTGGCCGGGCAGCCGCTGGCGCCGCAGGCGATCTGCTTCGAGATCACCGAGACCGTGGCCATTGCCAACCTGGCCGACGCCACGCACTTCATCAACGAGCTCAAGGCCCTGGGCTGCCGCTTCTCGCTGGACGACTTCTGCGCCGGCATGTCGTCGTTCATGTACCTCAAGCACCTGCCGGTGGACTACCTGAAGATCGACGGCAGCTTCGTCCGCGAGCTGCTTGGCGACCCCATCGACCGCGCCATGGTCGAGATGATCAACCAGATCGGCCACGTCATGGGCAAGCGCACCATTGCCGAGTTCGTCGAAACGGCCGACGTATTGGCAGCCCTTGGCGAGATCGGCGTGGACTTCGCCCAGGGCTATCACCTCGGCAAGCCGCAGCCACTGGCCGGCTTGCTGGCGATTGCGGAGCTGCTGTTTGCGACGGGACTGGCAGCCAACTGAACCACCTTGGCAAGAAAACCTTACGCCTGACCAGGTCATGGCGTGCCTTGGCAGCATCTGTAAGGAAAACTTGCCGGGTGCTACGAGCAAGCCACGCGCCTGGCCCGTTCCGCTGGCTTGTCCGCCCGCCGGCCAGGGGGTGTGATGAGGGCAGTCCAAACGCACCGCCAGCCGGCGGGCGACTGCCCACAACAACAATCAGGGAGGCCGGATGAACGCCGTGGCCAAGATCGAGCAACACAATCCCATCGGAACCGACGGTTTCGAGTTCGTCGAATTCACCGCGCCGACGCCCGAGGGCATCGAGCAGCTGCGCCAGCTATTCGGCGCCATGGGCTTCACCGAAACGGCCAAGCACCGCTCGAAAGAGGTGTGGCTGTTCCAGCAGAACGACATCAACATCGTCCTCAACGGCAGCCCCACCGGCCACGTGCGCGCCTTCGGCGAGAAGCACGGGCCGAGCGCCTGCGCCATGGCCTTTCGGGTGAAGAACGCGGCCCAGGCCGCCGCCTACGTCGAGCAGCAGGGCGCCAAGCTGGTCGGCAGTCACGCCAATTTCGGCGAGTTGAATATCCCTTGTGTGGAAGGTATTGGCGGTTCGCTGCTGTATCTGGTGGACCGCTACGGCGACAAGACCATCTATGACGTCGACTTCGAATACATCGAGGGTCGCTCGGCCAACGACAACGCCGTCGGCCTGCAGTGCATCGACCACCTGACCCATAACGTCAAGCGCGGGCAGATGGACGTCTGGTCCGGCTTCTACGAGCGCATCGCCAACTTCCGCGAGATCCGCTACTTCGACATCGAGGGCAAGCTCACCGGCCTGTTCTCCCGCGCCATGACCGCGCCCTGCGGCAAGATCCGCATCCCGATCAACGAGTCGGCCGACGACAAGTCGCAGATCGAGGAATTCATCCGCGAGTACCACGGCGAAGGCATCCAGCACATCGCCCTCTCCACCGACGATATCTACGCCACCGTGCGCCAGCTGCGCGCCAACGGCGTGGACTTCATGACCACCCCGGACACCTACTACGAGAAGGTCGACAGCCGCGTGGCCGGCCACGGCGAACCGACCCACGTGCTGCGCGAGCTGAATATCCTGATCGATGGCGCGCCCGGTGATGACGGCATCCTGCTACAGATCTTCACCAATACCGTGATCGGCCCGATCTTCTTCGAGATCATCCAGCGCAAGGGCAACCAGGGCTTCGGCGAAGGCAACTTCAAGGCGCTGTTCGAATCCATCGAGGAAGACCAACTGCGGCGTGGCGTGATCTCCGAGGAGTAGTCATGTGCCGATTTTCTACTGCGCTTGCCCTGGCGGTGTTGCCGCTCCGCTCAGGTTGCTCATTGACCGGCATGTCAACTGCGCACCTTCACGAAGCGGCGCCTAGCCAGGCCTGCGCTCGCTACGAAACTCGACACATGACAGGAGCTCCGCGATGAGCCGCCAATGGATCAGCTTCCCCCTGCGCGAGGGCGAGCACTCGCGCCAGGCGCACTGTGACTTTCCCGAAGGCACCTACGAGCGGGAAATGGGCCGCGAGGGCTTCTTCGGCCCCACCGCGCACCTGCACCACAAGCACCCACCGACCGGCTGGGTCGACTGGGAAGGTCCGCTGCGCCCGCATGCCTTCAACTTCAACAAGATTGCCAGCGAGCGCGATTGCCCGCTGGAAGCGCCACTGTGCCTGCACAATGCCGACGTGAAGCTGCGTGTGTGGAAGACCGTTGGGGCCATGCACCACCTGGTGCGCAACAGCGACGGTGACGAGCTGCTGTTCGTCCACGACGGCGCTGGGCACTTTTACTGCGACTTCGGCCACCTGGAGTACCGCGACGGCGACTACCTGGTGATCCCGCGCGGCACTGCCTGGCGCATCGAGCCGACGGCGCCCAGCCACTTTCTGCTGATTGAAAACACCGACGGCGCCTACCAGTTGCCGGACAAGGGCCTGCTCGGCCCGCAGGCGATCTTCGACCCGGCGGTGCTCGACCACCCGCGCATCGACGCCGCCTTCAAGGCCCAGCAGGACGAGCGCACCTGGCAGATCCGCATCAAGCGGCGCAACCAGATCAGCACCGTGACCTACCCGTTCAACCCGCTGGACGCGGTGGGCTGGCATGGCGACAACACCGTGGTGCGCCTCAACTGGCGCGACATTCGCCCGTTGATGAGCCACCGCTACCACCTGCCGCCATCGGCACACACCACCTTCGTCGCCAACGGCTTCGTGGTCTGCACCTTCACCCCGCGCCCGGTCGAGTCCGACCCCGGCGCGCTCAAGGTGCCGTTCTTCCACAACAACGACGACTACGACGAGGTGCTGTTCTACCACCGTGGCAACTTCTTCAGCCGCGACAACATCGAGGCTGGCATGGTCACGCTGCACCCCTGCGGCTTTCCCCACGGCCCGCACCCCAAGGCGCTGAAGAAGGCCCAGGAAGACCCGGCCACCTTCGCCGAGGAAGTGGCGGTGATGATCGACACCCGCCGCGCGCTGGAGGTGGCCGAGACCGCCGCCGCCGTGGACGTGCCCGAATACGTGAACTCCTGGCGTGCGCCGGGGAAACCAGGCTGAGAACTGCACGGACTATTCCCTCTCCCTTCGGGGAGAGGGCCAGGGAGAGGGGGCAGGCAACTCCACCCTCTGCCTACGCAGCCCGCCCCGGCTCCTCTCCCATAAATGGGAGAGGAG
Organism: Pseudomonas sp. zbq_18; assembly: GCF_043102245.1. NCBI lineage: Bacteria > Pseudomonadati > Pseudomonadota > Gammaproteobacteria > Pseudomonadales > Pseudomonadaceae > Pseudomonas > Pseudomonas sp. zbq_18. Next base: position 111,364 of record NZ_JBICIT010000014.1, on the reverse strand, counting down.
AGAACAGCTCAATGAACAGGTACAACCCATGAAACTCGCATCACTCAACCAAGGCCGCGACGGCGAACTGATCGTCGTCTCCCGCGACCTGAGCCGTGCCGTGAAGGTGCCGCAGATTGCCGCCACCCTGCAGGCCGCGCTGGACGACTGGGGCATCAAGCGCCCGCTGCTGGAGTCGGTGTACCAGCGCCTCAACGACGGTCTGATCGAGGACGCCTTCGTCTTCGACCAGGCCGACTGCCACAGCCCGCTGCCGCGCGCCTATCACTGGGCCGACGGCAGCGCCTACGTCAACCACGTCGAACTGGTGCGCAAGGCCCGTGGCGCCGAGATGCCGGAATCCTTCTGGCACGACCCGCTGATGTACCAGGGTGGGGCGGACAGCTTTATCCCGCCGCACAGCCCAATCCGCCTGGCCGACGAGGCCTGGGGCATCGACCTGGAGGCCGAGCTGGCGGTGATCACCGACGACGTGCCGATGGGCGCCACGGCCGCCGAGGCCGGCGAACATATCCGCCTGCTGCTGCTGGTCAACGACGTGTCGCTGCGCAACCTGATTCCCGGCGAGCTGGCCAAGGGCTTCGGCTTCTACCAGAGCAAGCCGTCCTCGAGCTTCTCGCCGGTGGCGGTGACCCCGGACGAGCTGGGCGAAAGCTGGAAGGACGGCAAGGTGCATCGGCCGCTGGTCTCGCATATCAACGACAGGTTGTTCGGCCAGCCCAATGCCGGCGTGGACATGACCTTCAACTTCCCGACCCTAGTGGCCCATGCCGCCAAGACCCGCCCACTGGGCGCCGGCACCATCATCGGCTCGGGCACCGTGTCCAACTACGACCGCAGCGCGGGCTCAAGCTGCCTGGCCGAGAAGCGCATGCTGGAAATCGTCGAGCAGGGCGAGGCGACCACGCCGTTCCTCAAGTTCGGTGACCGGGTGCGCATCGAGATGTTCGATGCGAGCGGCCAGAGCATCTTCGGCGCCATCGACCAGGCGGTGGAGCGCTATGAGCACTGAGCTGACGCTCTACGGCTACTGGCGCTCCAGCGCCGCCTACCGGGTGCGCATCGCCCTGGGCCTCAAGGGCCTGGCCTACCGCCAGGTGGCGGTGCACCTGGTCAAGGACGGCGGCCAGCAGCATGGTGCCGAGTACCAGGCGCTGAATCCGCAGGAGCTGGTGCCGCTGCTGGTGGACGAGGCCAACGGCGGGGTGCGCATCGCCCAGTCGCTGGCCATCCTCGAATACCTCGACGAGGTGTTCCCGGTGCCGGCGCTGCTGCCGGCCGATCCCGCCCAGCGTGCCCAGGTGCGTGCCCTGGCGCTGCATATCGCCTGCGATATCCATCCGCTGAACAACCTGCGGGTGCTGCAGTACCTCAGCGCCGAGCTGGGCGCCTCGGACGAGGCGAAGAACGCCTGGTACCGGCATTGGGTGGAGAAGGGATTGGCGGCGGTGGAGCAGGGGTTGGCGGTGTTCGGTGGCGGGCTGTCGCTGGGGAATCGGCCGGGGTATCTCGAAGCCTGCGTGATTCCGCAGCTGTATAACGCGCGGCGCTTTAACTGTTCTCTGGAGGCTTTCCCGTGCCTGTTGGAGATGGAGGATCGTTGCCTGGCGCTGGATGCCTTCAAGGCAGCTGCACCCGAGGCGCAGCCCGACGCGGTGCTCTAGTTCCCTCTCCCGTTTACGGGAGAGGGGTAGGGAGAGGGCGCGTCTGCTCTTGCTCTGTTGTTTGGCGATTTCGTACCGCTGCTGGTTTTCGTGTTCTGATCGTTCCCACGCTCTGCGTGGGAATGCAGCCTCTGACGTTCCAGCGTCTGCCCGTTGCAGTTGGTGTAGTTTGAGGCTCGTGCCGCTGCTGGTTTTCGGGTTGGCTGTAGCATTGGTTCCGCCCTGCTGGGCGGGTCACTTTTGTCAGTCGCGACAAAAGTAACCAAAAGCGCTTGCCCCGCCATCCGGCCCTCCGCTTCGCTCCGGGTTCGTTCGCTCCATCGCCGCTCCAGGGGCACGCCGCGAAGGGCCATCCCTGGCCCATCGCGTCTCTCGCGGCATCCATGCCGCTCAACCCCTTCCACGACGATTCCACTCACCCTCCTGAAGGGGCGGTTGGCGCCGCCTGAAAGTCTGAGCACCATCGCATGCTATTTGTGGGAGCGGCTTCAGCCGCGATTCAGGCGACTCAGCGGTTGCCAAATATCGCGGCTAAAGCCGCTCCCACACAGGACCATCACCATGCGCACTAACGCTGTAGGAGGGGCCTTGGCCGCGACCACCATGAATTTGCCTGCATCGCGGCCAAGGCCCCTCCTACAGATAGCGGTTCTGCGCATCGACAAAAACCATCAAGCACCTCGGAGCCCGAGTCCCCGTCAGGAGGCCGAGTGGAGGTGTTGCGCAGGGGGACGAGCCGCATGGCTGCGGCGAGAGGCTTAAAGGGCCAAGGATGGCCCTTGTAAGCCGGCCCCCGGAGCGGCACCGGAGGGAGGGAAGTCTGGCCGCAGGCCAGACCCGGATGCCGGGGTGGCCTTCTCTTTGGTTACTTTCTCTTGGCCACGCAAGAGAAAGTGACTCGCCGTAAGGGCGAAAAGGGAAGGTCGAACAACACAGTGGTTTGAAAAATATCCCTTTCTAGCCCAGTGATTCTCTAGAACGGTATGTCATCGTCGAAAGGGGCTATTACCGTCTTAAGAGGCAGAGCACTTTTGGGTAACGGTAGGTTCGTAACGATGAACAAGTTGAGAATATCGTCCCTGTCCATAAACATAATTTGAGAGCGTTTCGTAGCGTCCAGCTTGTTGCCTATCCAGTTCCTTGCTTGCTTCGTTATCTCACCGCCTGCGACGATAAATGCGTGGTCGACCAACACTCGCCGATTCAGTTCTGGATCGAAAATCTCATGCCCAAGCATCATGTTCACTTGATTGTGTATTTCGGCGACATTGGCTGAGCCAGCCGTGCCGACGCCCGCTGAGTCCAGTTTTCCTTTCTTTGCTTGGATACCGAAGTAGAGTACGTGGCGGGTTGGAAGGGTATATTTCATCCACACGTCCTTGCCGTATTCCAATGCCTTGTCTTTGTGACCAGCTGCGGTGATGCGATGAAATCCAAGCTGACGGAACAACGGCAGCAGCACTTCCTCAATCAATTCATCTTCGGAGCATTTTCCGAGGTAGGTGGTGAGCTGCTCTCGACGTTCCATCTCCGCTGGAGTTAGCGGACGATGTGGATTTGCCATCTGCGCGACAGTGTTCGTGGCAATGTGGCGAAGCTGGCCTATACCGTGCTCGTCATAGAACGCTTCCCAGCCTTCGCGTGCTAGCACAATATTCAGTGAAGCAAGTGCTTTGCTTCTATCCGGATCACTGTCTTGCGCGTCGCCCTTGTCGAGAGTTGCGCGAATGATTCGGACGAAAGCATCAGGCGGAACTGAGGGGCTGGAGTGCGGTAGGGCCAACACTTCCTCTAGTCGACTTGCCACCCATGCCCATCGGGTCGATCCGTCGTGAGCATAATCCAGGTCGCAATCTTGAAAGAACTCGGTTATGTAGCTGCTTGATCGATACCGAAAGTGCTCAGTATCACCACAAACAATGTGGGCGAGTTCCCTGAGATTCCTGCTCTTCCATTTCATTTATATTTCTTTGCTTGTGCGCTGAAGTGCGTAAATCGCTCATTGAATCAAGTCTAAATTAGCTGTTGCTCAACTCTAGTAAACGGTAATTTGCAATCGTCAATGAGCTGCGGCTGTTGGATGACTACCTACTAAGCGCATTCATGCGGGCGCTATCTCAATCCAACGGCAACTCCGTAGTCCGCTTCACCACACTCATCGCAATATGCGAATGCGCCTCCTGCACATGCGGCCGCTGCAACAGATGGTCGCGCAGGAAGCGCTCATAGTCGGCAATGTCCCTGGCCACCACCTTGAGCAGGTAGTCCGAACCGCCGGCCATGGTGTGGCACTCCAGCACCTGCGGGTAGCCGACCACCGCTTCCTCGAACTCTTCCAGGTTGTTGCGGCCATGGGCCGATAGCTTGATATCGACGAACACCGTCATGCCCAGGCCGAGCTTCTGCGGGTTGAGCAGGGCGACCTTGCGTTCGATCAGACCTTCTTCCTGCATGCGGTGGATGCGCCGCCAGCAGGGTGATTGCGACAGCTCCACCTTCTCGGCGATCTCGGCGGCGGAGAGGTCGGCGTTGTGCTGCAGCAGGCGGAGAATGCGGCGGTCGAGGGGGCTCAGCTTTTCCTGCATGATTTTTTCTCTTTGTTCGTCATTGCGGAATAACTCATGCGCAGTATCCCGCTTGGCTTGCGAAAAAAGAAAGAAAAATCCAGAACTCCTCGGTCATAGTTTTGCTCATCCGACCTGTTGCGGTGACCCCGCGACAGGTTTCACGGCGACCTCCAAGAAAGGTCGTCTCGCTCACACAAGAATAAAAGGAGCGCCCCATGTCTCTGGCCGAAATCCGTCTGGACGACAAGTACCGTGTAGCCACTGGCCGGCTTTACCTGACCGGCACCCAGGCGCTGACCCGCCTGCCCATGCTGCAGAAGCAGCGTGATACGGCCTATGGGCTGAACACCGCCTGCTTCATCTCCGGCTACCGCGGCTCGCCGCTCGGCGGCCTAGACAAGAGCCTGTGGGAAGCCAAGCAGTTCCTCCAGGACAATCACATCCACTTCCAGCCGGGCGTCAACGAAGAGCTGGGCGCCACCGCCGTGTGGGGCAGCCAGCAGGCCAACCTGTTCCCCGGTGCGCGCTACGACGGCGTGTTCGCCATGTGGTACGGCAAGGGCCCGGGCGTGGATCGCAGTGGCGACGTGTTCAAGCACGGCAACTCGGCGGGGGTTTCCAAACACGGGGGCGTGTTGGTGCTGGCCGGCGACGACCACGGCTGCAAGTCCTCGACCATCGCCCACCAGAGCGAACATGCCTTTATCGCCGCGTCGATGCCGGTGCTCAACCCGGCCAACGTTCAGGAAATCCTCGACTACGGCATCCTCGGCTGGGAGCTGTCGCGCTACAGCGGCTGCTGGGTGGCGCTGAAGACCATCGCCGAGAACGTCGATTCCTCGGCCGTGGTGGACGTCGACCCGCTGCGCGTGCAGGTCAAGCTGCCGACCGACTTCCAGCTGCCGGAAGACGGCGTGCACATCCGCTGGCCGGATCCGCCCCTGGCCCAGGAAAAGCGCCTCAACCAGTACAAGATCTACGCCGCCCGCGCCTTCGCCCTGGCCAACAACCTCGACCAGATCAAGTTGGATTCGCCCAACCCGCGCCTGGGCATCATCACCACCGGCAAGTCCTATCTGGACGTGCGCCAGGCCCTGGATGACCTCGGCCTGGACGAAGAGCTGTGCGCCCAGGTCGGCCTGCGAGTGCTGAAGATCGGCATGAGCTGGCCACTGGAGCCGGTGGCGGTGCACAACTTCGCCGAGGGCCTGGACGAGATCCTGGTGGTCGAGGAGAAGCGCAGCATCATCGAGGACCAGCTCACCGGCCAGCTGTACAACTGGCCGGTCGGCAAGCGCCCGCGGGTGGTGGGCGAGTTCGACGAGGCGGGCAACTCGCTGCTGCCCAACCTGGCCGAGCTGACCCCGGCGATGATCGCCCGTGTCATTGCCAAGCGCCTCGCGCCGATCTACACCAGCCCGCAGATCGAGGAGCGCCTGGCCTTCCTCGCTGCCAAGGAAGCCGCACTGGCCGCGCCCAAGCATGACACCAAGCGCACCCCGCACTTCTGCTCGGGCTGCCCGCACAACAGCTCCACCCAGCTGCCGGAAGGCAGCCGCGCCCTCGGTGGCATTGGCTGCCACTACATGACCCAGTGGATGGACCGCAACACCGACACCTTCACCCAGATGGGCGGCGAGGGCGTCACCTGGATCGGCCAGGCGCCGTTCACCGACACCCCGCACGTCTTCCAGAACCTGGGTGACGGCACCTACTTCCACTCCGGCCACCTGGCCCTGCGCGCCGCCGTGGCCTCCGGGGTCAACATCACCTACAAGATCCTCTACAACGACGCGGTGGCCATGACCGGCGGCCAACCGATCGACGGCGAGCTGCGCATCGACCAGCTCAGCCAGCAGGTCTACGCCGAGGGCGTGAAGCGCATCGCCCTGGTCAGCGACGAGCCGGACAAGTACCCGACCCGCGCCACCTTCGCGCCCATCGTCACCTTCCATCACCGCCGCGAGTTGGACGCCGTGCAGCGCGAACTGCGCGAGATCAAGGGCACCACGGTGATCCTGTATGACCAGACCTGCGCCACCGAGAAGCGCCGTCGGCGCAAGCGTGGCAAGCTGGCCGACCCGCAGAAGCGCGCCTTCATCAACCCGGCGGTGTGCGAGGGTTGTGGCGACTGCAGCGTGAAGTCCAACTGCCTGTCCGTGCTGCCGCTGGAGACCGAGCTGGGGCGCAAGCGGCAGATCGACCAGAACGCCTGCAACAAGGACTTCTCCTGCGTCGAAGGTTTCTGCCCGAGCTTCGTCACCGTGCACGGCGGTGGCCTGCGCAAGCCCGAGGCGCTCGGCGCCAAGGCGTTGTTCGTGGCGTTGCCGGAACCGCGCCGGCCGACCCTGGAGCGGCCGTGGAACATTCTGCTGCCGGGTGTCGGCGGCAGTGGCGTCACCACCGTCGGCGCGCTGCTGGGAATGGCCGCGCATCTGGAGGGCAAGGGCTGCACCGTGCTCGACCAGGCCGGCCTCGCGCAGAAATTCGGCCCGGTGATCAGCCATATCCGCATCGCCGCCAAGCAGGACGATATCTACGCGGTGCGCATCGCCGCCGGCGAAACCGACCTGCTGCTGGCCTGCGACCTGGTGGTGGCGGCCGGCGAGGAGCCCCTGGCCAAGTTGAATGACAAGATCGCCCACGCGGTGGTCAACAGCCACGAGGCGGCCACCGCCGAGTTCACCCGCAACCCGGACGCCCAGGTGCCCGGCGCGGCGATGCGCGAGGCGCTGGTCGAGGCGGTGGGCGAGGGCAAGACCCACTTCGTCGACGCCACCCGCCTGGCCACCGCGCTGCTCGGCGATACCATCGCCAGCAACCTGTTCATGCTCGGCTATGCCTACCAGAAAGGTCTGGTGCCGGTGTCGGCCGAGGCCATCGACAAGGCCATCGAACTCAACGGCGTATCGATCCAGCTCAACCAGCAGGCATTCCTCTGGGGCCGCCGTGCCGCCCATGACCTGGTCGCCGTGGAGCAGCTGGCCAAGCCGAAGACGCCCGATGCGCCGCGTTGCGAAACCTTCGACGAGATCGTCGCCGACCGCATGGCGCGCCTCACCGCCTACCAGGACGCTGCCTACGCGCAGCGCTACCTGGAGCTGGTGACCCGCGTGCGCCAGGCCGACAACGGCGCCGACCAGGCCTTGAGCCGCGCGGTGGCTCGTTACTACTTCAAGCTGCTGGCCTACAAGGACGAGTACGAAGTGGCGCGGCTGTACAGCGAGCCGAGCTTCCGCCAGCAGCTGGAGGCGCAGTTTGAGGGCGACTACCGCCTGCACTTCCACCTGGCGCCGAGCTGGCTGGCCAAGCCCGACGCGCGCACCGGCGCGCCGATCAAGCGCGAGTTCGGCCCGTGGGTGCTCAAGGCTTTCGGCGTGCTGGCGCGCTTCAAGTTCCTGCGTGGCAGCCTGCTCGATCCGTTCGGCCACAGCGCGGAGCGCAAGGTCGAGCGCGAGCTGATCGGCGAGTACGAAGAGCTGGTCGAGCTGCTGCTCAAGGAGCTGCGCCCGGACAACTACCGCACTGCCGTGGCCCTGGCCGAGCTGCCAGAGCAGATCCGCGGCTACGGCCACGTCAAGGAACACGCCGTGGCCAAGGTGCGTGAGCAGGCCAGGCAGCTCAAGGCGCGTTTGCTGGTCAGCGAAATCGCCGCGGTGCAGCTGTTCGAGCCGGCCGCCTGAAAAGTCGCCCTCTCCCCTAGCCCCTCTCCCATGAATGGGAGAGGGGAATCGGTACTCCCTCTCCCGCTTGCGGGAGAGGGCAGGGGAGAGGGTGCTGCCCCTCATCCGGCCACCTTCTTCCATGGGGAGAAGGATCTATTCCGCAACCAACAAGAACACCGAGGAAGCCTCATGTCCGTCTTCACCCATATCGACTTCGACCATCACGAGCAGGTGGTCTTCGGTCACGACCAGGCCAGCGGCCTCAAGGCCATTATCGCCGTGCACGACACCACCCTGGGCCCGGCCCTCGGCGGCTGCCGCATGTGGAACTACGCCAGCGACGAGGAAGCCCTGCGCGACGTGCTGCGCTTGTCCCGCGGGATGACCTACAAATCGGCCCTGGCGCGCCTGCCCCTGGGCGGCGGCAAGGCGGTGATCATCGGCGACCCGCGCAATGGCAAGAGCGAGGCGCTGTTCCAGGCCATGGGCGATTTCGTCGACAAGCTCGGCGGCCGTTACATCACCGCCGCCGACTCGGGCACCGGCGTGGCCGAGATGCAGATCATGGCCCAGCGCACCCGCCATGTGGCCGGCGCCGGCCAGCGCGAGGCCTTCGGCGGCGGTACCCGTGACGGCGACCCGTCGCCATCCACCGCCTATGGTGTGTTCGTCGGCATTCGCGCGGCGGTGCGTCATCGCCTCGGTCGTGACGACCTCAAAGGCCTGAAGGTGGCGATCCAGGGCGTCGGCCAGGTCGGCTTCGGCCTGGCCAAACACCTCAAGGACGCCGGCGCCGAACTCTGGGTGACCGACATCTTCGAGGCCAACCAGCGCCGCGCGGTCGAGGAGCTGGGCGCCCAGGCGGTGAGCCAGCACGACATCTTCGGCCTCGACGTCGACGTCTTCGCCCCCTGCGCCCTGGGCGCCATCGTCAACCCGCAGACCCTGGAAGCGCTGCGCGCGCCGATCATCGCCGGCGCCGCCAACAACCAGCTGGCCAGCCCGGAGCTGGCCGAACAGCTGCGTCGCTGCGACTGCCTGTACGCGCCGGACTACGCGATCAACGCCGGCGGCATTATCGACGTGTGCTACGAGCGCACCGGCGGCAGCCCCGAGCAGCTCAAGGCGCATATCGAAGGCATCGAGGCGACCCTGGCGGAGATCTTCCAGCGCGCCCGCCATGAGGGCGCCACCACCACCGCGATCGCCGATCGCATGGCCCGCGAGATGCTCGGCCGCGCCTGACCCAAGCACCGCGCCGTCGGCGTGCGGCGGCGCATTCCCTCAGTCACACACAACAACAAGCAGGTGACGCATGACCCGTGAAAAACCGAAGAACCTCTGGCTCTCGCGCTGGGGCTTCATCCTCGCTGCCACCGGCTCCGCCGTGGGCCTGGGCAACATCTGGAAGTTTCCCTACATCACCGGCGAATACGGCGGCGGCGCCTTCGTGCTGATGTACCTGGCGTGCATCCTGGCCATCGGCATTCCGGTGATGATGACCGAGATCGCCCTCGGTCGCCGTGGCCGCGGCAGCCCGCTGGACGCGGTGGCACGGGTCGCCCGCGAGGGTGGGGCGCATCCGCTGTGGCGCGGCGTGGGGCTGATGGCCATGGTCGCCGGCTTCATGATCCTGTGTTTCTACGTGGTCGCCGCCAGCTGGGCCTTTGCTTACACCTGGAAGATGCTCGATGGCTCCCTCGCTGCCACCAGCGTCGAGACGCTGGGCGGGGTGTTCGAGGCGCACAACGCCAATCCCTGGCAGCTCGGCGGCTGGAGCCTGCTGGTGGCGCTGCTGACCCTGTTCATCGTGGCCAAGGGCGTGCAGAAGGGCATCGAGCGCTCGGTGAGCTGGATGATGCCGGGCCTGGCGGTGATGCTGCTGATCCTGGTCGGCTATGCCTACAGCAGCGGCAGCTTCAGTGCCGGAGTGGACTTCCTGTTTACCTTCGATGCCTCGAAGATCACCGGCGAGGCGCTGCTGGCAGCCCTCGGCCACGCCTTCTTCACCCTCAGCCTGGCTTCCGGCGCCATCCTCATCTACGGCTCCTACCTGCCGGATGGTCAGTCGGTGGCGCGCACCACCTTCGTCGTCGCCGCCGCCGACACCTGCGTGGCGCTGCTCGCCGGCCTGGCGATCTTCCCGATCATCTTCGCCAACGGCCTGAGCCCCAGCGCCGGGCCGGGGCTGATCTTCATGAGCCTGCCGCTGGCCTTCCAGCAGATGCCGTTCGGCACCTTCTTCGGCGTGCTGTTCTTCGCCATGGTCTCCATCGCCGCGCTGACCTCGGCGATTTCCCTGATCGAGGCCACTGTCGCCTACCTCAACGAGAAGCACGGCATCAGCCGGATCAAGGCCGCCACCGGCGCCGGCGTGGTGCTGCTGCTGATCAGCCTGCTGGCCATGCTGTCGTTCAACGTCATGGCCGGCTGGACGCCAGGCGGCAAGAACCTGTTCGACTGGCTGGACTACCTGACCTCGCGCTGGATGATGCCGCTGGGTGGCATCGGCATGGTGATCCTCGCCGGCTACTGCCTGCGCAGCGAGGTGATGCGCGACGAACTGAACCTGCCGCCGCTGGGTTACGCGCTGTGGCTGTTCATGGTGCGCTACGTCAGCCCGGTGCTGATCGGCATCGTGTTCCTGCACGCGCTGGGCTGGCTGGGCTTCGATCCGATTGCCCGCTGGTATTGGATCGCTGGTGCGATTGGTGCCTTGGCGGTTGCCGGCGAGTTGCTGGCACCACGAGTGCGGCATGAACTGCTGCGAGACTAGTACCGCAAGCGCCGCTCGGGCAGAACGCCAGCGGCAGCGTGATGCGAAAAGAGGCCAGCTGGCCTCTTTTCATGTGTTATTGCGCGTTGTGCAGAAGCCTGCGCGTCGGTCGGGCAAGACTTCCCGGCGAAAAGCCGGATAATGGCGACCTTTCGTCTTACCCGTGCCCGGTACCCCCATGGAAATCAAGGTCAACTTTCTCGACAACCTGCGTCTCGAAGCCAAATTCGATGACTTCACGGTGATCGCCGATCAGCCCATCCGCTACAAGGGCGATGGTTCGGCGCCGGGGCCGTTTGACTACTTCCTGGCGTCCTCGGCGCTGTGCGCGGCCTACTTCGTCAAACTGTACTGCCAGACGCGGGGCATCCCCACCGACAATATCCGCCTGTCGCAGAACAACATCGTCGACCCGGAAGACCGCTACAAGCAGATCTTCAAGATCCAGGTCGAACTGCCGGCGGACATTTCCGACAAGGATCGCCAGGGCATCCTGCGCTCCATCGACCGCTGCACGGTGAAGAAGGTGGTGCAGACCGGCCCCGACTTCGTCATCGAAGAAGTGGCCAACCTGGACGCCGACGCCCAGGCCCTGCTGATCCCGGCGCTGACCGAGGGCGAGGGCACGCGCATCCTCGGCAAGGATCTGCCGCTGGAACAGACCATCGCCAACATGTCCGGCATCCTCGCCGAGCTGGGGATGAAGATCGAGATCGCCTCCTGGCGCAACATCGTGCCCAACGTCTGGTCGCTGCATATCCGCGACGCGCAGTCGCCGCTGTGTTTCACCAACGGCAAGGGTGCAACCAAGGAAAGCGCGCTGGCCTCGGCGCTGGGCGAGTTCATCGAGCGGCTGAACTGCAACTTCTTCTACAACGACCAGTTCTGGGGCGAGGAGATCGCCAATGCCGACTTCGTCCATTACCCGAACGAGCGCTGGTTCAAACCGGGGCCGAAGGATGCGCTGCCTGAGGAAATCCTCGACGACTACTGCCTGGCCATCTACAACCCGGACGGCGAGCTGCGCGGCTCGCACCTGTACGACACCAACTCGGGCAACAAGGCGCGCGGCATCTGCTCGCTGCCCTTCGTGCGCCAGTCGGACGGCGAGACGGTGTACTTCCCGTCCAACCTTATCGAGAACCTGTACCTGTCCAACGGCATGAGTGCCGGCAACACCCTGGCCGAGGCGCAGGTGCAGTGCCTGTCGGAAATCTTCGAGCGCGCGGTCAAGCGCGAGATCCTGGAGAACGAACTGGCCCTGCCGGACGTGCCGCAGGAGGTGCTGGCCAAGTACCCGGGCATCGTCGCCGGGATCAAAGGCCTGGAGGAGCAGGGCTTCCCGGTGCTGGTCAAGGATGCCTCGCTCGGCGGCGAATTCCCGGTGATGTGCGTGACCCTGATGAACCCGCGCACCGGCGGCGTGTTCGCCTCCTTCGGCGCGCACCCGAGCTTCGAGGTGGCGCTGGAGCGCAGCCTCACCGAACTGCTCCAGGGCCGCAGCTTCGAGGGCCTCAATGACCTGCCGCAGCCGACCTTCGAGAGCCAGGCGCTGACCGAGCCGAACAACTTCGTCGAGCACTTCATCGACTCCAGCGGCGTGGTGTCCTGGCGCTTCTTCAGCGCCAAGGCCGACTACGAGTTCGTCGAGTGGGACTTCTCTGGCCACGGCGAAGAGTCCAACGCTCAGGAAGCGGCGACCCTGTTCGGCATCCTCGAGGACATGGGCAAGGAGGTGTACATGGCGGTGTACGACGACCTCGGCGCCAACGCCTGCCGCATCCTGGTGCCGGGCTACTCGGAGATCTACCCGGTCGAGGACCTGATCTGGGACAACACCAATAAGGCGCTGATCTTCCGCTCCGACATCCTCAACCTGCACAGCTTGAGCGACCTGCGCCTGAAGAGCCTGCTCAAGAGCCTGGAGCAGTGCGAGGTCGACGACTACACCGACATCACCACGCTGATCGGTATCGAGTTCGACGACAACACCGTGTGGGGCCAGCTGACCATTCTCGAGCTCAAGCTGCTGATCTACCTCGCGCTGAAGAAGTTCGACGAGGCCAAGGCGCTGACCGAGGCCTTCCTGCAGTACAACGACAACACCGTCGAGCGCGGCCTGTTCTACCAGGCGCTCAACGTGGTGCTGGAAGTGCAGCTGGACGACGATCTGGAGCTGGCCGACTACGAGGCCAACTTCCGCCGCATGTTCGGCAACGAACGGATGGACGCGGCCATCGGCTCGGTGAACGGCAGTGTGCGTTTCTACGGACTGACCCCGACCAGCCTGCAGCTGGAGGGCCTAGATAGGCACCTGCGCCTGGTCGAGAGCTACAAGAAGCTGCATGCGGCGCGGGCTAGAGCCGCAGGGCTTTCCAGCTAGGAGCGGTCTGCAACTGTATGGGGTGGAAACGCACGCAGTGAGTTTCCACCCCGAATAAACAGCCTGCTTACTTTGCCTGCACCGAGGCTGCCGGCCGATACTCGCGCTGGATATGCCCGGCCAGCTGCTCCTCGGTGAACCACACCGGCTTGGTCTTCATCTCGACGAACTCCGGCACCTGGTCGGCATAGTGCGGCGACTGGCTGTCGAGGGTGGCGCTGCCGAACTGGTGGATGCTGTCGCTGCTGAGCTTGCCGTTTTGGTCCCATTCGACGAACAGGATGTAGGTGTCGCCGGCCACGGCCTTGAGCGTGCCATCCTCCTGCGCTTCGCCCCACACCGAGCGCAGGCTGTCCCATGAGCCGTCCAGCGCCAGGTTGGTTTCCCCGCGCACGATGCGGTTGACCTCGGCCCACTCGGGGTCGAGGCGGCCGAAGTGCTGCTTGAGCGTCCTGGCGGCGGTGAGCAGGGACTCGCGCAGGTCGGGTTCCGGCAGCTTGGCCTCCTGGGCGCGGATCACCGGAGTGGTGGCGAGCAGGGCCAGGGCGGCGCCGCGATTGGCCCGCTCGCTGTTGTAATCCCACTGCCTGAGCTGGGCCTGCGCTGCGCGCAGTTCCTCATCGTCCGCTGCGTCCAGCGCCAGCATTTGCTGCACGCTGGCGACCAGCGCCGAGCGCTCGCTGTAGCGCAGGTCGTACTTGTACTGGCGGAACTCCTCGCGGCTGATCGAGCGGTCGGCGCCGAAGGTTTCCTGCAGGCGCAGGGCCCGGTTGGTCATGTTGGTCTGGATGCCCATGCTCGCGGGGAAGTCCTGCGGGCGCAGGTCGTCACCAGCCTCGCTGGCATGGAAGGGCGTGGCATTGGCGTTGAACAGCAGCCCGGAGGTGGGGTTCCACAGCTGCGGCGTGCGCTCGGCCGGCAGGTAGCCCTGCCAGATCAGGTCGCTGCGGTCGCCGGGCAGGGTGCCGCTCCAGTCGATATCGACTGTGCGGTTGGGGAACATGCCGTTGTAGACGTAGCCGACATTGCCGCGCTCATCGGCGTACAGGTAATTGAGCGCGGGTACCGCCTGCAGCGCCATCGCGGCCTGCCACTCGGCCAGGTTGCGCGCCTTGTTCAGACGATAGACCTGCAGGCCGCCACGGATTTCATCCATGCCGGCGTAGCGCAGGGCGAAATCGCCGTGCTCGGTGCGCAGCACCGGCCCGTGTTCAGAGCGCCAGACGGTTTTCGGCACAGGCACCAGCAGCGGACCCCACAGCTTCACCCACAGCCAGGCGGTGGATTGCTGCAGGTCGCGCCACTGGCCGTCCAGGCGGTATTGGTCGGGGTTGTCGGGGTTGATGGTCAGCTGATAGACGTCGGCCAGGTCCGGGGCGTTGACCGTGTTGGCCCAGCCCAGGTGTTGGTTGTGGCCGTGCAGCAGGAAGGGCGAGCCGGGGAAGAAACCGCCGGCCACATGCCAGCCTTCGTCGCTCTGCAGTACGGCCTCATACCAGGCCACCGGGCCGGTGTAGGGCTGGTGCGAGTTGACCAGCAGGCGGGTGACGCCATCGCTGGAGCGGCTCGGTGCCACCGCCACGCCGTTCGAGCCGGTAGGCGTCTTGACCAGCTCGGTCTTGCCCTCGAAGACCTGCTTGAGGGTCTTATCCAGGCCATAGAAGAACGGCATCTTGAACAGAAAGCCGGCCGCCACGTCTTCGCCGGTCATCGGCAGCGCCGAAGCCACGACCTTGTCCGGGTGCTGCGCGGCATACAGGTTCACGCCGTCGGCATAGGCCTGCATGACGGCGCGCACATCGGCGGGCAGATCGCGCTCGTAGCGGGCGCGCACGGTGGGCCAGATGTTCAGCAGGCTGACCACGTAATCGCCCGGCGCCGCCTCGCTGCCCTTGCTCATGGCCAGGCGGCCGCGCACGGCCATGGTCACGTCCTGGATGGTGGCGTAGTCGTCCTCGGCATGGGCATAGCCGAAGCCGAAGGCCACGTCGCTGTCGCGCGCGCCGAAGATATGCGGCACGCCCCAGCTGTCGCGCACGATGCGCGCGTCATAGGCCTTGGCCCGTTCGAACAGCTCGGCCGTGTCGATGCGCTCGCGTTGCTGCCAGAGGCTGGCGGCGAGCAGGGCGATGAGGATGAGGGCGAGAAACAGCAGCAGGGCGCGGAGCAGGCGGAAGGTGGTCGAGCGACGGGGCATGTGGGGTTCCGGGGCAGCCTGGGGAGTGCTGGAGAGTAACAAGAACGTCGCTTTTGCAGTGGGGCTTATTGCCTTGGGGAACGACTGAGTGGGTAACCAGGCTGTTGCGTATCGCAGTGGTTTCCGTGTTGGCCCGGCATGGGTTTCGCCCTGCCGGGCTGGCTCCCGGATGGCCGGCCTCCGTCAAGGAATCAGGCCTGCGCTTGGCTCCGTGTTGGTGGCGTGCTTGGTTTAGGGCTGCTCCGGGCTTCCTGCATGAAACTGCTTGCGCTGCTGTAAATCAGTCACTGAATGGTCTTGTGCTTGGCCATGTGCCCCAGATATCCCATCAATGCTGCCAGTTCCTGATCACTCAAAACCGCCCTGCTGAAACCTGGCATCCGCCCCTGCGGCCACCTCCGCATACTCTGCGGGTCCCGAATGTACTGCCGCAAGAAATCCCCCGCGAAATACTCCGTCGGGTTATGCGGAATATTCAGATCCGGCCCGAACTGCGAATCCCCCGCGCCATTCAGCCGATGACAGGCCAGGCAGTTCTTCTGGAACACCGCAAACCCCGACTGCACCTCGGCACTGGCATCGGCGGCCGGCAGCAGGGCGGGGAAGCGCTGCGCCACTGGCGCCAGCAGGCGCAGGGTGGACACCTGGAACGGCCACTGCTCCGGGCCGATCTGCGCGGCCTCGGGGTTCTGCCACACCAGGTAGAACGGCCCGGCACTGGGCTTGTTCCTGGAGAGTGCCGGCCAGGGCTGCGCCGGATCTTCCACTGCCAGCCAGGCGCGCGCGCCCTGGCTGCTCAGCAGGGGCGCGGCGGGCAGTTCGGCGGCGAAGCCATCCAGGGCCAAGGCTTGCAGGTGATCGCCGGGCTGCACGCCGTCGAGCAGGGCCGCCAGTGGCACGGCGCGGTAGGTCATGGCGCGCTTGTAGGCCACGTCGGCGGCGATTTCGATCTGCTGCGCCTGCGGGTGGCTTAGCAGTTCTGCCGTGCTCCAGCTGCGGCTGCCCTGGGGCAGCTCCAGCTTGAGTTCACCGGCCTGGGCCAGTGGGGCGAGCAGGGTGGCGCCTAGCAGCAGGCGGCTCAGCAGTGGGTGCATGTAGGGCTCTCGGTGTGGTTGTCGCGGGCCAGTTTGAATGTCTCGTAACCGCCCGCGTTGATCACCTGGGTGTAGCCCAGCGCCTGCAGTTCGTCCTGGGCGACGCTGGAACGGCGGCCGCTGCGGCAGTAGAGGACGATCGGAGCGTGCTTGTCTGGCGCGACTTCGCTGATGCGTGCAGCGATGTCACCGTGGGGAATGAGCTTCGCGCCGGGCAAGGCGCCGCTGGCGAATTCGTCCGGGGAGCGTACGTCGATCAGCACGGCACCGGGCTGGGCCAGGGCGTGCAGGGCGGCGGCGGAATCGATGTCGCCGGCCTGGGTGGCCAGCGGGCTCAGCGCGAGGCTGAGGCAAAGCAGGAAATGGCGCATGACAGGAGACCTCATGAGGCGTCGAACGCTCACGCTAGCACAGTCTCCGAGTGGGTTGTTCCGCAGCCCGAGCACTACGGCTTCGGGCTACGGCGGGGGAAGAATGATCAGCTGACCAGGCGACTCACGTTGGGCAGGATCAGGATGACGGTGGTGGCAAGGACGATCAGGCTCGCCTGCCGGTACTTGGCTTGTTTGATCATGACGCTACTGCCTTTGTTCTTGTTGGTGCTTCGGCCGTTGCTGACAGCGCCAGGCTGCGAGCGGGGCACCACACCGTGGCGCAGATAAAAAAGCCGTCCCGGCAGAACCCGGCGACGGCACCTTGCATGAGTAATGCTAGGGGCGCGGTCACACTTGGCTTAGACCACTTGGCTTCTACAAAGCGCTTGGTTGTACAAGTTGGTTATTGCGGTGGGCTGGCGCCCGTGCAGCAGGCCTTGAGCCAGAGCCTTCGCGCTCTGCAGGCGGATGGGTGGTCGATGACGACCGCTCGTCTGAGCCGAACGGTCAATGGACCTGAGCGCATCGGTCATTGAGTCCATGGGGCGTGGATTTAAGGTAGGGCGACCCGGCATTTGCCGCTGCCATGCACCGAGGACGTCATGACCGAAGCATATATTTTCGACGCCGTGCGCACCCCGCGCGGCAAGGGCAAGAAGGACGGCGCGCTGTACAGCGTCAAGCCGGTGGACCTGGTGGTCGGCCTGCTCAAGGCCCTGGAGCAGCGTAACCGCCTGGATACCGCCCAGGTCGACGATGTGGTGCTGGGCTGTGTGACCCCGGTGGGCGACCAGGGCGCCGACATCGCCAAGACCGCCGTGCTGGCCGCCGACTGGGCCGAGTGCGTGGCCGGTGTGCAGCTCAATCGCTTCTGCGCCTCGGGGCTGGAGGCGGTGAACATGGGCGCGATGAAGGTGCGCTCGGGCTTCGAGGACCTGGTGGTGGTCGGCGGCGTGGAGTCCATGTCGCGCATCCCCATGGGGTCGGACGGCGGCGCCTGGGCGATGGACCCGGCGACCAATATGCACACCCACTTCGTGCCGCAGGGCGTGGGCGCGGACCTGATCGCCACCCTCGAAGGCTTTAGTCGCAGCGACGTCGACGCCTTCGCCCTGCGCTCGCAGCAGAAGGCCGCACGTGCCAGCGCCGATGGCTCGTTCGCCAAGTCGCTGATCCCGGTGACCGATCAGAACGGCATCGTCCTGCTCGACCACGACGAATTCATCCGCGGCGATTCCACGCTGGAGGGCCTGGGCAAGCTCAAGCCGAGCTTCGAGATGATGGGGCAGATGGGCTTCGACGCCACCGCCCTGCGCAAGTATTCGCACGTCGAGCGCATCGAGCACGTGCATACCCCGGGCAACAGCTCCGGCATCGTCGATGGCGCGGCGCTGATGCTGATCGGCTCTCCAGCCAAAGGTAAGGAGCTGGGCCTCAAGCCGCGTGCGCGCATCGTCGCCACCGCCGTGACCAGCACCGACCCGACCATCATGCTCACCGGCCCGGCGCCGGCCACCCGCAAGGCGCTGGCCAAGGCCGGCCTGTCGGTGGAGGACATCGACCTGTTCGAGGTCAACGAGGCCTTCGCCTCGGTGGTGATGAAGTTCATGAAGGACATGGGCGTGCCGGAGAGCAAGGTCAACGTCAACGGCGGCTCCATCGCCATGGGCCACCCGCTGGGCGCTACCGGCTGCGCCATCCTCGGCACCCTGCTCGACGAGCTGGAGAAGCGCGAGCTGCGCTACGGCCTGGCCACGCTGTGTGTCGGCGGCGGCATGGGTATCGCGACCATCATCGAACGTCTTTAAGGAGCTATCACGGGCTACTGCGCTCGGTCATGCGTTGTTGGAAATCCTCCGGAAATGCTCATTTGCTACAGCAAACTCCGCTTTCCGAATGATTTCCGCCTAGCCTGACCTTCGCTCGTGACGCCCCTGAAGCGCTCCCCGAACATTTGGGAAGTGAATGCAATGACTGACGCCATCCGTTACGAAAAGGGCCAGGACAATATCGTCGTCCTGACCATCGACATGCCCGGCCAGAGCGCCAACACCATGAACGCGGTGTACCGCGAGGCCATGGGTGCCACCGTGGATCGCCTGGAGGCCGAGAAGGACTCCATCGCCGGCGTTATCGTCACCTCGGCGAAGAAGACTTTCTTCGCCGGCGGCGACCTCAACGAACTGATCAAGGTCACCAAGGCCGACGCCAAGTCGTTCTACGACATGATCCTCAACATCAAGGGGCAGCTGCGCCGCCTGGAGACCCTGGGCAAGCCGGTGGTGGCCGCGATCAACGGCGCCGCCCTGGGCGGCGGCTGGGAAATCTGCCTGGCCTGCCACCACCGTATCGCCCTGGACAATTCCAGCGTGCAGCTGGGCCTGCCGGAAGTGACCCTCGGCCTGCTGCCGGGTGGTGGCGGTGTGGTGCGCATGGTGCGCCTGCTCGGCCTGGAGAAGGCGCTGCCGTACCTGGCCGAAGGCAAGAAGGTGCGCCCGGACGCCGCGCTCAAGGCCGGCCTGATCCACGACATCGCCGCGACCCCGGACGAGATGCTGAGCAAGGCGCGCGCCTGGATTGCCGCCAACCCGAGTGCCGTGCAGCCGTGGGACACCAAGGGCTACAAGATCCCCGGCGGCACGCCGAGCACCCCGGCCGTGGCGCAGATGCTGGCCATCGCCCCGAGCGTGCTGCGTGACAAGACCAAGGGCTGCTTCCCGGCGCCGGAGAAGATCATGTGCGCCGCCGTCGAGGGCGCCCAGGTCGATTTCGACACCGCGCAGATCATCGAGGCGCGCTACTTCACCGAGCTGACCACCGGCCAGGTGGCGAAGAATATGATCGGCACCTTCTGGTTCCAGTTGAACGAGATCAACGCCGGCAGCTCGCGCCCGCAGGGCATCCCGCCGTACGTGACCAAGAAGGTCGGCGTGCTCGGTGCCGGCATGATGGGCGCCGGCATCGCCTATGTGTCGGCGGCCGCTGGCATCGAGGTGGTGCTGAAAGACGTATCCATCGAGGCCGCCGAGAAGGGCAAGGCCTACTCGGCCAAGCTGCTCGACAAGAAGGTCAGCAAAGGCCACATGACCGCCGACAAGCGCGACGCCTTCCTGGCGCGGATCAAGCCGACCGCCAGTGACGCCGACCTCGAAGGCTGCGACCTGATCATCGAGGCAGTGTTCGAGGATCGCGCCCTCAAGGCCAAGGTCAACGCCGCCGCCGAGGCCGCCGCGCTGCCGGATGCGGTGATCGCCTCCAACACCTCGACCCTGCCGATCACCGGCCTTGCCACGGCGGTGCAGAAGCAGGACAAGTTCATCGGCCTGCACTTCTTCAGCCCGGTCGACAAGATGCCGCTGGTGGAGATCATCCGTGGCGCCAAAACCAGCGATGAGACGCTGGCGCGCGGCTTCGACTATGTGCTGCAGATCAAGAAGACCCCGATCGTGGTCGAGGACAGCCGCGGCTTCTTCACCTCGCGGGTGTTCGGCACCTTCACCAACGAGGGCATCGCCATGCTCGGCGAGGGTGTCAGCGCGGCGATGATCGAGGCCGAGGCACGCAAGGCCGGCATGCCGGTGGGCCCGCTGGCGATCAGTGACGAAGTGTCGATGAGCCTGATGGACCATATCCGCCAGCAGACCGTGGCTGACTTGGCCGCCGAGGGCAAACAGATTCCGCAACATCCGGCGTTTGCCGTGATCGACCTGATGCTCAAGGAGTACAAGCGTCCGGGCAAGGCCGCCGGTGGTGGCTTCTACGATTACCCCGAGGGCGGCAAGAAGCACCTGTGGCCACAGCTCAAGGCGCGCTTCGAGAAGGCCGATGCGCAGATCTCCCAGGAGGACGTGCGCGACCGCATTCTGTTTATCCAGGCCATCGAGACGGTGCGCTGCGTGGAGGAGGGCGTGCTGAAGTCGGTGGCCGACGCCAATATCGGCTCGATCTTCGGCATCGGCTTCGCCGCCTGGACCGGCGGGGCGTTGCAGTTCATCAACCAGTATGGGGTGAAGGACTTCGTTGCCCGTGCCCAGTACCTGGCCGAGCAGTACGGAGAACGCTTCCTGCCGCCGGCGCTGCTGCTGGAGAAGGCGGCCAAGGGCGAGGCCTTCTGAGGTTTGCGCGGTTGACGAGGAAGCCGGCCTAAGCCGGCTTTTTCGTTTCCGCGTTCTGCAGCGTCGAGCGGATAGGCGCGTTGCGCCTTATGCTGCCTGGCACCAGCCGTTCTGCAGGCAGATCACGGAGTGGATCGCCAATTTCTCGCTCTGCCGGGTGGGCATGCGCAGGGTCAGCAGGTCGCCATCCTCGGTGTGCACGGCCGCCTCGGACTCGAAGTGCAGGCCCGACTCGCTCAGGCTGACGTAGGTGATGCCGTAGGTGCTGGTGTTGGAAAAGGCTTCGGTGATGGACATGACAAGACCTCCGTGGCGAATGCCGCAGTGACTCATTGGCGGGCGCGGGCCTGCTGTTGGGTGGGCGTCGGTACGCTGTGGAAGGCGGAGGCGGCAATCAGGCTGGCGATGGCGGCGAAACTGCTCATGCTGTTTTTCCTCTGTGATGGGGGCTGTGGCAGCATCTTTGCCGAGCACCGCCATCAACAGAAGTGAATGCTCGGCATGATGCCTATCGAAGACAGTGATAGTTGCCGGAGATCGCCAGATTTCATCGGAAAGCCCCGTGGATATTGCGTTCCAGACACCTTCGATGCACGCTAGGCGCCTTCTCAACCACCCAGGTCGCCTCAGGTAATCCACTCAATGTCACTGCGCATCTGCATTCTGGAAACCGATGTACTCCGCCCCGAACTTATCGACCAATACCAGGGCTACGGCCGCATGTTTGAACGCCTGTTCTCCAAGCAGCCGCTGGCGGCCAGCTTCGAGGTGTTCAACGTGGTGCAGGGCGAGTATCCGGCTGACGACGAGCGCTATGACGCCTACCTGGTAACCGGCAGCAAAGCCGACTCCTTTGGCAGTGATCCGTGGATTCAGACCCTCAAGACCTATCTGCTGCAGCGCTATGAGAATGGCGACAAGCTGCTCGGTATCTGCTTCGGTCATCAGTTGCTCGCGCTGCTCCTCGGCGGCCGCAGTGAGCGGGCCGCGCAGGGCTGGGGCGTGGGCATCCATCACTACGAGATCAAGCAGCAGGCGCAGTGGATGACCCCGGCGCTGGAGCGCCTGACGCTACTGATCAGTCACCAGGATCAGGTCACCTCACTGCCGGAGAACGCCACCCTGTTGGCCTCGAGCGAGTTCTGTCCGGTTGCGGCCTATTGCATCGGTGAACAGGTGCTGTGCTTCCAGGGCCACCCCGAGTTTATCCACGACTACTCGCGCACCCTGCTCGATATTCGCCAGAAGTGCATCGGTGAGCCGGTCTACAGCAAGGCGGTAGAGAGCCTGGAACACGATCACCAAGGCACCACGGTGGCCGAGTGGATGATGCGTTTCGTGGCCCAGGGCAAAGGCGTGCAAAGCGCCTGAGCCGCAGGCGTCGCCGGGTAGACCGTTTTGCAGCCCAGCCAGGTCTTGAGCTGGGCTTCATGCTTTGGGTTTCTACCCGAATCTGCCCAGGTTGCTACAGCCAGCCCAGGCGCTTGAAGTTGGCAAACAGTCCGACGCAGCCCATGCCAATCAGGCCAAGCACGCCGAAATAGCCGTAATGCCAGGTCAGCTCCGGCATGTTCTGGAAGTTCATCCCATAGATCCCAGCCACTGCAGTGGGGAAGGCGAGGATGGCCGCCCAGGCGGCGAATTTGCGCTGGGTCAGGCTTTGCCTGGAAGCCTCCAGCAGCAGGCCGATTTCGATGGCGTGATCGGCCATTTCCCGCAGGCCGGTGAGGTCTTCCAGTAAACGACTGACGTGGATGGCAATGTCGCGGAAGTACGGGCGCATGTGCTTGTCGATGAAGGGAAAGTCGAGCTGCTGCAGTTCCTGGCAGATTTCCGAGAGCGGCGCGACCTGGCGGCGCAGGCGGAGCAGGTCGCGACGCAGGCTGTGGATGCGCTCGACATCGGCCTGGGCCAGCGGGCGCTTTAACACGGTCTGCTCGATGTCCTCCAATTCGCTGTGAATGCGGTCCAGCAGCGGCCGGTAGTTCTCGATCACGAAGGCGAGCAGGGCATAGAGCACGAAGTCCTCGCCATGCTCCAGCAGCAGCGGTCGTGCCTCGCAGCGCTGGCGCACGCTGGAGTAGGGCGCCGAATCGCCGTAGCGCGCACTGATCACATAGCCTTTGCCGGCGAATAGCTGGGTCTCGACGAACTCCAGACGCCCCTCGGCCCGGCGGATCGGCGAGTAAAGCACCATGAACAGGGCGTCGCCGAAGGTTTCCAGCTTGGGGCGGGTGTGCTGGGCGATAGCGTCTTCCATGGCCAGCTCATGCAGGCCGAACTGCTGCTGCAGGGTGTGCAGTTGGCTGCTGTCGGGGTCGCGTAGACCAATCCAGACGAAGTGCTCGGGCTGCGAAGCCCACTCATGGCCCTGGTTGAGGGCGATATCGGCGACTTTCTTGCCTTTGTGGTAAGCGGCGGCGGCAACGACCTGACCCATGGAGCCTCCTCGTTCTTTGATACCGAAGCTTAACCCGCAAAGAAAAGGCCCGGAACATGCCGGGCCTCTCGCGTCAGACTGCAGCCTTGGTGCCTACCGCACTGTCGAGCTGCTCGATGCATTCGCGCATCATGAGCTGGCATCGTTCCATCAGTTGCGGCAGATCATCGAGGGTCAGCCCCAGCGTCGGGATAGCCGGCAGCGAGCGGATCATCACCTTTCCGCTGCTCCAGCGGTTGAGCTTGAAACGCCCG
Source organism: Pseudomonas sp. zbq_18 (assembly GCF_043102245.1). Taxonomy (NCBI): domain Bacteria; kingdom Pseudomonadati; phylum Pseudomonadota; class Gammaproteobacteria; order Pseudomonadales; family Pseudomonadaceae; genus Pseudomonas; species Pseudomonas sp. zbq_18. The sequence goes on along the minus strand of NZ_JBICIT010000014.1, from coordinate 87,835 downwards.
GCGTAGGTGCTGACACAGACTGGAATGATCGGCACGCCAGCGGCGATGGCCATCTGGAAGGCGCCCTTCTTGAAGGGCAGCAGGCCCTTGCCCTGGTTGCGCGTACCCTCGGGGAATACCCAGATCGAGGTATCGCGCTGCTGCAGGGCTTCGGTGGTCTGCAGCATGGCCTGCTTGGCCTTTTGGCCGTTGCCCCGGTCGATCAGTACATTGCCCGCCAGCCAGTACAGCTGGCCGAAGAAGGGCACCCATTTCAGGCTCTTCTTGCCAATGCTGACGGTGCGCGGTGGCACCACGCGGCCCAGCACATAGAGGTCGTAGTTGGACTGGTGGTTGGCCACGATCACACAGGGACGATCCTGGCCGAACAGGCTACTAACCTCGGCCTTGAGCTTGATGCGCAGCATGCACAGGGCCGGTAGCGAATACAGGCGCGCGCACAGGCGGCTGTTGTCCGGATTGAACGGACGGCACAGGCCGAGCACCAGGCCGAGCACACCGGCAAGAACGAAGTGCAGCCCCATCAAAAACATGCGCGCAAGGAAAAGCATCGGTAAGCCTTCAGGCAGACAAAAAGGCGCGCAGTGTACGGGCGTGCACTATTTTCGGCAATTGACGCCGATCAGAGGTTGTTGCCGGGCGTTTCCGCGGCGTTCGGAGCAAATGAAAAGCCCGGCACTGGGCCGGGCTTGTCGGTGGCGCGGGGGTATCAGCCCAGGTGTTGCTGATCCAGCTCGATGGCCTTATCCAGCGTTTCCAGAAACGCCTTGCGTACCTTCAGCTTGGTGTTCTTGTGCGCGGTCATGTTGATCTTCTTCAGCTGCTGGGCAGCGGCGACGGCGGTGGCCATCAACTGCTCGGCCGGTACCACCTTGTCGAGGAAGCCGGCGTCCATGGCATCTTGCGGATTGAAGATTTCGCCATTGATCACCGAACGGTGGAAGGCGGACTTGCGCAGGCGGTCACGGGCCAGTTCGATGCCGGCGTGGTGCATGGTCATGCCGATCTGTACTTCGTTCAGGCCGATGTTGAACGGGCCTTCGACGCCGATACGGTAGTCGGCCGAGAGCAGGATGAACGCGCCCTTGGCGATGGCATGGCCCGGGCAGGCGACGATGATCGGGAACGGGTGGGCGAGCATGCGGCGGGCCAGGGTGGAGCCGGCGGTGACCAGTGCCACGGCGTTCTGCGGGCCGGAGGTCATCACCTTCAGGTCGTAGCCGCCGGAGAGGATGCCCGGCTGGCCGGTGATGATCACTACGGCACGATCTTGCACGGCTTGATCCAGCGCGGCGTTGAACGCGCTGATCACATCCGGGGAAATGGCGTTCACCTTGCCGTTATTGAGGGTCAGGGTGGCGATGCCGTCGTCGAGTTGGTAGCTGATCAGTTCGCTCATGGCGCAAGTCCTAGTCCGGGTATGGAAGTGGCGCTGACGTTACCCAGCCGGAACGCAGGGGTAAAGCGCTTTGACTGACTGCAGGGTCACCCTCGACTGCTTGGCTATGGCCCCCATGGGCTGTCTCAATTGGTGGCGTAACCGCTCAGTGGCTAGGGTAAGCGCCATTCGAGGAGACCCTATGCGAGCATTTTCCCGTGTCACACTGTTTGGCTTACTGATAGTTCTGATCGGTCTGGCCGAAAGCACCTACAGTCACAGCGCTTCGGGGGTGGTCCAGCTATTCCTGTTCAGTCTGTTCGTCTCGCTGGGGTTCCTGCTGTTCGGCGCTCAGCGTTTCGAGGCGAAACCGCCGGGCACCCCATAAGCGCATGAATAGACTGAAAAAAAGTTTGCATTCGAAAGTGTCTGCGGCTACATTAGCGCGCCTCGACAGACCAGACCGGTTTGCCGAGATCCGGTGAAGTGTCCGAGCGGTTGAAGGAGCACGCCTGGAAAGTGTGTATACGGGAAACCGTATCGAGGGTTCGAATCCCTCCTTCACCGCCAGACCCAATGCAAAAGCCCTGAAAACAGTAGAGTTTTCGGGGCTTTTGCTTTTCTGGGGCATGGGCCGTGGAAATCGACGTCAGTCGTAGCGTGATCAGCGGGCTGCGCTTATTCCACAAACAGCTTCTGCACCGCCGAGAAGTCGAGCTTGCCGTTACCCTGCTTGAGCAGCAGGCGGTACAGCTGCAGGGCCAGGGCGCCCATCGGCGTGCTGCTGCCGGTGGTTTGGGCGGCCTCCTGGGCCAGGCCCAGGTCCTTGGCCATCAGCTCGGCCATGAAACCGCCCGAGTAACCTTTCGCGGCCGGCACATTGTCCATCACCCCTGGCCAGGGGTTGTACTTCTCCAGGCTCCAGTTGCCGCCCGAGCTCTGTCGCATGATCTCCGCCAGCACCGCAGGGTCGAGGCCGCTGGCCACACCCAGGGCCATGGCCTCGGCGGTGCCGATCATGTGTACGGCAAGCAACTGGTTGTTGCACACCTTGGCCACCTGGCCAGCGCCGTCCGGGCCGGCATGGAAGATGTTGCGGCCCATGGCCTCGAAGATCGGTCGGGCTTTTTCCAGGGTTGCGGCTTCACCTCCGATCATGAAGGTGAGGGTGCCGGCGGCCGCACCGGCCGTGCCTCCAGATACCGGCGCATCGAGCAGCGCAATACCGCGTGCGGCAGCAGCCTGGTGCACCTTGCGCGCCGAGTCCGGGGCGATGGTCGAACATTCCAGTACCAGGCTGCCGGGGGCGATTTGGGTCAGCAGGCCGTTGTCGCCGAGGTACAGGCCTTCCACATGGCGACTGGCTGGCAGCATGCTGACCACTACCTGAGCGTCGCGCACCGCTTCGGCGGCGCTGCCGGCGGTCTTGCCGCCGTCCTGGGCGAAGGCGTTCAGCGCCTCACTGACCAGGTCGAAGGCGGTGACGGCAAAGCCGGCCTTGAGCAGGTTGCGGGCCATGGGCAGGCCCATGTGGCCGAGGCCGATGAAGGCGATCTGGGTCATTGTTGTTCTCCTTGTGCAGTCCCGGTTTTAGGGGCGGTCGCGCAACGCACGGCCTGGTTGTTATTCAGAGGGGGCGCTACAGGATTTCCCTCTCCCCCCGCCCCTCTCCCATACATGGGCGAGGGGAGTGTCTAGCCCGGATGCAATCCGGGAGGCGTGTGCACAACTGTCCCGGATTGCATCCGGGCTACTTCGGGCTACAGATCCGCCAGTGGGTGTTCGCCCTTCCAGACCGGGGCGAAGTGCGCCTCGATCACTGCGGCAGGGATTGCGGCTGGATCGGGCCAGTGCCACTGCGGCGCCTGATCCTTGTCGATCAGGCGGGCGCGCACGCCTTCGGGGAATTCCGGGTGGCGGCAGCAGTTCAGGCTCATGGCGTATTCCATGCGGAACACCTCGGCCAGCGACAGGTGACGGGCGCGCTGGATCTGCTGCCAGACCAGGTGCGCGGTGAGCGGGCAGCCGGCGGCCAGGGTCTTGGCGGCACGGGCCAGCAGCATGTCTTCGTCTGTCTGCAGCGGGATGAGTGCCTGCCAGGCGGCGGGTAAGTCGGCGACGTCGAGCAACGCGTCGATACGGGCGCGGCGCGGCAACCATTGGGCCTGCGGGCGCTCCGGGCGAGCCTCATGTTCCAGGGCGCGGAGCAGGCTGCCCAGCTGTTCGGCTGGCTGGTATTGCCAGTTGAGCTGGGTCAGGCCGTCGAGCAGGGCGTCCTGCTGGTCGTCGCGCAGGAAACGGTCGGCCAGGTTCAGGTCCAGAGCGTCCTGGGCGTTGATGCCGGCGGCAGTGAGGCCGAGGAACAGGCCGAGCTTGCCCGGCAGGCGGGCGAGGAACCAGCTGCCGCCGACGTCCGGGTAAAGGCCGATATTGATCTCCGGCATGCCGAGGCGGCTGCTCGGGGTGACGATACGGATGGACGCGCCCTGCATCAGCCCCATGCCGCCGCCCAGCACATGGCCGTGGGCCCAGCAGATCAGCGGTTTCGGGTAGGTGTGAATGCGGTGGTCGAGGCGGTACTCATCGGCGAAGAAGCGCCGCGCCAGCGGCGGCACCTCGCCGGGGTGTTCGCGGCACTGTTGCACGAGCTGCACCACGTCGCCGCCGGCGCAGAAGGCCTTGGCGCCGTTGGCGCGCAGCAGCACGCAGGCGATGGCGGGGTTGTCCTGCCATTCGCGCAGCTTGGCATCCAGCGCCTCGATCATCGGCAGGGTCAGGGCGTTGAGGCTCTTCTCCGCGTCCAGGCTGGCGATGCCGATGCGGTAGCCGTGCTGGGCGGGACGTTCTTCGAATTGCACGTTCATGTTCGTTTCCATCATGGGGTGGAGGCGCGGGCTCCACCGTGCGATTGCTGATGCAGTGATGTAGCCCGGACTTCAGTCCGGGAAGGCAGGCATGCCCCGGACTGAAGTCCGGGCTACCAGCTATATGCTTGCAGCTACTGTTTATTTGTTGCGCCACTGGGCGTCGCGTTTCTCCAGGAAGGCGTTGACGCCCTCGCGGGTGTCGTCGGCGTCGAACAAGTCGACGAAGCGCTCGCGCTCTTCGCTCAGCCAGCTGTTCGGGCCACGTTCGCGGGCGCCCTGGATCAGCGGTTTGATGGTGCGCACCGCCACCGGGCTCTGCCGCGCCACCTTGGCTGCCAGCAGCAGGGCGGTGCCACGGGCCTCGCCGGTATCCACCACCTGCTCGACCAGGCCGATGCGCAGGGCGGTTTCGGCGTCGACGCGTTCGCCGCAGAGGATCATGCGCTTGGCCCAGCCTTCGCCGACCAGCCAGGGCAGGTTCTGCGTGCCGCCGGCGCAGGGCAGCAGGCCGACGGTGGCTTCCGGCAGGGCCATCTGCGCCTGGCGCTCGGCGATACGGATGTCGCAGGCCAGGGCGCATTCCAGGCCGCCGCCCATGGCGTAGCCGTTGATCGCGGCGATGGACACGCCGCGGAAGTCACGCAGGGTTTCGAAGGCTTCGCCGAAGCGCCGTGCCATCTCGCGTGCGCGGGCCTTGTCGCCATCGGCGAACAGGTTGAGATCGGCGCCGGCGCTGAAGAACTTGCCGCCCTGGCCGGTCACCACCAGGGCGTAGATGTCGTCGTCTCGGTTGAGGTGCTCGATGACCTGCTTGAGGCCGATCAGCGAGTCGCGGTCCCAGGTGTTGGCCGGCGGGTGGTTGATGGTGATCAGCGCGGTATGGCCGTGCTTTTCCACGGTCAGCTTGTGGGTCAGGTCGAAGACGCCGGGTTTGTAGGCTTCGATGGCAGTGCTCATAACGGTCCTCGTATGGTGTTCCCCTCTCTCTCTGGGAGAGGGGCGGGGGGGTGAGGGTGCATAAGGCGACTCCGCGTCACCCGCTCGCCCCTCACCCTAACCCTCTCCCGGAGGAAGAGGGGACTAAAAGCAAAGCTACAGCAGGCGATCGAGCATGCCGCCCTGGTCCAGCAGGCGGCGGGCGATGATCACCCGCATGATTTCGTTGGTGCCCTCCAGAATCTGGTGCACGCGGCTGTCGCGTACCCAGCGCTCCAGGGGATAGTCATTGAGATAACCGTAGCCGCCGTGAAGTTGCAGCGCCTCGTTGCACAGGGCGAAGCAATGGTCGGTGGCGAAGCGCTTGGCCATCGCGCAATACAGGCTGGCCTCGCTGTGGCCATGGTCGAGCTTGTGCGCGGCCAGGCGCACCATCTGCCTGCTCGCTGTTAAATCGGTGAGCATGTCGGCCAGCTTGAACTGCAGGGCCTGGAACTCGCTGAGGTGCTTGCCGAACTGCTTGCGCTCTTCCACGTAGCGCAGGCTCTGCTCCAGCGCCGCCTGCGCCGCGCCCAGCGAGCAGCTGGCGATGTTGATGCGGCCGCCATCCAGCCCCTTCATGGCATAGACGAAGCCCTGGCCTTCCGGGCCGATGCGATTGCCCGCCGGGATGCGCACGCCTTCGAAGGTAATTGTACGGGTCGGTTGCGCGCGCCAGCCCATCTTCAGCTCGTTGCGACCGTACTTCACGCCCGGCGCGTCGCCCGGTACCAGGAAGCAGGACACGCCCTTGGCGCCGTCCTCGCCGGTGCGCGCCATGACGATCAGCACGTCGGTGCTGCCGGCACCGGAGATAAAGCACTTGCTGCCGTCGAGCACGTAGTCGTCGCCGTCGCGCCGCGCGCGGGTGCGCAGGCGGGCGGCGTCGGAGCCGGCGTCCGGTTCGGTCAGGCAGTAGGAGGCCAGCAGCTCGCCGGAGGTCAGGCGCGGCAGCCAGGTGTCTTTCAACGCCTGGTCGGCGAACGAGGCGAGCATCCACAAGGCCATGTTGTGGATGGTGAGAAAGGCCGTGGTAGCGATGCAGCCGGCCGAGAGCTGCTCGAAGATCAGTGAGCTGGCCAGGCGCGACAGGCCCAGGCCACCGTCTTCTTCCTTGATGTACAGGGCCAGGTAGCCCTGCTCGGCGGCGCGCTTGATCACGTCCACCGGGAAGTGGTGGTCGCGGTCCCAGTCGGCGGCGTGGGGCGCCAGTTCGTGGGCGGCAAAGGCGCGGGCGCTGTCGACCAGCAGGCGTTGTTCTTCGTTCAGCTCAAAGTCCATGGTTCCTCACTGCAATGTGCTGGGCTGGTTGGCGGCGCGGCGCTCCGCCTGCCATTCGGCAAGGGTCGGGGCGGCCTGGGCACCATCCAGGTGGTGGACGATCTCGAAATAATCCTGGCGCAAGGCGTCCTTCATCACCTCGGCGCGGGGTTTGACCTTCACTGCGTAGACGCTCTGCACGTTCTGGTGGTCAAAGGCGCGCCATTGCTGTTCGCCCTTGAGCAGGCTGTAGCGGTGCCCTTCGAGAGCCTTGATCAGCGCCTCGCTGTCCAGGCTCTTGGCACGACCGACCGCGTCGGCCCACTGGCGCACGATGCTGTAGGCCGACGCCGCCGAGCTGGAGGGGTAGACCTCGTAGCGGGCGGTGAAGTCGCGCACGAAGGCCTTGCCGGCTTCGGCGCCTTCGCGCTCCGGCACGTGCCAGGTCCAGGGCTCGGTGCCGAGCACACCGGCCATCAGGCTGGGGCCGGCCTGCTCGACGATGGCCTGGGTCAGGTTAGGTGCGACGATTTGCATGCGCTGGGTCAGGCCCAGGTCCTCGGCGACCCGCATGGCGCGCACCAGGTCCTCGCCGAACAGCACCAGGACCAGGACCTCGGCCTTGCTCTGCGCGGCCTGGCTCAGGGCGTTCTGGTAGTCGGCCAGGCGCGCGCCGGGGAAGGGCACCTTCAGCCCCGGGTGGCGGGCGACATCCGCGGTGCCGGTGGTCTGGCGCAACGAGCTTTCGCTGGTGGTGCCCCAGGTGTAGTCGGCGGTGACGTAGAAGTAGTTCTTGTTGGGCAGCTTTTCGCTCAGGTACTGGCCGAGCACCTTGGCGCTCATCCAGGCACTGTTGCATTCGCGAAACATATAGCGCTGGCCGTCCTTGCCGGTGGTGTCGTTGGAATAGGTGAGGGTGCCGAAATACAGCAGGCCGTGCTCGCGGGCGCGCTTGCCGGCGGCGATGGCCACCGCGCTGGAGGCGCCGCCGAACAGCATCGCAGCGCCTTCGGCAGCCAGCTTGTCGACGTTCTTCACCGCCTTGGCCGGACGCGAGGCGGTGTCCTGGCTGGACAGGCGCAGCGGGCGCCCCAGCACGCCGCCCTTGGCGTTGATTTCGTCGATGGCCAGCAGAGCTCCGCGCATCTGTGCCAGTCCCTCTTCCTTGTACGGGCCGGTGCGCGGGTAGTTGAGGCCGAGGGTGATCGGCTCGGCGGCCTGCGCACAGGCGGTGATCCCGGCCCACAGGGCCAGGGTGGCAGTCAGTCGTTTCATCTCAATGGCTCCTTGTTGTTGTTTTGCCAGCACCGACTGTGCAGTCCTGGCAAGCGCGGAGGCATTGTCTTTTCGTCTTAGTCGTCTCTTATTGAGGTGCGTCAGGTCTCACTTCAGCTGAATGGTCATATTGGGCCCCGTCACGGGCGTGTCATCGAACCAGCGGCTGGTGACCGTCTTGGTCTCGGTATAGAAACGAACTGCCTGCTTGCCGTAGGCGTGCAGGTCGCCATAGAACGAGCCCTTCCAGCCGGTGAAGGAGAAGAACGGCAGCGGCACCGGAATCGGCACGTTGATGCCCACCTGGCCGACTTCCACCGCGTGCTGGTAGTGGCGCGCGGCGCCGCCGGAGCGGGTGAAGATGCTGGTGCCGTTGCCATAGGGGCTGGCGTTGACCAGCTCGATGGCCTGTTCCAGCGTGTCGACCTCCATGCACACCAGCACCGGGCCGAAGATTTCCTCGCGGTACAGGCTCATCTTGGTGGTCACGCCACGGAACAGGGTTGGGCCCAGCCAGTTGCCGTTGGGGTAGCCGGCCACCTCGCACTGCGAGCCGTCGAGCAGGCACTCGGCACCTTCGGCCTTGCCCTCGGCGATCAGCTTCTGCACGCGCTGCTTGGCCTGCTGGCTGATCAGCGGGCCGTAGGCCGAACCGGCGTCTTTCCAATGACCGGGCCTGAGCTCGGCCATTTGCGCGGCCAGTTCGTCGATCCAGGCTTTCGACTCACCCACGAATACCGCCACGCTGATTGCCATGCAGCGCTGGCCGGCGGCGCCACAACTGGCGCCGAGCAGGTTGCTGATGACCTGATCCTTCGGTGCGTCAGGCATGATCACCATATGGTTCTTGGCGCCGGCGAAGGCCTGCACGCGCTTCAGATGTTGCGTTCCCGTCCGGTAGATATGCTGGCCCACCGGCACCGAGCCGACGAAGGAAATGGCGCGGATGTCCTCGTGTACCAGCAGGGCATCGACCACTTCGCGCCCGCCGTGCAGCACCTGCAGCACGCCCTTGGGTGCGCCGGCTTCGAGGAACAGTTCTGCGAGCCTGTTCGGCGTCAGCGGGTCCTGCTCGGAGGGTTTGAGAATGAAGGTGTTACCGCAGGCGATGGCCAGCGGAAACATCCACAGCGGAATCATCGCCGGGAAGTTGAACGGGGTGATGCCGACGCACACGCCGAGTGGCTGGATATAGCTGGCGGTGTCGATCTCGCGGGCGACGTTCTCCACCGTCTCACCCATCATCAGGCTGCAGATGTTGGCGGCGTGCTCCGCCACCTCGATGCCGCGCCAGACATCGCCCTTGGCATCGGCGAAGGTCTTGCCGGTTTCCGCGGCGAGAATCTCGGCCAGCTCGTCGTGATGCTCCTTGAGCAGGTGCTGGTAGCGCAGCATCAGACGCGCGCGTTCCGGTACCGGCACTTCGCGCCAGCTGAGGAAGGCTGCCTTGGCGCTGGCGATGGCCGCCTCGATTTCCTCATGGGTGGCCTTGGGTGCCAGGGCCAGGACTTCCTGGGTGGCGGGGTCGGTCACTTCGATCAGTTCGCGGGCGTGGCTGGCTTGCCACTGTCCGTCGATCAGCTGCGGGATCACCTGGGGCATCGTCGGCCTCCTGTTGTTCTTGTCTGCCCCTGTTATAGCCGGCGAAAAGCGCGCTGTGGATTGACGATCTTGCCCTGTGGATGGACGATCTTGGCATTCGAACAAGAACGAGGGCGCCATGAACGCCGCGGTGGAAACCTCCAACTGGCCGCTGCCTGCCAACGGCCTGCGCTTTATCGTGCCACCCCGGCTGCGGCGTGTGCTGGCCCGCCATCCGCTCTCTGCGGGCTGCTATCCCCTGGCCCTGGGCTTCTACCCGGAGGCCGTAGGGCACCGCATGCAACGGGTCGCCCCGGACGATCACCTGCTGATCTATTGCCGCGCCGGGCGTGGCTGGCTGGACAGTCGGGATGGACGAATCGAGGTGGGCGGTGGTGACTTGCTGCTGCTGCCCAAGGGCTACGCCCATACCTACGGCACCAGTGCCGAGCGGCCCTGGACCTTGTACTGGGTACACTTCGACGGCGCGCTGGGGGACGACTTCATCCGCCTCTTGGGCAAACCCGGCGCGCGCCGCATTGGCGTGCAGCCGCGCCTGCTGGCGGATTTCGAGGCGCTGCTCGGCCTGCACCGCCAGGGCCTCAACCCGGCGCACTTCATCCACGCCGCCCACCAATTGCAGGCGCTGCTCAGCTCCCTGGCCGTGCTACCAGCGCGCGCTACCCTGAAGTCCGGGCGGGTGCTAGACGTGGACGCGGTGCAGGCGGTGATGCGCAGTCACCTGCATGGCAGCCTCAACCTTGACGAGTTGGCGGCGCAGTTCAAGCTGTCGCGGTTCCACTTTGCCAAGACCTACCGCGCCCTGACCGGCCACGCGCCGATCCAGGATTTCATCCAGCTGAAGATGGCCCAGGCCTGCCGCCTGCTTGACCAGGGCAGCCTGGAAGTACGGCAGATCGCCGAGCAGCTGGGCTATGACGACCCTTACTACTTCTCGCGACTGTTCAGAAAGGTGGTGGGCATGGCGCCTAGTCACTATCGGGCGCTGCACCGGGGGTGAGGTGGGGCGGCCATCTTATAGAAGTGGTCATTCTTCAAAGGCTGACAACCGCAAGCCTCGACAATCACTTCAGCTGAGGCAAAACGGAGCACCTGTTGGGTAGAACGTGCCTCCCCCGGAGTAGTGAATCGTGCGCAGCTCCTCATTCGGGAAATGCCAGCGTCCACCACTGAACGCTCGTTCGTCTGCGTACGCAGCCACGACTTCGGCAATGAACAGGTCATAGCGCTGCTGTATGTGCGGCTCCTGAATGACACGGCACTCCAGATACGCCAGACAATCAGGGACGATAGGCGCCTGGACCACTTTGGCACGCGCCTCGCCAATGCCGAAGCGGGCGAATTTGTCGACCTCCCTGCCGCTGCACGAGCCCACCGCTAAAGTCAGTTCCGCCTGCATGCGAGAGGGCAGATTGAGCACGAAGCTGCCCGAGCCCTCCAGTAGCGGGCGGCTGAACGTGCTGCCATCTAAAACCAGCAATACCTTCGGCGGATCGAAGTCCAGCGGCATGGCCCAGGAGGCTGCCATCACGTTGCGCACGCCACCATGCTCGAAAGTTACCAGCGTGGTGGGGCCGTGATTGAGGAGGCGGTCGGCGGATTTGGCCAGCTGAAGGTCTTTCAGGTGCATCATCTGTTAATTACTCAAAAAGTTCGGCAATAAAGGCGCTGGCGATTTCGAGGTAGCGATCAATGTCCGCCTCGGAATGGGCGAATGATACTTGCGGCCCAGCAGAAAGAATGCCGTCCCATACCCCTCGATTGGCCATGAACAGGCGTCGGCAATCGATGAATGCCGGATCCATAGACAGGTTGGCTTCAGCGCCGTTGCGCGGCAGCCGAGGCGTCAAGCAATAACCCGAACGCGGACCAAGCTCGAAGGCGCACCAAGGTAAGTCATGGCGGGCAAAGGTCTGTCGCAGCCCAGAGGCCAGTCGCGCCCCGAGGCGTTCTATGCGCTGATAGTTCGTTATCGTTAGCACCTGCTCCAAACTGGCCCTGGCCGTGCTCACCGCCAATGCGGAAGCATAGAGGGTGCCACCTGTGGCCAAGCCGGCCGGACCAATGTCGCTGTCGGTGAATTGCTCCAGATGCCGTGCAATCGTTTCGCTCATGCCGTACAGGGCGAATGCGATACCTGAGCCGAGCCCTTTTCCCAGCACGACAAAGTCCGTCTGCAGACCCCAGGCGCCTGTCAGGCCGCCATGCGCGAACTGGAAGGTATGCGCCTCGTCCAGGCACAAAAGACTGCCGTATTGCTGCGTTAGGCGGCGCACGCCTTCCAGATAACCAGGCGCTGGTTGCACCAGCGTGCAGTTGGTCAGCGCCGGCTCCGTCAGCACCAGAGCCACCGCTTCGCTGGCTAGCACCCGCTCCAGCGCCTCGAGATCATTGAAGGGCACGATCAACGTATTCGCAGCACTGCCCCTGGCCAGTCCAAGCTGCTCATGCACAACGCCTTGCTCGCCTTGTCGGACCATGGTGTCGTCGATGTGCCCGTGGTAATGGCCATCAAAAATGACGATCTTCTCGCGCCCGGTAATGTGGCGAGCGATACGCATGACTTCGACATTCGCACCCGAGGCAGACAGTGTGAATTGCCAATAAGGAATACCGATCTGTTCGGCCAGCAGCCTACCAACCACAAGCGCGTCTTCTGTGGGCAGGAGAAACTGAGCCCCCAGGCGAACCTGGCGGCTGACGGCGTCCACCACGGGCATGGGGCCATAGCCCATGGTCATACTGAGATCTGCGACGTTAAAGTCGAGGTATTGGTTGTCATCTACATCGGTAAACACAGCACCACTGGCCGAACGGATAAAGGGTGGGCTGAATCGATTGAGTGAAACCATCCAGGCCATCGGTACACCCTGTGGCATGTACCGCCGGGACTCTTCCCTTAGCGCCTGTGATCGGGTCGTGCGCTGCCTGAACGTGGCTTCTTCACGAGCGCGCAGAGCGGTCAGGCGCGACTGATTGAAGACAAAGGGACGCAATGCGGGCATGGTGCCGGCTCCTTGGATGGGTATCTGCACCCACACTAGCTCGCACCCTTCCCATGCGGGAACGCTCAGTAACGTGGAGTCGCTATGCATAAATCGACAAGTAGCGCGGCTGATTGGGATCTCTATCGGTATTTTCTGGCAGTGATCGAATGCGGCAGCCTGAGCGCTGCGGCACGCCGCTTGGTGACCACTCAACCCACGGTCAGCAGGCAAATTGCTCGCTTGGAAATAGCACTTGATGCCAAGCTGTTTACCCGCTCGCCAGATGGACTGATTCCGACCGACGCCGCCCGGCGTCTCTACGAGCCGGCCTTGGCCATGGCCAATGCCGCGGCGGCCATTCAGCGTAGTGCCCAGGACGACGGCGAAGGTGGCACCCTGCGTATAACGGTGCCCGAGGTAATCGGCGTTGAAGTGCTCACACCTCTGCTGGCTGAGTTTCAGGCTGCCTATCCAGCTCAGCGTCTCGAATTGTCCATTGCCGAGCACAATGAAGACCTGCTGCGCCGCGAAGCCGATTTGGCTGTTCGTATGCAGCGGCCCGAGCAGGATGCCTTGCTCGTTCGCAGGCTGGGGCGGAGCCTGGTGAGTCTTCATGGGCACCGCAGCTATTTTGAGCGGCGCGGTATGCCGGAGTCGCGCGAAGAACTCGCCGCTCACAGCGTTATTGGCTACGACCGCCATGAGCGACTACATGCCCATTGGCAGGCTCAGGGTTTCCCGCTGCCCATCGACGCGTTGGCATTTCGCTCCGACTGCGCGATGGCTCGACTGGCTGCGCTGCGCGCTGGAATGGGTATCGGCCTGTGTCACGCCCGCATGGCAGTACATGAGGTCGATCTGGTTGCTCTCGATCCCAACCTCTTCAGCTTCGAACTGGAGATATGGTTGGCCATGCATGAAGATCAGCGCCAGCGCATCGGCTTACGCCAGCTGTTTGATTTCCTTGTCGATCGATTGCCGCAACGTATGGATATTGGCTAGAGGCTAAACATCAGCCCGCTGCAGGCTTAGCAGGATTTTGGCGAGCTGCATTGTGTGCTCCCAAAGAGCGACATGTGCCTGGGAATCCTCGAGCAATGTACTTCGGAGAGCGAGGACAGTTTCAGACGGATGGCCGTTTTGGTTCTGTAGCCATCATTGTTACGCGAGTCGTCCAAGCGTTCCCGACCAAGACGGCATACAATCTGCGCCTTATTACCCAGGCCATGAACATGGCTGCTCCGAACAAGGAATTCGCCCATGGCCTCCCCAGACAAACAGCACAAGCGCGCCCAGCGGGCCAAAGCCAAGGCCAAGCAGAACCGTATGGGCAAGGCCAAGAGCAACGTCGTGCATCCGCTGCTGGCCAATCCGCTGGTCAATGAGCCGTTCGATGATGTCGAGATCGACCTGAGCACCTTCGATTTCAAGGACATCGAGGAGAACGGTTTCGACCCGGCCGACTTCGACGATCTGTTCCAGGCGATGAAGGCGGGGGAGGACATCAGCCTGCTGGCGATGTGCCTGATCTTCCTGCAGTACCCGGTGCTGGAGCTGGTGGTGGCCGAGGAGTCACAGGAGTCGGCGATCGACTTCATGATGGGGCTGCTGATCGTCTATCGCGGGCTGTTCCACGATGAAGACGAAGATGCGGCAGTGAACTGGGTGGGTGGCGAGGCGTTCCAGAAGGCCTACAACGAAGCCTCGCTGATCCTGGAGAAGAAGAACGCCCGTGGGGCGCCAAGCGCCCGCTGATGCGGCGCCGGGCGCTTAGCCTTTGAAACCCTTGCCGACCAGATACACCTCGCGCGAGCGTGGGCGCGAGGCTTCCGGCTTGCGGATCATGACTTTCTCGAACGAGCTGCGCACGTCCTTGAGGAAGGCCTCGGAGCCTTCGCCCTGGAACACCTTGACCGCATAGTTGCCGCCGGGCTTGAGCACCTGGCGCACCATGTCCAGGGTCAGTTCGACCAGGTACATCGACGAGGCCTGGTCGGCCACCGCCACGCCGCTGATGTTCGGGGCGATGTCGGAGATGATCAGGTCGGGCTGGCGGCCGTCGAGTGCGCCGAGGATCTGCTGGAACACGCTGTCTTCGGTGAAGTCGCCCTGGATGAAGTCGACGTTGTCCAGCGGGTCCATCGGCAGAATGTCGCTGGCGATCACCCGACCATGGTCACCGACGATCTTGCCGGCTACCTGCGACCAGCCGCCGGGCGCCGAGCCCAGGTCCATGACCAGCATGCCGGGGCGGATCAGCTTGTCCTTCTCGTTCAGCTCCAGCAGCTTGTAGCTGGCGCGCGAGCGATAGCCATCCTTCTGCGCGCGTTTGACGTAGGGATCGTTGACGTGTTCGTTCAGCCAGCGGCTGCTGCTTTTGGAGCGTTTCATGGAGGGAGCCAAGCACGGGGATCAGAAAAATACGGCCCTGGAGGCCGCAAAGTGGCGGCAAGTATAAGCCGAGAGTGCCGTACAGGTTAAATCTGGCGGGCAGGGCGCCCATCTACTCGGCCTGACAGGGCAGGGCGGCGGCGGCTACAATTCGCGCCTTACTCCCTCCCTTCTGTTGCTTCCTTTGCCGGAGATACCGGCCAGGATTACCGCCATGATTCGCATCACCGAACTGTCCCTGCCTCTCGATCACGCCGCCGACGAGCTGCGCGCCGCCATCGTCAAGCGTCTGGGTATCGCCGACGCCGACCTGCTGAACTTCAGCGTGTTCAAGCGCAGCTACGATGCGCGCAAGAAGAACAGCGTCATCCTGTTCATCTACATCATCGATCTCGAGGTGCGTGACGAAGCGGCGGTGCTGGCGCGCTTCGCCGGCGACCAGCACATTCGCCCGGCGCCGGATACGAACTACTACCCGGTCGGCCAGGCGCCTGACGGCCTGACCGAGCGCCCCATCGTGATCGGCTTCGGCCCCTGCGGCCTGTTCGCTGCGCTGCTGCTGGCGCAGATGGGCTTCAAGCCGATCGTGCTGGAGCGTGGCAAGGATGTGCGTCGCCGCACCAAGGACACCTGGGCCCTGTGGCGCAAGAAGACCCTGACGCCCGAGTCCAACGTGCAGTTCGGTGAGGGCGGGGCGGGGCTGTTCTCCGACGGCAAGCTGTACAGCCAGATCAAGGACCCGAAGTTCTACGGGCGCAAGGTGATGCACGAGTTCGTCCGCGCTGGCGCGCCGGAAGAGATCATGTACGTCAGCAAGCCGCACATCGGCACCTTCCGCCTCACCGGCGTGGTCGCCGCCATGCGCGAGGAAATCATCGCCCTGGATGGCGAGGTGCGTTTCGAGAGCAAGGTCAGCGACCTGGTGATCAACGACGGCCAGCTCGAAGGCGTGGTGCTGGCCAGTGGCGAGACCCTGCGCAGCCGCCATGTGGTGCTGGCGCTGGGGCACAGCTCGCGCGACACCTTCCGCATGCTGCATCGCCAGGGCGTGTACATCGAGGCCAAACCCTTCGCCATCGGCTTCCGTATCGAGCACCCGCAGTCGCTGATCGACCAGGCGCGCCTGGGCAAGTACGCCGGCCACCCGGAGCTGGGCGCCGCCGACTACAAGCTGGTGCACCACGCCAAGAATGGCCGCGCCGTGTACAGCTTCTGCATGTGTCCGGGGGGCACTGTGGTGGCCGCCACCTCCGAGCCGGAGCGCGTGGTCACCAACGGCATGAGCCAGTATTCGCGCAACGAGCGCAACGCCAATGCCGGCATCGTGGTCGGCATCAACCCGGAACAGGACTTCCCCGGCGGCCCGCTGGCCGGCGTGGAGTTTCAGGAGCGTCTGGAGTCGCGGGCCTACGAGCTGGGCGGACGAGACTACTGCGCGCCGGCGCAGCTGGTCGGCGATTTCATCCGTGGCGTGCCGTCCAGCGAGTTCGGCGAGGTCGAGCCGTCCTACAAGCCTGGCGTGCGCCTGGGTGACCTGGCGCCGTCGTTGCCGGAGTACGCCATCGAGGCCATCCGCGAGGCGCTGCCGGCCTTCGGCAAGCAGATTCGCGGCTTCGACCGTGACGACGCCGTGCTCACCGGCATCGAGACCCGCACCAGCTCGCCGGTACGCATCACCCGCGACAACGAGAGCCTGCAGAGCCTCAATATCAAGGGTCTGTACCCGGCCGGCGAAGGCGCCGGATACGCCGGCGGCATTCTCTCGGCGGGCGTTGACGGCATCAAGGTCGCCGAGGCGGTGGCCAAATCAATGCTGGCCGGGCAGGGCGCCTGATGAAGCTCGACGACGTCAAGAAACTGCAGCAGAAGAAGTACCGCGCCGAGTTCGGCCACTTCCTGGTGGAGGGCGAACACCTGGTGCTGGAGCTGCAGAAGGCCGCCATGCACAACCCGCTGCTGCAGCGCAGCCAGCTGTACGTGACCGCCGCCCACGAGCACTGGCAGAGCTCGTTCAGGACCCATGTGGTCAGTGAGCGGCAGATGGCGCAGATCTCCGACACCAAGACGCCGCAGGGCATCGTCGCCGTGGTGCCGATGCCAGAGGGCGCCGCACCGGTGGTTGCCGGCGAGCGCGCCATCTACCTGCACGAGATCCAGGACCCGGGCAATCTCGGCACCATCCTGCGCACCCTGGCCTGGTTCGGCGGTTTGCGCTGCCTGCTCAGTCCCGGCAGCGTCGACCCGTACAACCCCAAGGTGGTGCGCGCCAGCATGGGCGCCATCTTCCATACACCGCTGGAACTGGACGTCGAGCTGGACTCGCTTCCCGCCCGCTTCCCGCGCATCGCCTGCCTGGACATGCGGGGCGACAGCCTGCAATCCGCCAGTTTCAAAAGCTTCGACTGCTACCTGTTCGGCAACGAGGCCCGCGGCGTACCACGTGAGCAACTGGCGACCTTGGGTGCGCAGCCCTTCACCATCGCCGGTTGCGGCGCCATCGAGTCGCTCAACCTGGCGTCGACGGTGAACATCTGTGCCTATGAGTTGATACGGGAGGTCTAGGCCTGAGCGCACTGCTTTGATTTAGGCCATGCCGTCTGCAGCTTGCCTCTAGCTGACACGTTTGGCCACCTCGTTGGCGCTCTCGGGCAAGCCGGTTCTGCTGGTTATGGGCACACTCGGTATGACGGATTTCCCACTAGTCTGATCCGTTGCGCGACCCATTCGACTCAGCAGGAGAGCAGCATGTCCCGAGGCGCCCCGATTCCGCGTAACCCCGCCAACGATTACACCCAGGAGCAGGCCCGCACGCGCCGTGACTTCATCAAGGAGCAGACCGGTGCTGCGCTGGATGTGGTCGGCCAGTACGCCATCGATCCGGCGGTGACCCAGGGCAATATCGAGAACTTCATCGGCGTGGTGCAGATGCCGCTGGGCGTGGCCGGGCCGCTGCGCATCGAGGGCGAACATGCGCGGGGTGATTTCTACATTCCCATGGCGACCACCGAAGGCACGCTGCTGGCCAGCTACAGCCGTGGCATGCGTGCCATCAGCGCGTCCGGCGGGGTGAAGACCACGGTGGTCAAGCACTCCATGCAGCGCGCGCCGGTGTTCATGTTCGAGGATGCCTTGCAGGCCCGCGAATTCGGCGCCTGGCTGGTGCGCGAGTTCGAGACGATCAAGGCGGTTACCGAGACCACCACGCGCAGCGGCAAGCTGTTCGAGATCGAGCAGTACCCGGTGGCCAACATGCTCTACACCCGTTTCTGCTACACCACCGGCGATGCGGCCGGGCAGAACATGACCAGCAAGGCCACCTTCGCCGCCTGCGAGTGGATCAAGGCCAACCACCCACTGCAGCCGCGCTACATCCTCTCCGGCGCCATCGATACCGACAAGAAACACTCGGCGATGAATATGATCCAGACCCGCGGCAAACGTGTGATCGCCGAGTTCACCCTCAAGCGTGAGGTGGCCCACGAACTGCTGCGGGTCGACCCCGCCAACCTCTACCGCTATCGGCAGATTGCTGCCGTGGGCGCCTTCCAGGCCGGCACGGCCTACAGCGGTGCGCATGCGGCCAACGGGCTGGCGGCGATGTTCATCGCCACCGGGCAGGACGCGGCCAACGTTGCCGAGTCCCACGGCGGCATCACCTACGGCCAGTTGCTGGACAACGGCGACTATTACTGGTCGGTGACCCTGCCGGCGGTGATCTGCGCCACCCACGGCGGCGGCACCGGCCTGCCTACCCAGCGCGAATGCCTGAACATGCTCGGCTGCGTCGGTGCGGGCAAGGCCGACAAGCTGGCCGAGATCATCGCGGCGGTGGTGCTGGCTGGCGATGTGTCACTGACCTCGGCAATCCTGGCCGGGGACTGGGTCAGCAGCCACGAAACGCTGGGGCGCAACCGCTGAGGTGAAGACGTTGCGCGGGTTCAGACCCGCGCAATGGTCGCCAGGCCCGTGGCAACCAGCTTCTCAGCGCCGTCCTTCACCGCGAACACATCGGCGCGGCACACGGCCTGGCGCTGGCCGGCCTTGAGCACTTCACTGCGGCAGATCAGGCGCTCGCCCAGGGCCGGAGCGAGCAGGTTGAGCTTGTATTCGCTG
This sequence comes from Pseudomonas sp. zbq_18, assembly GCF_043102245.1. Lineage (NCBI taxonomy): Bacteria > Pseudomonadati > Pseudomonadota > Gammaproteobacteria > Pseudomonadales > Pseudomonadaceae > Pseudomonas > Pseudomonas sp. zbq_18. Next base: position 68,987 of record NZ_JBICIT010000014.1, on the reverse strand, counting down.
GTCACCACGTCGCCGACCAGCGATGCGGCGGCCCAGGCGCAGCCGCTGTCGACCATGAAACCCACTACGGCACCGTGGATGTAGCCGTGGTGCTGGCACAGGTCGGGGCGGCTGGCCACCTGCAGGCTGACCCTGCCGGGTGCGAAGTCGAGCAGTTCGGCACCCAGCAGCTGGGCGAAGGTGGAGTGCTGCAGCGCCTGCTCTAGGCGGGCGCGGCTGATGCCGGTGGAGGTGTCCATGGTCGTGCTCCTGCTCGGGATGAGTCAGCAGTCTTGGCCGCGATCCCTGACCCGGCAAGGCGCATCCAGCGGGCTGATAGCTGTGTATTTGGCCTATAGGAAGCTATTCGTTTGAGTGTTTGTAGCGCCTCATCCCTAGGTTGCGGCTCAACCGCAACCTACGCGAAGGAGGCCGTGCAACCTTGACTTGCCTCCGTGCCTTGCCTAGCGTGCCGCTTTCGTTTTTGCCGCAGGATCTGCCATGACCACCGACGACCGCATCAAACTCGAGCCAGGCTGGAAGGAGGCGCTGCGCGAGGAGTTCGACAAGCCTTACATGCGCGCGCTGGGCGATTTCCTGCGGGCCGAGAAGGCTGCCGGCAAGGTGATCTTTCCGCCGGCACCGCTGATCTTCAATGCGCTCAACTCCACGCCGTTGGAGCAGGTCAAGGTGGTGATCATCGGCCAGGACCCTTACCACGGGCCGGGCCAGGCCCACGGCCTGTGCTTCTCGGTGCAGCCTGGGGTGCCGGCGCCGCCGTCGCTGGTGAACATCTTCAAGGAGCTCAAGCGCGACCTGAACATCGACATCCCCGCGCACGGTTACCTGCAGAGCTGGGCCGAGCAGGGTGTGTTGCTGCTCAACACCTCGCTGACCGTCGAGCAGGCCAGCGCCGGGTCGCATGCCGACAAGGGCTGGCAGCCGTTCACCGACAAGGTGATCGAGGCCGTCAACGCGCGGCCGGGCAACCTGGTGTTCCTGCTCTGGGGGGCGCATGCGCAAAGCAAGCAGAAACAGATCGATACCACTCGCCACCTGGTATTGAAGTCGGCGCACCCGTCGCCGCTGTCGGCGTATCGCGGTTTCCTCGGCAATGGCCATTTCAGTCGCGCCAACAAGTACCTGGAGCAGTGCGGCCTCACTCCGATCGACTGGCGACTGCCGCCGCTGGTTTAGTGCACTCAAGCCCGGCGATGTCCTCGCGCAGGGCGCCCAGGCGCTCCTGCAGGCGCTGACGTTGCCGGTTGTCGGCGCTGGCAATCAACTGGCCGAGCAGTTCGGCCAGGCTGCGCTGGTTGTCGGCGAAGGCCTGGCGATACTCTTCGCTCCAGTATTGCTGCCGCTCACGCAGCAGGTGGTCGAGGCGCTGCGGGAAGTCGGCGCTGCGCCGCCCCTCCAGCTCTTTGAGGAGTGCTGTTTGCCAGCGCTCGCGGCTGTCCAGCCACAGGCGGCTCTGCTCGCCACGCTGTTCGGCCCAACGGCGCACCAGTGCCTGCTGTTGAGCATTGAGTTGGCCAAACCAGGGCTCCAGGCGCTCCTGGGTGGCCTCGGCGCGTTTAGCGATCTGCTCGGCAAGGGGTGGTTCGACGAATTCCGCACGCAACTTGGCGTTCTCTTTATTTATCTGCTCGCGCAGTTGCTGCACTTGCAGCGGGCTGAGCTGTTGCAGCAGGCCGGCAGCGGTGGGGCCGATCTCGCTGGAAATTTCCCCCAGGGCCAGGAGCAAGTCGGTGAAGCGTGTTTGCAGTCGCTCGGCATCCAGTGTGCCCGCAGCGAGACGGGCGCGGTCCTCGTCTAGCCAACTGGCCAGTTGCGGCAGCTGGGTACTGCAATGCCAGGCCAGGTGCTGATCCAGGCGTGGCTCCAGCCAGGCCTGCTGCTCGGCGTTCAGGTCCAGATAGCTGTCGATGCGCCAGCTCAGGAGCCAGTCGAGGTTGCGATAGGCAAGGTCGAAGCGGCTGCAGGCGGCGAGTAGGCTCAACGTCGCCAGTAGGGCGAGCAGGGGGGTGTGGGCTTTAAGGCGCATGGCTGGCCTCGGCAGAGTGATCTGGCCCGAGCATAGTGGCTGCACATAGCGGTGGTGTTACGCCGACACATCCGCTTAAACATCCTTGCACTCCATGCGTTGCATGAACGCCAAACTGGACGAATAACGTTAGCAGACTAATAATTGGGTTTGTGTGCTTCTGCCAGTTTCACTGGTGGACTAACGTTCCATGAGCTTTCTGAGGCTGCGCCATGCGCGACACCCTGTCGGCCTTCGTTGCGCCGAACTCACTGGCCCTGCAATTCGCCATCAAGACGCTGCTGAGCGGCGGCCTGGCGCTGTGGCTCGCGTTCCGCTTCGACCTGGCGCAGCCTTCCTGGGCATTGATGACAGCGTTAATCGTGGCTCAACCGTTGTCCGGCATGGTGGTGCAGAAGGGCCTGGCGCGCTTGCTCGGCACCTGCGTCGGCACCAGCGTGGCGGTACTGTTCGTGGCGCTGTTTGCCCAGGCGCCCTGGCTGTTCTTGACGGTGATGGCGTTGTGGCTGGGCTTGTGCACGGCGGCGTCGACCCTGCTGCGCAGCGCCTGGGCTTATGCCTTTGTGCTGGCCGGCTACACGGTGGCGATCATTTGCCTGCCGATCACCGATACGCCGCTGCTGGCCTTCGACGAAGCCATCGCCCGCTGTACTGAAATCTGCCTCGGCATTCTCTGTTCCATGGTGATCAGTGCTGTGCTCTGGCCGCAGCGTGTCGAGCGTCAGTTGGCAAAACAAGCGCGCGCCACCTGGTTGAGCGGTTGCGCAGCGGCGGCTGAGGCGCTGGGCGGGCGCAGCGGTGAGCAACGCAGCCTCCTCGATACGCTTGGGCGTATCGTGGCCGTCGATGCCCAGCGCGAACATGCCTGGTTCGAGGGGCCGCTGGGGCGTCTGCGTGCCCGTGGCCTGCGGGCCATGAGCCGCGACTTGCTGAGCCTGCTGCGTCTGGCGCGGGGCGTGGCGCGGCAGTGGCAGCAACTGGAGGAGGGCGAGGCATCTGCCCTGGCGCCCTGGCTGGAGCGACTGCGCCAGCAGTTGGCGCAGCCGGAGGAGGGCGATGCTGAGGCATTGGCCGAGCAGCTGCGCGAGGCCTCCCAGGCGGAGGTCTATTCCCTGGCGCAGCAATACTGCCTGGGGCGCATGGCGCTGGTAGTGCGCCAGCTCAGCGCGGCGCGCACGGCGCTGCTGGCTGTGGAGCAGGGGCGCGAGCTGGCAGATGCGCCGCCGGCGCTGTCCTGGCATCGCGATGTATGGCTGGCGCTGGCCTACGGCATGCGCAGCAGCCTGACGCTGCTGATCCTGTCGGCCTTCTGGATGGCGACGGGTTGGCCTGCCGCCAGTGGCGCGCTGCTGCTGGCGGCGGTGGTGTGCAGCCTGTTTGCCAGCCGCGAGAACGCCGACCTGATCGGCGTCGCGTTCCTGCGCGGCATTCTCTACGCAGTGCCGACGGCGTTCGTGGTCGGCCAGCTGCTGCTGCCACAGTTGAGCAGCTTCGCCATGCTCAGCCTGGCGATGGGCGTACCGTTGTTTTTCGGTCTGCTGGGCATGAGTCGGCCGGCACTGGCGGGCACCGCGACGTCGTTCTGCCTGCACTTTGTCGTGCTCTGCGGGCCAAAGAATCAGATGAGTTATGACGTTGCCTTCTTCCTCAATGAGGCGCTGGCCATGCTGATTGGTGTTGGCTGCGCAGTAATGGCGCTGCGCGTGGTGGTCATTGGCAATCCGCTGTGGCGTAGCCGGCGCTTGCTGCAGGCCAGCCTCGATGATCTGGCACGCCTGTGCAGCCGCACTCTGGGCGGGGCGGAAAACTGGTTCGGTGGGCGCATGGCCGACCGCCTGCTGGTGCTGGCGCGCTACAGCAATCAAGCCGGTAACGCGCGACAGCGCTGGGAGGATGGGCTGAGCAGTCTCGACCTGGGTGACGAACTGCTGCATCTGCGTGCCTGCCTGGCGGCGGCGCCGAGTACGCCACGCCAGGCCGAGCTGGCCTTCTTCGAGCGCCTCCGCCTGGTGTTCGCCGCATCGCCGGCACCAGAGCGTGTGCATGAGCTGGATGCGCCTGCGCAGGCGTTGGGCGAGGCGCTGCGCCACGCTGCGCCGAGTATTGAATTGCGTCTGGCGGCGGCGGCGCTGACGCAACTGACCCACAGCTGGCGCCAGTGGTGCCGGCAACAGGAGGTGCCACATGGCGCTACGTGAATGGGTGCTGGGCGGCGTGTTGCTCAGCCCGATGCTGGTGTATGCGCTGCTGGCGCTACTGTTGACCGGGCTACTGCGCCTGGGCTTGCAGCAGGTTGGCCTGGCACGTTGGATCTGGCACGAGGCCTTGTTCGACTGTGCCCTGTATGTCTGTGTGCTGGCGGCGCTGATGGCAACGCTGGCGAGTTGGTGAGGAATGAGCGATGCGTAGTCTGGTGCGGGTAAGTCTGACCCTGGCGGTGGTCGTGCTGGCGGTGCTGGCCGGCTGGTGGTTATGGAATTTCTACATGCTTTCGCCCTGGACCCGCGATGCGCGGGTGCGGGCCGATGTGGTGACCATTGCTCCGGATGTGTCCGGCTGGGTGGTCGAGCTGAAGGTGGCGGACAACCAGCAGGTCAAGGCCGGAGACGTGCTGATGACCATCGATCGCGAGCGCTATCAGGCGGCGCTGGACAAGGCCCGGGCACTGGCCGAAACCCAGCGCCAGCAGCTCGGTTTGCGTGAGCACGAGGCCAGCCGTCGCGCGCACCTGGGGCCGCAGGCCATCAGTGCCGAGTTGCGTGAGAATGCGCAGATCAATGCGGCGATTGCCCGTGCCGAGCTGCAGCAGGCCGAGGCCGAGGTGGCGCTGGCCGAGCTCAACCTCAAGCGCAGCGAAGTGCATGCACCGCGCGATGGCCAGGTCACCAACCTGCACCTGGCTCAGGGCAATTATGTGCAGGCCGGGCAGGCCGTGATGGCCCTGGTGGCTGATGGCTCGTTCTACGTGCAGGCCTATTTCGAGGAGACCAAGCTGCCAGGGATTCGCGTTGGTATGCCGGCCGAGGTCACGCTCATGAGCAGCGACCAACCGCTGCGCGGAAAGGTGCAGAGCATCAGCCGTGGTATTACCGACCGCAATGCCGTGGCGGACGCACAGCTGTTGGCCAATGTCGAACCGACCTTCAACTGGGTACGTCTGGCTCAGCGCATTCCCGTGCGTATCGAACTGGACGAAATGCCGGCCGACCTGCCGCTGAGCGCCGGGATGACTGCTAGCGTGCGAGTCGGCAAGGCGCAGGAGGCTGCAAAGTAGAGCGGCTTGTGTGCCTAGCCTCGGCTGTGGCTCCGGGGGCACTGAGGCCCAGCAGGTTCAGCCGCGCATGGCCATATCCGTTGATCTGGCTCAGTACGTTGCGTGTGGCGCTTGGCAGAGTGGTCGGGAAGGTTGCAGCCAGCGGGCTAGGCTGTAGCATTGATGTCTCCAGACAAGGAATGAGGCCTTGACCACGCTTTCCCTGACCAGTCTGGGCGGTGCCGGCACCGTCACCGGCTCCAAGCACCTGCTGACGTGTGGCGACACGCGGCTGTTGATCGACTGCGGCCTGTTCCAGGGCCTGAAGAACCTGCGCGAGCTGAACTGGCAGCGCCTGCCAATCAATCCGGGCGATATCGATGCGGTAGTGCTGACCCATGCGCATCTGGACCATTGCGGCTACCTGCCGCGGTTGGTGCTCGATGGCTTTACCGGGCGCATCCACTCGACCCAGGCTTCCCGCGATGTCGCCGAACTGATTCTGCGCGACAGTGCCTTCCTGCAGGAGAAGGACGCCGAGCTGGCTAACCGCAAGGGCTTTTCCAAGCACAAGCCGGCACTGCCGCTGTATCGCGTGGCGGACATCGACCGCACCATGGCGTTGTTCAAGCCGGCAAGGCTGCACGAGAGTGTGGCGCTGCCTGGCAACGGCAGCCTGCTCATGCGCGGCGCGGGGCATATCCTGGGGGCGGCAACTGCACAGATCGATATTGGCGGGCGGCGCTTCCTGTTCTCGGGGGATCTGGGGCGCTATGACGATCCAGTCATGCACGATCCGGAGAGCGTGGCGGAGGCCGATTACGTGATCATCGAGTCGACCTATGGCAACCGTCGGCACGACACCACCGATCCGCTCGATGCGCTGGAAGCGGTAATCAAACGCACCGTGCAGCGTGGCGGCACAGTGGTAATCCCTGCGTTCGCGGTGGGGCGTGCACAGGCATTGATCCACAGCCTCTGGCAGCTGCGCCGCAGCGGTCGGCTGCATAATCTGCCGGTCTACCTCGACAGCCCGATGGCCACCAGCGCCAGCGAGTTATTGCACCGTTACCCGCGCGAGCATCGATTGGGCGATGCGGACTGCGAGGCTGCCTGCGGTTCGGTCACCTATGTACGCGATGTCGAGGAGTCCAAGGCGCTGTCGGCCAACCGCTATCCGAAGGTAATCATTTCGGCCAGCGGCATGGCCACGGGGGGGCGGGTGTTGCATCACATTGCTGCTTTCGGCCCGGATCATCGCAATACGCTGCTGTTCTCCGGTTACCAGGCATCGGGTACCCGCGGCCGCAAACTGCTGGAGGGGGCGCGTGAGACCAAGATCTTCGGCCAGTGGCTGCCGATCAATGCAGAAATCGCCGAATTGCCGATGATGTCGGCGCATGCCGACAGCGATGAGCTGATGCGCTGGCTGTCCGGCCTGACCCGGGCGCCACGGCGAGTGTTCGTCGTGCATGGCGAGGCGGATGCTTCGGAGGCGCTGCGCGAGCGAATCCAGCGCGAATTGGGCTGGGCGGTTTGTGTGCCGCTGCAAGGTCAGCGCATGGAGCTGTAACGAAACGGTAACAGTCGCGGCAATTCGGGGTGAACAGAAACAGTTTGCCCTTTTTTGCTGCAACTGGCCTGCCTCTGCTGTGCTCGACCGCCTTGAAAGTGGCGGGCTGCAGGTATTTTTCAAATACATGGCCTGATCATTGCTTTATTTAAAGGTTTACTTTCTTGTCTGCATGGTCATATTCTGGATGGCCTGTCAATGCGCATCGCGCGCCCTTCCTGTGCTTCTGTAATTTGTTGTCGCTTTCAGGAAATATCGACCCACCCCTGCCCGATAGAATGCCGCCCACTTGGCCCGAGCCTCTTGCCTATGCTTCGCAGCGGCAAAGACGGCGACACTTTCTACAATTTATCGTGGCCATGGCGAACGCACGCTGCCCATCGCTGTACCCATTCCAAGGAGTCACCAGATGAAGAAGATCGTACTTCTCGGCGCGCTGGCGCTGACCGCTTTCAGTGCGCTGGTTCAGGCAGAAGAGAAGCCCCTGCGCATCGGTATCGAAGCGGCCTACCCGCCGTTCGCCTACAAGACCCCGGAAGGCAACATCACCGGCTTCGACTACGACATCGGCAACGCCCTGTGCGAAGAGATGAAGGTCAAGTGTGTGTGGGTCGAGCAAGAGTTCGACGGCCTGATCCCGGCGCTGAAGGTGCGCAAGTTCGACGCCGTGCTGTCGTCCATGTCCATCACTGAAGAGCGCATGAAATCGGTGGACTTCACCAACAAGTACTACCACACCCCCGCCAAGCTGGCGATGAAGGCCGGTACCGAGCTGAAAGACCCGCTGGTCGATCTGAAAGGCAAGAAAGTCGGCGTGCAGCGCGCGTCCATCTATGACCGCTACGCCACCGAAGTCTTCGCTCCGGCCGGTGTGGAAGTGGTGCGCTACAGCTCGCAGAACGAGATCTTCCTCGACCTGGCCTCCGGTCGCCTGGACGCGACCCTGGCCGACGTGGTCAATATCGATGATGGCTTCCTCAAGACCGATGCCGGCAAGGGCTTTGCCCTGGTAGGCCCGGACTACTCTGACGAGAAGTACTTTGGCAATGGCGCCGGTATTGCCGTGCGCAAGGGCGACACCGCAACCGCCGAAAAGATCAATGCCGCCATCGCCGCCATCCGTGCCAACGGCAAGTACCAGGAAGTGCAGGACAAGTACTTCCAGTTCAACGTCTACGGCGAGTAATGCCGTCCCGTCCGCCCTTTCCGGAGAGGGAAGGGCGGATGCCGCAAGGCCTTAGGGCCTGCGCCTCCAGCCCTTGCTGAGGGCCTCCTCCTGTGTACGTCAGAGGATAGATTCCATGTTCAACGGCTACGGCTCGACCATTCTCGACGGCGCCTGGCTCACCGTGCAGCTGGCTCTGCTGTCGATGGCGGTCGCCATTGCGCTCGGCCTGCTTGGCGCGGCCTTCCGTCTGTCGCCCCTGAAATGGCTGGCGCTGATGGGTGAAACCTATGCCACCGTGATCCGCGGCATACCCGATCTGGTGCTGATCCTGCTGATCTTCTACGGCGGCCAGGATCTGGTGAACCGCATTGCGCCGCTGGTCGGTTATGACGATTACATCGACATCAACCCGTTCGTGGCGGGTGTCGGTACCCTGGGCTTCATCTACGGCGCCTACCTGTCGGAGACCTTTCGCGGGGCCTTTATGGCTATCCCCAAGGGGCAGGGCGAGGCTGGTATGGCCTACGGCATGAGTCCGCTGCGGGTGTTCTTCCGCATCCTGGTGCCGCAGATGGTGCGCCTGGCAATTCCGGGGGTGACCAACAACTGGCTGGTGCTGGTGAAGGCCACGGCGCTGATTTCTCTGGTCGGTCTGCAGGACATGATGGCCCGCGCCAAGAGTGCCGGCGATGCGACCCGCGAACCCTTTACCTACATTCTGCTGGCTGCGGCCATCTACCTGGCGCTGACCAGTGTGTCGCTGCTGGTGCTGCGTCACCTTGAGCGTCGCTATTCGGTCGGCGTCAAAGCGGCCGAGATCTGAGGGGAGTTGCCATGCTTTTCGATTACAACGTGGTGCTCGACAGCCTGCCGCTGTACTTCGGTGGCGTGCTGGTCACCCTCAAGCTGCTGGTGATCTCGCTGGCCTTCGGGTTGGTGCTGGCGGTGCCGCTGGCGATGATGCGCGTGTCCAAGCAGCCGGTGATCAATTTCCCGGCCTGGCTGTACACCTACGTCATCCGTGGCACGCCGATGCTGGTACAGCTGTACCTGCTGTACTACGGCCTGGCGCAGTTCCAGGCGGTGCGCGAGAGCTTCCTCTGGCCCTACCTGTCCGATGCCACCTTCTGTGCCTGCCTGGCGTTCGCCATCAACACCAGCGCCTACAGTGCCGAGATCCTTGCCGGTAGCCTGAAGGCCACCCCCCATGGCGAGATCGAGGCGGCCAAGGCCATGGGCATGTCCCGCGCCAAGCTGTACCGCCGCATCCTCCTGCCGTCCGCGCTGCGCCGTGCGCTGCCGCAGTACAGCAACGAGGTGATCATGATGCTGCACACCACCAGTCTGGCCTCGGTGGTGACCCTGATCGACATCACCGGTGCGGCCAAGACCGTCAACTCGCAGTACTACATGCCGTTCGAGGCCTATATCACTGCCGGTCTGTTCTACCTGGTGCTGACCTTCGTACTGGTGCGCCTGTTCAAGCTGGGCGAGCGCCGCTGGCTGGCCTACCTGGCCCCGCGCAAGCACTGAGGCTGTCGACATGCAACGAATCGATCATTGCCTGCCCTGGGGCTGCCCCGGTACCGAGCGCACGCTGAGCGTGTTCCACTTCGGTGCGGGGGAGCGCAAGGCCTATATCCAGGCCAGCCTGCACGGCGACGAATTGCCGGGCATGCGCGTGGCGGTCGAGCTCAAGCGCCGCCTAGCGGAGCTGGAAGGGCAGGGCCGGCTGACCGGCATGATCGAACTGGTGCCGGTGGCCAATCCCATCGGCCTCGGGCAGATGATCCAGGCCGCCAGCCAGGGCCGTTTCGAGCTGGGCAGCGGCAAGAATTTCAATCGTGACTTCGCCGACCTGGCCGAGCTGGTTGCTCCCGCCCTGAATGGGCAGCTGGGCGCCGATGGCGCGGCCAATGTCCGGCTCATTCGCCAGGCCATGCTGGCGGCGCTGGACGGCCTGCCGCCGGCCGGCTCCGAACTGGCTGGCCTGCAGCGCCTGCTGCTGCGCCATGCCTGCGACGCCGATCTGGTGCTCGACTTGCATTGCGACTTCGATGCGGTGGTGCACCTGTACAGCGTGCCGCAGCAGGCTCAGACCTTCGCGGCGCTGGGCGCGCGTTTGGGGGCGAAAGCGTTCCTGGTGGCTGAAGACACCGGCGGCAGTTCGTTCGACGAAGCCTGCTCCATGGCCTGGCTGCGCCTGGCGCGGCGCTTTCCCGATGCGGATGTGCCACTGGCCTGTCAGGCCGCCACCGTCGAGCTGGGCGGCATGGCCGATACCGAGCGCGAGCGGGCCGAGGCCAGTGCCGAAGCCATTCTCGCCAGTCTGGCCGAGCAGGGGCTGATCGACGGTGACTGGCCGGCAGCGCCGGCGCCAAGCTGCGTCGCCACGCCGTTCGCCGGCGCCGAATATGCCTACGCGCCGCATGCCGGCGTCGTCAGCTTCCTGCAGCCGGTCGGTGCCCAGGTGGCCGTCGGTGACCCGCTGTTCGAAGTCATAGATCCGCTGGAGGACCGTCACAGTATCGTGCGGGCCTCCACTTCCGGGGTGCTGTACGTGCGCGAGCGCCTGCGCTTCGCCCAACCCGGACTCTGGCTGGCCAAGGTGGCCGGTGCCCAATCCATTCGTCAGGGTCGCCTGCTGAGCGACTGATCCACACGAGAAGCCAACCATGTACAAACTCGAAGTTCAGGATCTGCACAAACGCTACGGCGACCACGAAGTGCTCAAGGGGGTTTCCCTGGCGGCCAAGGCGGGCGACGTGATCAGCATCATCGGCTCGAGCGGCTCGGGCAAGAGTACCTTCCTGCGTTGCATCAACATGCTGGAGCAGCCCTACGGCGGCAAGATCCTGCTCAATGGCGAAGAACTCAAGCTGGTTGCCAGCAAGGATGGCGCGCTCAAGGCGGCCGATGCCAAGCAGCTGCAGCGCATGCGTTCGCGCCTGTCCATGGTGTTCCAGCATTTCAACCTGTGGTCGCACATGAGTGCCCTGGAAAACGTCATCGAGGCGCCGGTGCATGTGCTCGGCGTGCCGAAGAAGGAAGCCATCGAAAAGGCCGAGCACTACCTGGCCAAGGTCGGTGTGGCACACAGGAAAGACGCTTATCCGGCGCATATGTCCGGTGGTGAGCAGCAGCGCGTGGCCATCGCTCGTGCCCTGGCCATGGAGCCGGAAGTGATGCTGTTCGACGAGCCCACCTCGGCCCTCGACCCCGAGCTGGTCGGCGAAGTGCTCAAGGTGATGCAGGACCTGGCCCAGGAAGGCCGCACCATGGTGGTGGTGACTCACGAGATGGGCTTCGCCCGCGAGGTGTCCAACCAGTTGATCTTCCTGCACAAGGGGTTGGTGGAGGAAACCGGCTGCCCGAAAGAGGTGCTGGTCAACCCGCAGTCCGAGCGCCTGAAGCAGTTTCTTTCCGGCAGCCTGAAGTAGGCACTAGACTCCCAGCATGACAGCCACTGCCCACGTAATTGCCTTTCTGATCTGGCCCGAAACCAGGCCCACGACTCTGGCGCTGGCCGAGGAAGCCCTGCGCGTGGCGCAGCGCGTGCACCCGGACGTGTCCTACGAGCTGCGCTTTCTTCAGGCCGAGCCATCGGTCGAAGGGCAGTGGCGTCTGCCGGGCGAGCCCTGGGCCGGACGCCTGGAGGGCTGCCAGCGCGTCTTTCTGCTGGCCGACGAGCCGCCGGCACAGGTGGCTCCAGTGTTGGCGTCTGCGCTCAAGCAGCTGGCCCGTAGCGGCATCAGCATCGGTGCGCTGTCGGCCGGCGTCTATCCCTTGGCCCAGCTGGGCCTGCTCGACGGCTACCGCGCTGCCGTGCACTGGCGTTGGCAGGATGATTTCACCGAGCGCTTCCCCAAGGTCATCGCCACCAGCCACCTGTTCGATTGGGATCGTGATCGCCTCAGTGCCTGCGGCGGCCTGGCCGTGCTCGACCTGTTGCTGGCCGTGTTGGCCCGTGACCATGGCGCCGAACTAGCCGGTGCGGTCAGCGAGGAGTTGGTAGTCGAGCGCATCCGCGAGGGCGGCGAGCGCCAGCGCATTCCGCTGCAGAACCGCATCGGCTCCAGCCATCCCAAGCTGACCCAGGCGGTGCTGCTGATGGAGGCCAACATCGAGGAGCCGCTGACCACCGACGAGATCGCCCAGCACGTCTGTGTGTCGCGCCGGCAGCTGGAGCGCATCTTCAAGCAGTATCTCAATCGTGTGCCGAGCCAGTACTACCTGGAGCTGCGCCTGAACAAGGCACGCCAGCTGCTGATGCAGACCAGTAAGTCGATCATCCAGATCGGCCTCTCCTGTGGCTTCTCCTCCGGGCCGCACTTCTCCAGCGCCTATCGCAACTTTTTTGGCGCTACGCCTCGCGAGGATCGTAATCAACGGCGCAGTGCCAGTCCGTTCGAAATCGCACCGGCAGCCGCAGAGCGCGGCTAGGCGCTGTTTTTCTGTGTTGCGTGGCGTTAACTGGTCGCCTGATGGAGCTCGGGCAGCCTTCGCCAGCCGCTAATTGTGCGCTTCAGTCGTCGCGAGTCAGAACTTCCAGCAGCTCGATCTCGAAGATCAGGTTGGAGTTGGGTGGAATGGCGGCCATTTGGCGATCTCCGTAGCCCAGGTGAGCGGGCACCCAAAGCTTGCGTTTACCGCCCACTTTCATGCCCATCAGACCCTGGTCCCAGCCTTGGATAACTCTTCGGGTGCCGATGACGCACTGGAATGGTTTGCCGCGCGCGTAGGATGAGTCGAACTCGCTGCCATCTTCCAGCCAGCCCCTGTACTGGGTGGTGATCAAGGCGCCTTTGATGACTGCCTTGCCGGTTCCAGTCTGTAGGTCTTCGATCTTCAGTTCGTTGCTCATCTCGTGCTCATTGCAGTGATTCGTTTATTCCTGAAGGGCGACTTCTACGCCGTGGTCGCCAGTGATGAGCGGGCTCCACAGCCTCACAACCTGGATGGTGCCTCGGTCATCCAGTCGGTTTGGCTGTAGAGCCTTCGGGCTGGCTCACCAGTAGGCCGGGAAATCTCTGACGGGTCGGCCATTAGAGGTGCGGGCGAGTCAGGCGTGAAGATGTTCCGCTGCGTACAAGGTGTTTTCCAGCAGGCAGGCTCGGGTCATCGGGCCTACACCGCCAGGTACCGGGGTAATCCAGCTGGCGCGTTCGGCGGCGGCGTCATATTCAACATCGCCCACCAGCTTGCCATCGGCCTGACGGTTGATGCCGACGTCAATGACGATGGCGCCCGGTTTGATCCACTCGCCTTTGACCAGGCCCGGCTTGCCAGCAGCCACGACCACGATATCGGCCTGGGCCAGGTGGCCAGGAAGATCCTTGGTGAAGCGGTGGGTCACTGTCACGGTGCTGCCGGCCAGCAACAGTTCAAGAGCCATCGGCCGACCAACGATGTTGGAGGCGCCGACGATGACCGCATGCTGGCCATGCAGGTCAACGCCGGTACTTTCCAGTAAGGTCATGATGCCCTTCGGGGTGCAGGGGCGCAGCAGAGGCATGCGCTGCGACAGTCGGCCGACGTTGAAGGGGTGGAAGCCATCCACGTCCTTGTCTGGGCTGATGCGCTCTAGCAGCTGCGAGGCGTCCAGGTGCGCGGGGAGCGGCAGTTGCACCAGGATGCCGTCAATGGCGTTATCGCGGTTAAGTTGGTCGATCAGCCCCAGCAACTCGCCCTGAGTGGTGCTGGCGGGGAGATCGTGGGCTACGGATACAAAGCCGACTTCCTCGCAATCTTTGCGTTTGTGCGAGACATACACCTGCGAGGCCGGGTCACTGCCTACCAGAATGACGGCCAGGCCGGGTGCGCGTAGCCCTTGCTGGCGACGCTCGGTGACACGTTGGGCGATCTCCTGGCGGAGCTTGGCGGCAATGGCTTTGCCATCGATCAGTTGTGCGGTCATGACGCGTGCTTTAACCCTGAGGAAGGATGAGAAAAGGGTGTCGCATTCTCTCATGGGTGGTCGGTGGGGCAAAGGCGCATGCGCTGTCCTTTCCTGTAACTCCTTTATCTCTAAGAAATTTTTTGAAATTCGTGTTGACGCATGTGTGGTGGCTCTATAAGATTCGCCCCGCTTGTCGAGCACAGCCAGTCGCTGGGTAAGAAGGCGGCAGTCAGTGATGACTGTAGCTGTAGCTTTAAAGTCTGTTCGCAGATGATTAAGCGCCCGTAGCTCAGCTGGATAGAGCATCCGCCTTCTAAGCGGATGGTCGCAGGTTCGAGTCCTGCCGGGTGCGCCATTGGCGAATCGGGCTCAAGCATTGCAATATGGTGGGCGTAGCTCAGTTGGTAGAGCACAGGATTGTGGCTCCTGGTGTCGTGGGTTCGATTCCCATCGTCCACCCCATATTCGAGAGAGCGCCAGGCACACAGCCTGGCGTTTTTGTTTAAAGCGTTACCACGCGGACGTGGTGAAATTGGTAGACACACCAGATTTAGGTTCTGGCGCCGCAAGGTGTGAGAGTTCGAGTCTCTCCGTCCGCACCATCTTCTTTCTTCCTTCCTTTTATATCCCGCCGGTTTTTGTGCTCGATTGTGCAGGTGACTTCTGCTATTCGAGCCACTAGAATGCTCGCCTTTGATTTGGGGCCGGAACGGCCGGCTTATGTCTGTGCAACGAGGAATATCCATGCAAGTTTCTGTTGAAAGCACCTCCGCTCTTGAGCGTCGCATGACCATCGGCGTGCCGGCCGAGCGCATCGAGACTGAAGTGACCAAGCGTCTGCAACAGACTGCGCGTCGTGCCAAGGTTGCTGGTTTCCGCCCTGGCAAAGTGCCGATGAACGTCATTCGCCAGCGTTATGAAGACTCTGCTCGCCAGGAAGCGCTGGGCGACCTGATCCAGGCGACCTTCTATGAGGCCATCGTCGAGCAGAAGCTGAATCCGGCGGGCGCGCCGTCCGTCGAGCCGAAAACCTTCGAGAAGGGTAAGGATCTCGAGTACGTCGCTACTTTCGAGGTGTTCCCGGAAATTCAGCTGGCCGGTTTCGATGGCATTGCCGTCGAGCGTCTGCAGGCTGAGGTTGCCGACAGCGACGTCGACAATATGCTGGAAATTCTGCGCAAGCAGAACACTCGCTTCGAGGCTGTCGAGCGCGCTGCAGAGAATGGTGATCAGCTGAATATCGACTTCGTTGGCAAGATCGATGGCGAAGCTTTCGCTGGCGGCAGCGCCAAGGGGACTGCTCTGGTGCTGGGTTCCGGTCGTATGATCCCCGGCTTCGAAGATGCACTGGTTGGTGTGAAGGCTGGCGAGGAGCGCGTAATCAATCCGACTTTCCCGGAGGATTACCAGAATTTGGATCTGGCCGGTAAAGCTGCCGAGTTCACCGTTACCGTTAACAGTGTTTCCGCTCCGCAACTGCCGGAACTGAATGACGACTTCTTCGCCCTGTTCGGCGTCAAGGAAGGCGGCATGGAAGGCTTCCGCGCCGAAGTGCGCAAGAACATGGAGCGCGAGCTGCGCCAGGCCATCAAGTCCAAGGTCAAGAACCAGGTGATGGAAGGTCTGCTGGCTGCCAACCCGGTTGAAGTGCCTAAGGCGCTGATCGGCAACGAAGTGAATCGTCTGCGTGTGCAGGCCGTTCAGCAGTTCGGTGGCAACATCAAGCCGGATCAACTGCCGGCCGAGCTGTTCGAAGAGCAGGCCAAGCGTCGTGTGGTGCTGGGGCTGATCGTGGCTGAAGTGGTCAAGCAGAGCGAGCTCAAGGCTGATGAAGCGCGTGTTCGCGAGCTGATCGAGGAAATGGCTTCCGCGTATCAGGAGCCGCAGCAGGTTGTGGCTTGGTACTACAAGAACGACCAGCAGCTGAACGAAGTGCGTTCGGTTGTACTGGAAGAGCAAGTTGTAGATACTGTTCTGCAGAAGGCCAAAGTGACCGATAAAGCGGTCTCCTACGAAGAAGCGGTCAAGCCGGCGGAAGCCCCGCAAGCTGCCTGATCCCTCGCCTCGTTTGAGCACACCCATAAGCCAGCCTTCGTGCTGGCTTATGCGTCTTTAGAGACATGACTATTAGGGAGAGATCGCTAGACATGTCGCACCATTCCTTGATGAATTCCATGCCTGACATCCAAGCTGCCGGCGGCCTCGTGCCGATGGTGATTGAGCAGTCCGCCCGCGGTGAGCGCGCTTACGACATCTATTCGCGCCTGTTGAAGGAGCGCGTGATCTTCCTGGTTGGCCAGGTAGAGGACTATATGGCCAACCTGGTGGTGGCTCAGTTGTTGTTCCTTGAGGCGGAGAATCCGGACAAGGATATTCACCTCTACATCAATTCGCCGGGTGGCTCCGTCACTGCCGGTATGTCGATCTACGACACCATGCAGTTCATCAAGCCTGATGTGTCGACCATCTGTATCGGTCAGGCCTGCAGCATGGGTGCCCTGCTGCTGGCAGGTGGTGCCGCAGGTAAGCGTTACTGCCTGCCGCATTCGCGCATGATGATTCATCAACCGCTGGGCGGCTTCCAGGGGCAGGCCTCGGATATCGAAATCCATGCCCGCGAAATACTGACCATCCGCGAGCGCCTGAACAAGATCCTGGCGGATCACTGCAAGCAGCCGATCGACGTGATCGCCAAGGACACCGACCGCGACAACTTCATGAGTGGCGATGAGGCAGTCAAGTACGGCCTGATCGATCAGGTTCTGAGTCGTCGCCAGCTGGCCGTCTAATCGGCATCCTCGCACGGTGGTCGGTAGCGTCCGACCATCCTGCAGGCTTGAAAATGCCTGCAATTGCCTTCATCTTGTGTTTCATGCCTACCGTATTGGATCGATCGAATGACTGACACCCGCAATGGCGAGGACAACGGCAAGCTGCTCTACTGCTCCTTCTGCGGCAAAAGCCAGCATGAAGTGCGAAAGCTAATCGCCGGGCCCTCGGTCTTTATCTGCGACGAGTGCGTCGACCTGTGCAACGACATCATCCGCGAGGAGGTGCAGGAAGCCCAGGCCGAAAGCAGTGCTCACAAATTGCCTGCGCCCAAGGAAATCAGCGGTATTCTGGATCAGTACGTGATCGGTCAGGAGCGTGCCAAAAAGGTGCTCTCCGTTGCTGTGTACAACCACTACAAGCGCCTGAATCAGCGTGAGAAAAAGGACGACGTAGAGCTTGGTAAGAGCAATATCCTGCTGATCGGCCCAACTGGTTCCGGTAAGACGTTGCTGGCCGAAACGCTGGCCCGCTTGCTCAATGTACCTTTCACCATCGCTGACGCCACCACCCTGACCGAAGCCGGTTATGTAGGCGAGGACGTCGAGAACATCATTCAGAAGCTTCTGCAGAAGTGCGACTACGACGTAGAAAAAGCCCAGATGGGTATTGTCTATATCGATGAAATCGACAAGATTTCACGCAAGTCGGACAACCCATCTATCACTCGTGATGTTTCGGGTGAGGGAGTGCAGCAGGCGCTTCTCAAGCTTATTGAGGGGACTGTGGCCTCGGTTCCGCCTCAGGGTGGCCGCAAGCACCCGCAGCAGGAGTTTTTGCAGGTCGATACTCGCAACATCCTGTTCATCTGCGGTGGTGCATTTGCTGGCCTGGAGAAGGTTATCCAGTCTCGCTCCACCAAGGGCGGTATCGGCTTCAATGCCGAAGTGCGCAGCCAGGATCTGGGTAAGAAGGTAGGCGAGGCGCTACGCGAAGTCGAGCCTGACGACCTGGTCAAGTTCGGTCTGATTCCCGAGTTCGTTGGACGTCTGCCAGTCATCGCTACCCTTGATGAGTTGGATGAAGCTGCACTGATGCAGATTCTGACCGAGCCTAAGAATGCCTTGACTAAGCAATACGCCAAGCTGTTCGAGATGGAAGGCGTCGATCTTGAGTTCCGTGCTGATGCGCTGAAAGCTGTCGCGCACAAGGCTCTGGAGCGCAAGACTGGCGCGCGTGGTCTGCGTTCTATTCTTGAAGGCGTGCTGCTCGACACCATGTATGAGATCCCTTCGCAGTCCGAGGTCAGCAAGGTGGTGATCGACGAAAGTGTCATTGAGGGTAATTCTCAGCCATTGCTCATCTATGAGAACAGTGAACCGCCTGCAAAGGCCGCGCCTGACGCATGATGATGTAACAAAGGGCCCTGCGGGGCCCTTTGCATTTACGTCTTTCTTGCTTGTTTTTTCCTAGGGGTGGCCCCATCTTAGGGGCAAGGGTATCCCGTCCGTTTACGGCCTGATGGCCGCCGTAGAGCTGAAAACATGAAGACAACCATCGAACTGCCTCTCTTGCCGCTGCGTGATGTTGTGGTCTATCCGCATATGGTCATTCCGCTGTTTGTTGGGCGTGAAAAGTCCATCGAGGCCCTTGAAGCTGCCATGTCGAGTGACAAGCAGATCCTCTTGCTGGCCCAGCGCAACCCTGCTGACGATGATCCTGCTGAGGATGCGCTTTATCGTATGGGTACGGTGGCTACCGTGCTGCAGTTGCTCAAGCTTCCGGATGGTACGGTCAAGGTTCTCGTCGAAGGTGAGCAGCGTGGTTCCATTGAGAAGTTCATCGAGGTCGATGGCCATTGTCGTGCTGAGGTGCAGCTGCTTGACGAGCAGGACGTAGCCGAGCGCGAATCGGAGGTTTTCACACGTAGCTTGCTGAGTCAGTTCGAGCAGTACGTGCAGTTGGGTAAAAAAGTTCCTGCCGAGGTTCTCTCTTCGCTGAACGGTATTGATGAGCCTGCTCGTTTGGTCGACACCATGGCCGCGCATATGGTCCTGAAGATCGAGCAGAAGCAGGAAATTCTTGAGATTACTGGCTTGGCCGAACGTGTCGAGCATGTGCTGGCGTTGCTGGATGCCGAAATTGATCTGCTGCAGGTCGAGAAGCGCATCCGCGGTCGAGTGAAGAAACAGATGGAGCGCAGCCAGCGCGAGTACTACCTGAATGAGCAGATGAAGGCCATTCAGAAAGAGCTTGGCGATATTGATGAGGGGCACAACGAAGTCGATGAGCTTAAGAAGCGCATCGAGAATGCGGGCTTGACCAAAGAAGCTCACACTAAGGCCATTGCTGAGCTTAACAAGCTCAAGCAAATGTCGCCGATGTCGGCTGAGGCCACTGTGGTGCGCTCCTACATCGACTGGCTAACCAACGTGCCGTGGAAGGCCGAAAGCAAGGTGCGTCTTGACTTGGCCAAGGCCGAGGACATCTTGGAGGCCGACCATTTTGGCCTTGAGGAAGTTAAGGAGCGCATCCTCGAATATCTCGCCGTGCAGAAGCGAGTGAAGAAGCTCAAGGGGCCGGTGCTCTGCTTGGTTGGTCCGCCGGGTGTGGGCAAGACGTCGCTGGCTGAGTCTATTGCTCGTGCGACCAATCGTAAGTTTGTGCGCATGGCGCTTGGTGGCGTTCGCGACGAGGCCGAGATCCGTGGGCACCGCCGCACCTATATCGGCTCCATGCCAGGTCGACTGATTCAGAAACTGACCAAGGTTGGTGTGCGCAATCCGCTGTTTTTGCTTGATGAGATCGACAAGATGGGCAGCGATATGCGGGGCGACCCCGCGTCTGCCTTGCTTGAAGTACTGGATCCCGAACAGAACCACAATTTTAACGATCACTACCTAGAGGTCGATTACGACCTATCGGATGTGATGTTTATCTGCACGGCCAACTCCATGAATATTCCGGGGCCTCTGCTGGATCGGATGGAGGTCATCCGTCTGCCGGGCTATACCGAGGATGAAAAGGTCAACATTGCCATCAAGTATCTGACGCCCAAGCAGGTATTGGCTAATGGCCTCAAGAAGGGTGAGCTAGAGTTCGACGAAGGCGCTATCCGCGACATAATCCGCTACTACACCCGTGAGGCTGGCGTGCGCAGTCTGGAGCGTCAGGTATCCAAAGTCTGCCGTAAGGTAGTGAAGGAGCATGCCAAGGATAAGCGTATCAAGGTGGTAGTGAGTGCCGAGTCGCTTGAGCATTATCTCGGTGTGCGTCGCTATCGCTTTGGGCTTGCCGAGCAGCAGGATCAGGTTGGACAGGTTACCGGTCTTGCCTGGACGCAGGTTGGCGGTGAGCTACTAACCATTGAGACCGCTGTGGTGCCCGGCAAGGGGCAGTTGATCAAGACGGGTTCATTGGGCGATGTGATGGCCGAGTCGATGACGGCGGCGCTGACTGTGGTGCGCAGTCGTGCGAAGAGTCTGGGGATCGCTCCAGACTTCCATGAGAAGCGCGATGTTCACATCCATATGCCGGAAGGGGCGACGCCGAAGGATGGGCCTAGTGCTGGTATCGGCCTGTGTACTGCCCTGGTTTCCTCGCTCACGCAGATCCCGGTTCGGGCTGATGTGGCCATGACTGGTGAGATCACCTTGCGTGGTCAGGTGTTGGCCATCGGTGGGCTCAAAGAGAAACTGCTGGCGGCCCATCGCGGTGGAATCAAGACCGTGATCATCCCGGAAGAGAATGTGCGCGACTTGAAGGAAATTCCCGAAAATATTAAGCAAGACCTGACCATTAAGCCGGTTAAATGGATTGACGAGGTCCTGCAAATTGCGCTGCAATACGCCCCGGAGCCCTTGCCTGATGCGGCTCCCGAGATGGTTGCAAAGGATGAGTCTCGCGAGACTGATTCCAAGGAGCGAATCAGCACGCATTAGCCGGAAGGCTTCCTTGACACTATTTTCGGGCCCTTGTTATAAAACGGCTCTTATGTGTCATCAGGCCTTTCGACACCCGCTTTGCTTACACCAAACAACTAAGAAACAACTCAACGGAAATAAGGGGACTTAAGAGTGAACAAGTCGGAACTGATTGATGCCATCGCCGCATCCGCTGATATCCCGAAAGCTGTTGCTGGCCGTGCGCTGGATGCAGTAATCGAATCCGTCACTGGCGCTCTGAAAGCCGGTGACTCGGTGGTGCTGGTTGGCTTCGGTACTTTCGCTGTCAAAGAGCGTGCTGCCCGTACTGGTCGCAACCCGCAAACTGGTAAGCCGATCAGCATTGCTGCTGCCAAGATCCCAGGTTTCAAAGCTGGTAAAGCCCTGAAAGACGCCGTCAACTAAGCGTCTCTCGGGCTTAGCCCCTGCCACGTTGAGATCGTCTCAACCGGCACGGAGTTGCGAAAGCACTCCAACAGTTATGAGAAGGCGCATCCTCGGATGCGCCTTTCTTTTATCCGGATTCCAATACCCACGCTGCATGGCCATCGGCCTGATGTGAGCGTTTCGGGGGAAGCATGCTGCAGAACATCAGGGACAACTCCCAAGGCTGGATTGCCAAGACCATCATCGGTGTGATCATCGTCTTGCTGGCTCTGACCGGTTTCGATGCCATCATCCAGTCCACTAGCAACAGTCGCACTGCTGCGGAGGTAAACGGGGAAGAGATTACTCTGGACAGCCTCAATGCTGCAGTCGATATGCAGCGCCGACAACTGATTCAGCAGTTCGGCAAGGATTTCGATGCCTCCCTGCTTGATGACAAGCTGCTGCGTCAATCGGCACTCGATGGCCTGGTTGAGCGTACTCTGCTGCTGCAAGGAGCCGGTGATGCCGGTATGGTGATTTCCGATGCCTCCCTTGATCAGCTGATTCTGCAGATGCCGGTATTCCAGATCGAAGGCAAGTTCGATGCATCGCGTTTCGATCAGGTTCTGCAGCAACAGGGCTTCACCCGAATGCAGTTTCGCGAGCGACTGAAGCAGGATGTATTGGTCAGCCAGCTTCAGGCAGCGCTAGTCGGCAGCAGCTTTGTGACCGATGCCGAAGTCGATGCCTTCGTTAGTCTGGACAAGCAGACGCGCGACTTCTCCAGCCGTACCCTCAAAGCGGATGTGACTACGGTTGAGGTCAAGGACGATGAAGTCAAGGCCTATTATGACGAGCACCCTGATCAGTACATGAGTGCGGAGCAGGTCGTCATCGATTATCTCGAGTTGAAGAAGGAGTCCTTCTTTGATCAGGTCGAGGTTAGCGATGATCAGCTACAAGAGCTCTACAACAAGGAAATCGCCAATCTGGCCGAGCAGCGCAACGCCGCGCATATCCTGTTGGAAGTCAATGACAAGCTCACCGACGAACAGGCCAAGGCCAAGCTGGAAGAGGTCAAGCAGCGCCTGGACAAGGGAGAGGAGTTTGCTGCTCTTGCCAAGGAAGTCTCCCAGGATCCGGGTTCGGCCAGTAATGGTGGTGATCTCGGATTCGCCGGTCCGGGTGTGTACGACCCGGCCTTCGAACAGAGTCTTTATGCTCTGAAGCCGGGCGAGGTTTCTGAACCTGTGCGCAGCGAGTTTGGCTGGCATCTGATCAAGCTGCTGGACGTCCAGGCGCCTGAGGTGCCGAGCTTCGCCAGTCTGAAGGACAAGCTTGAGCATGACCTCAAGGCTCAGCAGGTCGAACAGCGCTTTGTCGAAGCGGTGAAACAGCTGGAGGAAGCGAGTTTCGAGGCATCCGATCTGACTCAGCCTGCCCAAGAACTTGGCCTGCAAGTGCAGACCAGTGCGCCTTTCGGTCGTGAAGGTGGGGAAGGCGTCACTGCCAATCGCCAGGTCGTGCAGGCCGCCTATGCGCCGGAAGTTCTCGAGGACGGTGGCAACAGCAATGCTATCGAGCTTGATCCGGATACCACCCTGGTACTGCGCGTCAAAGAGCACAAGAAACCCGAGTTGCTACCGTTTGAACAGGTTGCTGCAGGTATTCGCCAGACCCTGGCCCAGAAGAAGTCGCGTGAGGCTGCGAAGGCCGAGGGTGAGGCTTTGCTGGCGAGTCTGAAGCAGGGAGAGAGCGCTGATGGTGACTGGACCAAGATTGAAGCGGCCAATCGTAGCCAGGAAGGAGTTGATCCCCTGGTGCTGCAGGCGCTGTTCCGTATGACCAAGCCGGCTGAGGGCAAGCCTAGCTATGCCGGTGTCAGCCTGAACAATGGCGACTTTGTGGTTCTGCGTCTGGAAGGTGTCAGTCAGGCCAAGGCAGAGCTGAGTGCCGAGGAGAAGGTGAGTTATCGCCGCTTCCTCGCTTCGCGCAGTGGTCAGCAGGACTTTGCTGCCTATCGTGAGCAGCTGAAGGAAAAAGCGGATATCGAGCGTTTCTGATCGCTATCCCGCTTCCATGAAAAAGGCCGCATGCGCGGCCTTTTTCATTTCTGGGTTACATCAGTCTTCGATGTTACCCATGGCGGTGGTGTTGAAACCGCCGTCGACATAGAGGATCTCGCCGCTAATACCTGAGGCCAGATCAGAGCAGAGGAAGGCACCGGCGTTGCCGACTTCCTCGATGGTCACGTTGCGGCGCAGCGGGGTCTGCTTCTCATTGGCGGCGAGCATCTTGCGGAAGCTCTTGATGCCGGAAGCGGCCAGGGTGCGGATCGGGCCAGCGGAGATGGCGTTGACGCGAGTGCCTTCCGGGCCGAGGCTGCCGGCCAGGTAGCGTACACCTGCTTCCAGGCTTGCCTTGGCCATGCCCATGACGTTGTAGTTGGGCATGGTGCGTTCGGCACCCAGGTAGGAGAGGGTGAGGATGCTGCCGTTACGGCCCTGCATCATTGGGCGACCGGCCTTGGCCAGAGCGACCAGGCTGTAGGCGCTGATGTCGTGGGCGATCTTGAAGCCCTCGCGGGTGGTGACTTCGGTGAAGTCGCCGTCCAGCTGGTCACCTGGGGCGAAGCCCACGGAGTGGACGATGCAGTCCAGGCCGTCCCACTTCTTGCTCAGCGCCTCGAAGACCTTGGCTATCTCCTCGTCGTTGGCTACGTCGCAGGGGAAGCACAGCTCGGGGTTGGAGCCCCAGCCGGCGGCGAATTCTTCGACACGGCCCTTGAGCTTGTCGTTCTGGTAGGTGAAGGCGAGCTCGGCGCCCTCGCGATGCATGGCGGCGGCGATGCCCGAGGCAATCGACAGCTTGCTGGCCACGCCAACGATCAGTACGCGCTTACCGGCGAGAAAACCCATGTGCGTTGTTCCTCTTCTGGTTAATCGGCGGCTGCCGGAGCCATGAATGCGGCTTCCAGCAACTGCTGGGTGTAAGGGTGCTGCGGCGCGGCGAAAATCCGCTCGGCCGGCCCTTGCTCAACCACCTTGCCCTGCTTGACCACCATCAGCTGGTGGCTCAGGGCCCTGACCACCGCCAGATCATGGCTGATGAACAGGTACGTCAGGTTGTACTTGGCCTGCAGCGAGCGCAGGAGTTCCACCACTTGACGCTGTACGGTGCGATCGAGCGCCGAGGTGGGCTCGTCGAGCAGTATCAGCGCCGGTTTCAGCACCAGTGCCCGGGCAATGGCAATCCGCTGCCGTTGCCCGCCGGAAAACTCATGGGGGTAGCGGTGCCGGGTGTCCGGATCCAGTCCTACTTCCTTGAGCGCGTCGATGACGGCCTGTTCCTGCTCCTCGGCAGTGCCGATCCCGTGAATGCGCAGGCCTTCGCCAACAATCTGGCTCACGCACATGCGTGGACTGAGACTGCCGAAGGGGTCCTGGAAGACCACCTGCATTTGCCGTCGTAGCGGCCTTACGGCTTGCTGCGACAGCCCATCCAGCGCCTGGCCCTGAAAGCGGATGGTGCCCCGGCTGCCGAGCAGCCGCAGGATCGCCATGCCGAGGGTGGATTTGCCGGAGCCGCTTTCGCCTACGATGCCCAGGGTTTGGCCCTGGGGCAGGCTGAAGTCGATGCCGTCCACTGCCTTTACGTGATCGACGGTGCGTCGCAACACTCCCTTTTTGATCGGGAACCACACGCGCAGGTCTTCCGCTTCCAATAGTGGCGCGCCGGCAGGGTTGGCCGCAGGCTCGCCGCTGGGCTCGGCGCCAAGCAGTTCCCGGGTATAGGGATGCTGCGGAGCGCGGAACAATTCATCACACGACGCCTGTTCGACGATGCATCCGCGCTGCATGACACATACGCGATGGGCGATTCGTCGTACCAGGTTGAGGTCGTGGGTGATCAGCAGCATGGCCATCCCTAAGCGCGCCTGCAGATCCTTGAGCAGATCGAGGATTTTCAGCTGCACGGTGACGTCGAGGGCTGTGGTCGGCTCGTCGGCGATCAGCAGTTCGGGCTCATTGGCCAGGGCCATGGCGATCATCACCCGCTGGCGCTGGCCGCCGGACAGCTCATGCGGGTAGGCCTTGAGGCGCGTGGCCGGGTCGGGAATACCGACCAACTCCAGCAGTTCGATGATACGTGCCTGGGCGGCTTCTCCACGCAGTCCCTTGTGCCAGGCCAGCACTTCGCCGATCTGCTTGCCGATGCTGTGCAGCGGGTTGAGCGATGTCATGGGTTCCTGGAAGACCATGGCGATACGGTTGCCACGGATACCGCGCAGCTTGTCCGGGGCCAGTTTGAGCAGGTCTTGATCGCCATACTGGATGCTGCCCGCCGGATGGCGGGCGAGCGGGTAGGGTAGCAGGCGCAGGATGGAGTGGGCGGTGACCGATTTGCCGGAGCCGCTTTCGCCGACCAGGGCCAGGGTCTCGCCCTTACGGATCTCGAAACTGACACCTTCGATCACCCGCTGGGCCTGGTTGCCGGTGACGAACTCGACGGCCAGGTCGCGCACTTCGATGAGGTTGTTCGAGTCGGTCATGTCATTTCCTCGGGTCGAAGGCATCGCGGGCGGCTTCGCCGATGAACACCAGCAGGCTGAGCATCAGGGCCAATACGGCAAAGGCACTGATGCCCAGCCAAGGGGCCTGCAGGTTGGCCTTGCCCTGGGCCACCAGTTCGCCCAGCGATGGCTCGCCGGCCGGCAGGCCGAATCCAAGGAAGTCCAGAGAAGTCAGGGTGCCGATCGCGCCGGTGAGGATAAAGGGCATGAAGGTCATGGTCGAAACCATGGCATTGGGCAGGATGTGGTGGAACATGATGCCGCCGTTACCCATGCCCAGGGCCCGAGCCGCGCGTACATATTCCAGGTTACGACCACGCAGGAACTCGGCGCGTACTACGTCGACCAGGCTCATCCACGAGAACAGCAGCATGATGCCCAGCAGCCACCAGAAATTGGGCTGCACGAAACTGGCCAGGATGATCAGCAGATAGAGCACCGGCAGGCCCGACCAGACCTCGAGGAAGCGCTGGCCGGCCAGGTCGACCCAGCCGCCGTAGTAGCCCTGCAGGGCGCCAGCGAATACGCCGATGATGGAGCTGGCAATGGTCAGCGCCAGGGCGAACAGCACTGACACACGAAAGCCGTAGATCACCCGCGCCAGCACGTCGCGGCCCTGGTCGTCAGTGCCCAGCCAGTTCTGTGCCGAAGGCGGTGCCGGGGCCGGTACCTGCAGTTCGTAGTTGATGCTGGAGTAGTTGAAGGGAATCGGCGGCCAGATCATCCAGCCGTCCTTTTCCGCGATCAGCTCCTGGATGTAGGGACTTTTGTAGTTGGCCTGCAGAGGAAATTCGCCGCCGAAGGTGGTTTCCGGGTAGCGCTTGAGTACCGGGAAATAGAGTTCGCCGTCGTAATGCACTACCAGCGGCTTGTCGTTGGCGATCAGTTCGGCGCCCAGGCTCAGCACGAACAGGCCGAGGAACAGCCAGAGCGACCACCAGCCACGTTTGTGCGCCTTGAACAGGGCAAGGCGACGTTGGTTGAGGGGGGAGAGCGCCATGATCAGTGCTCCCGGGTTTCGAAGTCGATGCGTGGGTCGATCAGGGTGTACATCAGGTCGCTCAACAGTTTGGCCAGCAGGCCGAACAGGGAAAAGATGAACAGGGTACCGAAGACCACCGGGTAATCGCGGTTGACGATGGATTCAAAGCCCAGCAGGCCAAGACCATCGAGAGAGAAGATCACCTCGATCAGCATGGAGCCCGCAAAGAAGATGCCGAGGAAGGCTGCCGGGAAACCGGCCACCACGATCAGCATGGCGTTGCGAAACACGTGGCCATAGAGCACGCGGTGATCGGTCAGGCCCTTGGCGCGGGCGGTGACCACGTATTGCTTGCCGATCTCGTCGAGGAAGCTGTTCTTGGTCAACAGGGTCAGGGTGGCGAAGCTGCCGATTACCAGGGCCGTCACCGGCAGGGCCAGGTGCCAGAAGTAGTCGAGTATCTTGCCGCCGAGGCTGAGCTGGTCGAAGTTGCTCGAAGTCAGGCCGCGCAGGGGGAACCAGTCCCAGTAACTGCCACCGGCGAACAGCACGATCAGCAGGATGGCGAAGAGGAACGCCGGGATGGCGTAGCCGACGATGATCGCCGAGCTGGTCCAGACATCGAAGGCGCTGCCGTGGCGGGTGGCTTTGGCAATGCCCAGCGGGATGGAGATCAGGTAGGTGATCAGGGTGCTCCACAGGCCGAGGGAAATCGATACCGGCATCTTTTCCAGGATCAGCTCGATTACCGTGGCATCGCGGAAGAAACTTTCGCCGAAGTCGAGCTGGGCGTAGCTGCTGAGCATCAGCCAGAAACGCTCCGGGGCGGACTTGTCGAAGCCGTACATCTTCTCGATTTCTTCCACCAGCTTGGGATCCAGACCTTGCGAGCCTCGATAGTTGGACCCCGCCATGGAAACCTCTCCACCGCCGCCGGAGATCCGTGCGGTGGCGCCGCCGGATGCGGCGTCGAAGCCTTCCAGCTTGGCGATCATCTGCTCCACCGGTCCGCCGGGCGCGGCCTGGACGATGATGAAGTTGATCAGCAGGATGCCGAGCAGGGTCGGAATGATCAGCAGCAGGCGGCGGATGATATAGGCCAGCATTACTGGGCTTCCTGCTGGGCGTCAGGGGTGGGCGCTGGCTGCTGCGGAGCATGCAGCGGTTGTTCTTCCCACCAGGTCATCAGGCCGAAGCCCGACTGTGGCGTAATGGCCGGGCGGCCGAAGCGCTTCCAGTAGGCCACGCGCCAGGCGTCGACGTAATAGTTGGGCACCACGTAGTGGCCCCAGAGCAGGGCGCGATCCAGGGCGCGGGCATGGGTGACCAGCGCCTGGCGCGAGTCGGCGCGGATCAGGCTCTCGACCAGTTGGTCGATGGCCGGGTCGCGCAGGCCGATATAGTTCTGGCTGCCGCGCTTGTCGGCGCTGCTGGAGTGCCACATGTCCAGCTGCTCGTTACCGGGGGAGTTGGACTGCGGCCAGACCGCCGAGGTCATGTCGTAGTCCCATTCGCGCAGGCGATTGATGTACTGCGAGACGTCGACCCGGCGGATCTGCAGGTCGATGCCCAGCTCGGCGAGGTTGCGCTTGAACGGCAGCACCACGCGTTCGAGGTTGGGCTGAAAGTTGAGGAACTCGAAAGCCAGCTGCTTGCCATCCGGCCCGATCATCTTGTCATCTTCGATGCGGTAGCCGGCCTCGGTCAGCAGCTGGAAGGCGCGACGGCTTTGTTCGCGGATGATGCCGCTGCCGTCGCTCACCGGTGGCTGGAATTCGAGGTTGAAAACTTCCGGGGGCAGCTTGTCACGTAGCGGTTCCAGCAGTTTCAGCTCAGCCTCGGACGGCAAGCCGGTAGCGGCCAGTTCGGAGTTCTCGAAATAGCTGTGGGTGCGTTTGTAGTCACCGTAGAAAATCTGCTTCTTGGCCCATTCGAAGTCGAACAGCTGGGCGATGGCCTCGCGCACGCGGCGATCCTGGAAGATCGGGCGGCGCAGGTTGAACACGTAGCCCTGCATGCCAGCCGGGATGCCTTTCTGGATGGAAACCTGGACGAACTTGCCCGCGCGCAGTGCTGGGGAGTCATAGCCGGTGTTCCAATCCTTGGCCGAATACTCTTCGTTGACGTCGAAGTGACCGGCCTTGAAGGCTTCCAGGGCGACTTGGCTGTCGCGGTAGTACTCAGTGCGGATTCGGTCGAAGTTGTAGAGGCCACGGCTTACCGGAAGATCCTTGGCCCACCAGTCCTTGACCCGCTCAAGCTCCAGGCTGCTGCCTGGCGATACCTTGCTGATCTTGTAGGGGCCGCTGCCCAGGGGCGGCTCGAGGCTACCCTTGCCGAAGTCGCGGCTGGCCCACCAGTGCTTGGGCAGTACGGCCAACTGGCCGAGGATCATCGGTAGCTCGCGGTTGTCCTTGTGCTTGAAGTCGAAGCGCACGCTGAGCTTGTCCTCGGCCACCACCTGCGCCACATCGGCATAGTAATGGCGGTAGAGCGGGTCGCCTTTCTCCAGCAGGATGTTGAAGGTGAAAATCACGTCGTCGGCGGTGATTGGTGTGCCGTCGTGAAAGCGGGCCTTGGAGTTGAGCAGGAAGCGCACATAGCTGTTGTCGGGCGCCTTGTCGATTTTCTCGGCGACCAGGCCATAGACGGTCAAGGGCTCGTCTTGAGATTGGTAAGTGAGGCTGTCGTAGATCAGGCCGATGTTGGCCGGTGTGCCTTTGGGAATGAAGGGGTTGAAGCTGTCAAAGGTGCCGACGCCGCGCTGGCGCAGCAGGCCGCCCTTGGGGGCATCTGGGTTGACGTAGTCGAAGTGCTGGAAATCTGCCGGGTATTTTGGGGGCTCGTCGTACAGGGTTGCGGCGTGGCGCGGCTCGGCCTGGGTCGCGCTGGCCAGCAGTACAAGGGCAGCGCCGAGGGTGCGCAAGGGGAAAGTCATCGAGCGGTCTCCGTGGGCTTCAGCCACCAGGCCCGCAGCCCCAGGGTGTAGGGTGGGGTGGTGACGAAGGCGAACCGGTTGCGGTACGCCAGACGATGGTGATTGATGTACCAGTTGGGGATGCTGTAGTGCTGCCAGAGCAGGATGCGATCCAGGGCGCGTGTGGCGGCCACTTGTTGCTCGCGGGTCTGCGCCGAGAGCAGTTTTTCCAGCATGGCGTCAATCACGGGATGGCGCACGCCTGCATAGTTCTTGCTGCCTTTCACCTCGGCCTGGCTGGAGTGGAAGTAGAGCCACTGTTCCAGGCCGGGGCTGAGGCTTTGCGCCAGGGTCATGAGGATCATGTCGTAATCGAAGTGGTCCAGGCGCTGTTTGTACTGAGCGCGGTCGACGGTGCGCAGTACGGCATCGATGCCGATGCTGGCAAGGTTCTCGGTGTAGGGCTGAAGGATGCGTTCAAGGTTCGGGTTGACCAGCAGGATCTCGAAGCGCAGTGGCTCACCTTTGGCGTTGACCAGCCTGCCGCCGGAAGGTTTCCAACCGGCCTCGGCCAGCAGGCCGAGGGCCTTGCGCAGTGTGTCGCGAGGAATGCCGCGGCCATCGGTGACGGGCAGGGCGAATGGTTGAGTAAACACTTTGCTCGGTAGCTGTTTGCGATAGGGCGAGAGCAGCAGCCATTCGGCGCCCTCGGGGATGCCGGTTGCAGCGAATTCGCTGTTCGGGTAGTAGCTGGTGCTGCGTTTGTAGGCACTATTGAACAGTGCTCGATTGGTCCATTCGAAATCGAACATCAGGCCCAGAGCTTCGCGCACCTTGCGCTCGGCGAAGATCGCGCGGCGCGTGTTCATGAACAGTGCCTGGCTCTGGGTCGGAATCTGGTGCGGGATCTCGGCGCGGATCACTTCGCCACGGGCGATGGCCGGAAAGCGGTAAGCATTGGCCCAGTTCTTCGCCTGGTGCTCGATATAGAAGTCGAATTCGCCGGCCTTGAAAGCCTCGAAGGCGACGCTGCTGTCGCGGTAGAAGTCGACTTCCACCCGATCGAAGTTGTATTTGCCGCGATTGACCGGTAGTTGCTCGCCCCACCAGTCCTTGACCCGTTCGAACACCAGGCTGCGGCCAGGCTCCACTTTGCTGATGCGGTAAGGACCGCTTCCCAGTGGTACTTCGAAGCTGGTGGTTTTGAAGTCCCGATTCTTCCAGTAGTGCTGGGGCAGCACCGGCAATTCGCCCAGGCGCAGGATCAGCAGGGGATTGTTGCTGCGTTTGAGCACAAAACGAATGCGATGGCGATTGAGGATGTCGACCCGCTTGACCTCCTGCAGGGCCGTGCGGTACTGCGGGTGCCCGTCCCTGACGAGGGTGCGGTAGGAAAAGGCCACATCGAAGGCGGTAATCGGCTTGCCATCATGAAAGCGCGCTTCTTCGCGCAGATTGAACACCACCCAGCTGCGATCCTCGCTGTACTCCACACTCTTGGCGATCAGCCCGTAGCTGGAGGCGGGCTCATCGCCCGAGGGATCGTAGGGGCCTGTGCCCACCATCAGCGGCTCGTTGAACTCGCTGACCCCGTACTGCAGGAAATTGGGTGCGGCCGCAGGGCTGCTGCCCTTGAAACTGTAGGGGTTTAGGGTATCGAAGGTGCCGTAGGCCATGACCCGCAGAGTGCCGCCTTTGGGCGCCTCGGGGTTGACCCAGTCGAAGTGGGTGAAGCTGGCCGGGTACTTGAGAGTCCCGAACTGGGCATAGCCATGGCTTTCGATCAGGGTTGCGAAAGCAGGAAAGCTCATGGCCAGGCCGAGAATCAGCGAGAGCAGGGGACGCATTAGAGGCGAGGTCCAGTCCATGGGGCTTTCTGACGGCAGGCTGTGCCTCCCGTTCGTTGGTTTGCCGGTACAGTAACAGCTTGTATCCGCAGGAAAAAGAGTGCTCTCCCAAGGCAGGTGCCAGCATTTTGATTACACTGAAACAAATTGAAAGAGGTGTGCGCCCAGGTGGAACGAAGTGTCGGGTTACAGGCATGGATAGATCGTCTTAATCAGGCCGAATTGCCTGCTCTGGCCGCCGTGGTGCAAGACCTGCATCGTCTGGCGCAAGCCGATAATGCATCGGTTCAACAGCTGGCCGATGTACTGTTGCGAGATGCTTCACTGACATCCAAGGTGCTGCGTGTTGGCAACAGTGTCTACTACAACCCCTCGCAGGAAAGCATTCGAACCATCTCGCGGGCCATCGTGCTGATCGGCTTCGACAATGTGCGCCTGATCGGCATGTCGGTCAGCCTGATCGACAGTCTGTTGGCCAAGGCGCCGCGTGAGCAGCTGCAAAGCCTGTTGGCCCGTTCCTTTCACGCCGCCGTGCAGGCACGCAACATTGCCGGCTACGTGCTGAGCAAACACCAGGAAGAGGTGTTCATCGCCGCCCTGCTGCATACCGTGGGCGAGCTGGCCTTCTGGGCTTGTGGGGGGGAGCAGGCCGATGAGTTGGCCGAGTTGCTGGAGCAGCCGGGCATGGATGAGGAGGAGGCGGTTCGCCAGGTGCTGGGTACCAGCTTCCGCCAGCTCACGCAGGGCCTGGTAAAGAGCTGGAATCTCGGCGAGCTGGCGGCTTTTGCCCATGGCAGTGGCAATCAGCACGATCCGGCTGTGCGGGCCATCAATCTGGGCGTGAAAATCAGCGTGGCGGCACTGGAGGGTTGGGATTCTCCGGACATGGAGAAGCTGGTGCAGCAACTGGCTGATTTTACCGGTGTCAGCCCGGAGGATGCCTTGCAGCAGGTGTTGGAAAGTGCCCGGGAAACGGTTGAGGTTGCGGCCACTTTTGGCGCCAGTCAGCTCTGCAGGCTGATTCCCAATACCGACCCGGAGCAGATCAAGCTGCAGCAGCAGGAGCGTAAGGCGCGCCTGTTGCAGCCCAACCTACTGGTATTGCAGCAGGCCTTGCAGGACCTGGGCATGATGGTCAGCCAGAAGGGCGACATCGGCCTGATTCTCGATACCTTGCTCAAGGGGCTGCACCAGGGGGCCGGGTTGGAGCGGGTAATGCTGGCCGTTTTGGCGGATGGTCAGAGCCGTTTTCGCGCCAAGCGGGCGGTAGGCGAGAGTACCGAACACTGGTTGGCGGATTTCCAGCTGCCGGTGCAGCAGAGCGAGCAGCCGCATATCTTCAGTTATGTCTTGCGCAACCGCGAAGCGATCTGGATGGGCGTGCCGGCCAGCTACAACCTGGCTGAACTGGTGACGTTGCCGATGCGGCAGATGCTCGGCCAGGGCATGTTCTTTATCGCGCCTTTGCTGGCAGGTACTCGCGAGATTGGCGTGCTGTACGCCGACAGCCGGGTGTCCGGGCGGGCGCTCAAGCACGAGCAGTTTGTGGCTTTTCAGCGTTTCACCCAGCTGACTGGGCGTTGCCTGGAGGCGTTGAGCAAACGCTGAATATTCTGCTCCACAGAGGCCGGGCCTGGCATCTGCGAGGAGGAAGTCAGTCGAGGTACAGCGTCAGGGTCTGTCCAGGCTTGAGCAGGCGGCTGTCGCTACGCGGATTCCAGCTCTGCAGGCGTTTGACATCGACCTTGAAGCGCTGAGCAATCAGGTACATCGAGTCGCCCTGTTTGACTCGGTAGTAGGTGACATTCCTGCGGCTATCGGCCTTGGTAGCTGCGACCGGTTGACTGGCGCCGGTGCCATGGATTTCCAGTACCTGGCCCAGGCGCAGCTTGCTGCGTGCGTCGAGCTTGTTCCAGCGCTGCAGATCCTTGAGTTGAACCTGGTGGGCGTTGGCGATCTGCCATAGGGTGTCGCCACTTTTCACCCGATAGCGCTGCGGCTGTGTACTGCTCGCCTTGGCTGTTTGTTGATGCAGGGCGATGTCCGTCTTGCCTGCGGACGCTTGGCCGGGAATGCTCAGTGTCTGCCCGACGCGCAGGTGGTTGCTGCTCAGCTTGTTGATGTCCTTGAGTGTCTTGACCGTCAGATGGTGACGGTTGGCGATGCTGTGCAGATTGTCGCCGGGGCGCACGCGGTATTCCTGCCAGCTCACCAGCTCTTGCGGTTTCATCATGGCCAGACTGGCATTGAACAGTTCGGCCTTGCCGGTCGGCACCAGCAGGTGCAGTGGGCCGTCCATGGTGATGCCTTTCTTGAAGGCCGGGTTGAGCACTTCCAGTTCGTCTTCTTCCATGTCGACCATGGCGGCGACTCTGGCGAGATCCAGCCCCGGCTTGCTGGCGACCTGCTCGAAGTAGGGCTCGTTGGCGATTGGGTTGAGGCTGATGCCATAAGCTTCGGGGGCCAGCACGACCTGCGACAGTGCCAGCAGCTTGGGTACGTAGTCCTGGGTTTCCTTGGGCAGTGGCAGGTTCCAGTAGTCGGTTGGCAGGCCGAGCTTCTGGTTGCGTTCCATGGCTCGGCTCACGGTGCCTTCGCCGGCATTGTAGGCCGCCAGGGCCAGCAGCCAGTCGCCGTTGAACATGTCGTGCAGGCGGCTCAGGTAGTTGAGGGCGGCATTGGTGGAAGCGGTGATGTCGCGGCGGCCGTCATACCAGTTGGTCTGGCGCAGGTTGAAGTAGCGACCGGTGGAGGGGATGAACTGCCAGATGCCCACCGCATGGCTGCGCGAATAGGCGTAGGGGTTGTAGGCGCTCTCGATCATCGGCAGCAGCGCCAGCTCCATCGGCATGTTGCGTTCGTCCAGGCGCTCGACCACGTAATGGATGTAGCGGCTGCCGCGCTGGCTGGCGCGTTCGAGGAACTTGGGGTTGCTGACGAACCACAGGCGTTGGTTCTCAATGCGCGGATTGACGCCGATTTCATCCTGCAGGGCGAAGCCCTCGCGCATGCGTTCCCAGATGTCCTGGGGTTCCTGCGGCGCCACGTCTTCAATCCATTCCGGCTCTTGCTGCAGGCTGATGGCACGGTCGGTGTCGCTACCTTCCTGGTCCTTGCCGCCCATGCTCTGGCAGCCAGCCATCACCATGCACATCATCACCGCCAGAGCCCTTGCTGCTCGTGCCAATGCCGTGGAATCAAGGGTCTCGGAAGGTAATAAAAACATTGGTCGCTAGTATCTGCCGGCGCAAAAAATTCCGGCGATTCTAGGAATGCCCCCCAGGGTGGTCAAGTTTTCACCAGTTGGCCGGGCCGTATCAGCCAGCCCTGAAGACATCCTTCCAGCGCCGCAAGGCAGCAAATACCTCGGCTGGAGAGCGTTGCTGCGTTCCTTCCCGCTCATCGACTATTTGTTTAACGGATGTTTCCTGGCAGCGCAGGAAGGGGTTGCTGGCTTTCTCCAGGGCAATGCTGGACGGCAGGCTGATGCGTCCTGCCGAGCGCCAGGCGCTGACTTCGGCCAAGCGTGCGGCAATGCTCGGATTCTCGGGTTCAACGGCGCGGGCGAAGTGCAGGTTGCTCAAGGTGTACTCGTGGGTGCAGTAGACCCGGGTGGCCTCCGGCAGTGCGGCCAGACGCGACAGGGAGTCATGCATCTGTTGCGGCGTGCCTTCGAACAGGCGACCGCAGCCGGCGGCAAACAGGGTGTCGCCACAGAACAGCCAGCCTTCATCGGCCTGGTAGTAGGCGATATGACCCAGGGTATGACCGGGCACCGCGTATATAAGGAAGTCGAGGCCGAGCACAGTGACTCGGTCACCTTCGTCCAGCGCCAGCTCGCGGGCTGGTATCGATTCACGTGCGGGACCGCAGACTCTGGCGCCAGTGTGGGCCTGGAGCTGGGCTACACCGCCGATGTGGTCTGGGTGATGGTGGGTAATCAGGATGTCGCTGAGTTGCCAGCCCGGGTGCGCGGTCAGCCAGGCCAACACGGGGGCGGCATCGCCGGGATCGACCACCGCGCAGCGTTGGGTACTGGTGTCCTGCAGCAGCCACAGGTAGTTGTCGGTGAAGGCGGGAAGGGCGTCGATCTGAAACATTTTGTGGGTCGCCAAGCAGAGAGCATTGGCGCATCTTAAGCGCCATGACCCTTCTTGTGTGCATGGAGGTGTGATGGACGAGCAACCCTTTGCCCAGGCCGATGCCCAGTGGCTGCAGCTGACCTGTGCCGCGCGCCACTGGTTGGCCTCGCCGCTGGGTGAGCTGCTGTTGACCGAGCAGCGCCTGGCTCTGGATGAGGAGCTGGCCCACTACTTTGGCGGTTATTTGGTGCATTACGGCCCGGCCGAAGCGGAACCGCCGAAGGCGCCGCAGATTCGCTGCAACGTGCGTCTCGGCGCGCCACTGGCTGGCGTGCAGATTGCCTGTGAGGAACAGGCCTGGCCGTTGGGTGAGCATGCTGCGGATGTGGTGGTGCTGCAGCATGGTCTGGACTTCAGTCTGTCGCCCCACGGTCTGTTGCGCGAGGCGGCACGTAGTGTGCGCCCCGGTGGCTACCTGCTGATCACCGGCATCAATCCCTGGAGCACTTGGGGCTTGCGTCATTATTTCGCTCGCGATGGCCTACGCCAGGCGCGTTGCATCTCCCACAGCCGGCTGACCGACTGGCTAAACCTGCTCGGCTTCGCGCTGGAGAAACGCCGCTTCGGGTGCTATCGTCCGCCGCTTTCCTCGCCAACCTGGCAGGGGCGTCTGGCGCGCCTGGAAGACTGGGGCGCCCGGTTAAAAGCGCCTGGCGGCGGTTTCTATCTGTTAGTGGCGCGCAAGCTGGTGGTTGGACTACGTCCGCTGCGGCCGGTGCAGCGTGCCAGCATGGGCAAGCTGCTGCCGATGCCGGTGGCCAAGGTCAGCCGGCGCGAATCGAAGAATTGGCAAGAACGAAGCGAATGAGTGACGAAGTAGTCGAGATCTACACCGACGGCGCCTGCAAGGGCAATCCCGGCCCGGGTGGCTGGGGGGCCTTGCTGATCTACAAGGGCGCGGAGAAGGAATTGTGGGGCGGCGAGCCCAACACCACCAACAATCGCATGGAACTGATGGCGGCGATCTGCGCGCTGATCGCCCTGACCCGGCCTTGCTCGGTTCGTCTGGTGACCGATTCGCAGTATGTGATGAAAGGTATCCAGGAGTGGATGCCGAACTGGAAGAAGCGCGGCTGGAAGACCGCCAGCAAGGAGCCGGTGAAGAACGCCGACCTGTGGCAGGCGCTGGACGAGCAGGTAGGCCGCCATCAGGTCGAGTGGCAGTGGGTGCGCGGCCATACCGGCCACCCTGGCAACGAGAAGGCCGATCAACTGGCCAACCGCGGTGTAGAAGAAGTGAGGGCAAAGAAACATGCGTAGCGTCGTACTCGACACCGAAACCACCGGGATGCCGGTGACCGATGGTCACCGCATCATCGAGATCGGCTGCGTCGAGCTGGAAGGCCGGCGCCTGACCGGTCGCCACTTCCACGTCTACCTCAATCCTGATCGCGAGATCGACGAGGGCGCCATCGCGGTGCACGGCATCACCAACGAATTCGTTGCCGACAAGCCGCGCTTCAAGGAGGTGGCCGACGAGTTCTTCGAGTTCATCACCGGCGCCCAGCTGATCATCCACAACGCGGCGTTCGACGTCGGCTTCATCAACAACGAGTTCGCCCTGCTCGGGCAGAGCGAGCGCAGCGATATCGCCGATCATTGCTCGGTACTCGATACCCTGCTGATGGCCCGCGAGCGCCATCCGGGCCAGCGCAACAACCTCGATGCCCTGTGCAAGCGCTACGGCGTCGACAACTCCGGCCGCGAGCTGCACGGTGCACTGCTCGACGCCGAGATTCTCGCCGACGTCTACCTGGCGATGACCGGTGGCCAGACCCACCTGTCGCTGGCCGGTGAGGGAGGGGACGGCTCCGGCCGTGTGCTGCCCAGCCCGATCCGTCGTCTCGATCCGGGTCGCAACCTGACCCGTGTGCTGCGCGCCAGCGACGAGGAACTGGCGGCTCATGCCGCGCGCCTGGCGATCATCGAGAAGTCGGCCGGTGGACCTTCGCTGTGGGCGCAGATGGAGGCGCCGAAAGAGTCCTGATCAGGTCCGGGTCGCTGCCAATGCGACCTTTTCGTACAGCCTTCCGCACAGGGGGTTCCGCCCGTTCGGGCGAGCTTCTAACCTGAGGCGATAGGTGCCCCAGAGCACCACTCCCTCAGGAAGGCACAATGTATAAAGACCTGAACTTCCCCATCCTCATCGTCCACCGTGACATCAAGGCTGATACCGTCGCCGGCGAACGCGTCCGTGCCATTGCTCAGGAGCTGAGTAAGGACGGTTTCACCATCCTCTCCACCGCCAACTCCGCCGAGGGGCGTATCGTCGCCTCCACCCACCACGGTCTGGCCTGCATTCTGGTGGCCGCCGAAGGGGCGGGGGAGAACAGCCGCCTGCTGCAGGACATGGTCGAGCTGATCCGCGTGGCGCGGGTGCGCGCGCCGCAGCTGCCGATCTTTGCCCTGGGTGAGCAGGTCACCATCGAGAACGCGCCGGCCGACGCCATGGCCGACCTCAACCACCTGCGCGGCATCCTCTACCTGTACGAGGACACCGTGTCCTTCCTCGCTCGCCAGGTGGCGCGTGCGGCGCACAACTACCTCGACGGCCTGCTGCCGCCGTTCTTCAAGGCGCTGGTGCAGCACACCGCGCAGTCCAACTATTCCTGGCACACGCCTGGCCACGGCGGTGGCGTGGCCTACCGCAAGAGTCCGGTGGGGCAGGCGTTCCACCAGTTCTTTGGCGAGAACACCCTGCGCTCCGACCTCTCGGTGTCGGTGCCGGAGCTGGGTTCGCTGCTCGATCACACCGGCCCGCTGGCCGAAGCCGAGGCGCGCGCCGCGCGCAACTTCGGCGCCGACCACACCTTCTTCGTGATCAACGGCACCTCGACGGCGAACAAGATCGTCTGGCACTCCATGGTCGGTCGCGACGACCTGGTGCTGGTCGATCGCAACTGCCACAAGTCGATCCTCCATTCGATCATCATGACCGGCGCCATCCCGCTGTACTTGTGCCCGGAGCGCAACGAGCTGGGCATCATCGGGCCGATCCCGCTCTCCGAATTCTGCAGGGAATCGATCCAGGCCAAGATCGACGCCAGCCCGTTGGCCAAGGGCCGTGCGCCCAGGGTCAAGCTGGCGGTGGTGACCAACTCCACCTACGACGGCCTCTGCTACAACGCCGAGATGGTCAAGCATGCCCTGGGCGACTCGGTGGAGGTGCTGCACTTCGACGAGGCCTGGTACGCCTACGCCGCCTTCCACGAGTTTTACGCCGGGCGCTACGGCATGGGTACCCAGTGCGACGCGCACTCGCCGCTGGTGTTTTCCACCCACTCCACGCACAAGCTGCTGGCGGCCTTCAGTCAGGCGTCGATGATCCATGTGCAGGATGGCGGGCAGCGTCAGCTGGACCGCGACCGCTTCAACGAAGCCTTCATGATGCACATCTCCACCTCGCCGCAGTACGGCATCATCGCCTCGCTGGACGTGGCCTCGGCAATGATGGAAGGCCCGGCCGGGCGCTCGCTGATCCAGGAGACCTTCGACGAGGCGCTGAGCTTCCGCCGTGCCCTGGCCAACCTGCGGCAGAACCTGGCGGCCGACGACTGGTGGTTCAGCATCTGGCAGCCGGAGCAGGCCGGTGGCGAGGGCGTGCACACCGGCGACTGGCTGCTGCAGCCCAACGCTGGCTGGCACGGCTTCGGCGATATCGCCGAGGACTATGTGCTGCTCGACCCGATCAAGGTCACCCTGGTGATGCCTGGGCTGTCCGCCGACGGCAAGCTAGCCGAGGCGGGGATACCCGCGGCGGTGGTCAGCAAGTTCCTCTGGGAGCGCGGCCTGGTGGTGGAGAAGACCGGCCTGTATTCCTTCCTGGTGCTGTTCTCCATGGGCATCACCAAGGGCAAGTGGAGCACGCTGCTGACCGAGCTACTGGAGTTCAAGCGTCTGTACGATGCCAACGTGCCGCTGCTCGATGCGCTGCCGTCGATCGCCCGCGAGGGCGGCGCGCGCTACGCCGGCATGGGCCTGCGCGACCTGTGCGACCAGCTGCACGGCTGCTACCGCGAGAATGCCACGGCCAAGGCGCTCAAGCGCATGTACACGGTGCTGCCGCAGGTGGCGATCAAGCCTGCCGACGCCTACGACAAACTGGTCCGTGGCGAGGTCGAGGCGGTGCCGATCGAGCAGCTGGAGGGGCGTCTCGCGGCGGTGATGCTGGTGCCTTATCCGCCGGGGATTCCGTTGATCATGCCGGGGGAGCGCTTCACCCCGGAAACCCGCTCTATCATCGACTACCTGCACTTTGCGCGCACCTTTGACAGCCAGTTCCCCGGCTTCGATGCCGACGTGCACGGCCTGCAGCGGGAAGACGGCTGCTACACCGTAGACTGCATCAGGGAGTGATACCTTACGGGGCGCTGCCAAGGCGCCCCATTGGTTACAGCCAGTGACTGACCGCCCACCAGCCTAGACCGCCCATGACGATGGTGTAGGGTATGGCCATCCAGACCATGCGGCCATAGGACAGGCGGATCAGCGGGGCGATGGCAGAGGTCAGCAGGAACAGGAAGGCGGCCTGGCCATTGGGTGTCGCCACGCTGGGCAAATTGGTGCCCGTGTTGATGGCGATAGCCAAGGTGTCGAAATGCTCGCGGCTCATGTT
The DNA here is from genome assembly GCF_043102245.1 of Pseudomonas sp. zbq_18. Taxonomy (NCBI): domain Bacteria; kingdom Pseudomonadati; phylum Pseudomonadota; class Gammaproteobacteria; order Pseudomonadales; family Pseudomonadaceae; genus Pseudomonas; species Pseudomonas sp. zbq_18. The sequence continues at coordinate 28,910 of NZ_JBICIT010000014.1, read as the reverse complement.
GCCGGCCAGGAAGGCCTGCTTCACCTCGCTGATATAGATCGTGGCAACGAATACGTTGTCGCTGATGGCCGAGAGCAGGCCGTTGGCGATGAATAGCATGCCCGGTTGCTGTTCCTTAGGCAGTGCCAGTACCCACTCGATGATGGGGCTGAACAGGTGCTGTTCATGAATCACCGCCACCACAGCAAAGAACACCACCAATAGTGCGGTAAACGGTAGTGCTTCCTGGAAGGCTCGGCCGATCTGGTGTTCGTCGGTAATACCGTTGAAGGCGGTGATCAACACGATGACCAGCAGGCCGATCAGGCCGACTTCCGCAACATGGAAGGCCAGGCCGAGGATCAGGATCAGCGCAGCCGCGCCCTGCACCAGCAGGGCTGCGCGCTGGGCGTGGGTGCGGTGGTTGTCGTCTTCGCGAGCGTGGTCGGCCAGCACCTGGCGTACAGCCGAAGGCAGGCGGGTGCCGTAGCCGAACCAGCGCAGTTGCTCCAGCAGCACGCAGGTCGCCAGGCCGGCGGCGAGTACCGGCATCGACACAGGGGCCATGCGGCTAAAGAACTCGCCAAAGTGCCAGCCCGCTTCATGCCCGATCAGCAGGTTCTGCGGTTCGCCTACCAGGGTGCACACGCCGCCCAGCGCGGTGCCGACGGCGCCATGCATGAGCAGGCTGCGCAGGAAGGCACGAAACTGTTCAAGATCTTCACGGTGCAATTCCACCACTTCATGATCGCTGTGTACGCCGATTTCTTCGCGGGGGTTCTTGCCTGAGGCAACCCGGTGGTAGACCGAGAAGAAGCCAACGCCGACGCTGATAATCACGGCGGTGACGGTCAGTGCATCGAGAAAGGCTGACAGAAAGGCGGAGAAAAGGCAGAACAGCAGTGACAGCAGGGCCTTGGAACGCACACCCAGCAGTAGGCGGGAGAAGATGAACAGCAGCAGGTCCTTCATGAAGTAAATGCCTGCCACCATGAACATCAGCAGTAACAGAACCGGGAAGTTGTGCACCAGTTCTTCATACAGGGCCTTGGGAGTGGCCAGCTCCAATAACAGCGCCTGCAACACCAGAAGACCACCGGGTTGCAGTGGATAGCACTTGAGCGCCATGGCCAGGGTAAAGATGAACTCGCCCACCAGCAGCCAGCCGGTGATGGCAGGGCCGAGACTCCACAACACCATGGGGTTGACGATCAGGAACAGGACAATGGCCAGCTTGTACCAGTGCGGCGAGTTGCCCAGAAAGTTGTGCATCAGGGCGCTGGCGAGTGATCTCTGCATCTGTGTTTCCCCCAGGTCAAAGGCCGAGCATCCCAGCTCAGTTCCAAGTAGATCAAGCGTTTAACGGATATAGTCAGAAATCTTCTCAGCTTTGCTAGCGTGTTCTGCGTCACAGTGGCCGGCATCGACTTTTATCGCGTGCTTGTTATAGTGGGCCGATATATTCCAAAACAATACATCTATGTGCACCCCGGCGTGCTTTGCCTGTGAGGATGATCTGCGTGCCTGAATACAAAGCTTTCCGCGTCGAACTGCTCGACAAGATCGCCCATGTGCAGATCAATCGTCCCGACAAAATCAATGCGATGAACGTCGACTTCTGGGAAGAGATCATCGAGATCTTCCGCTGGATCGATGATACGGACGCGGTACGTGCGGTCGTCCTGTCCGGCGCCGGTAAGCACTTCTCCTCCGGTATCGATCTGATGCTGCTGGCCCAGGCCGGCAGCCAGCTGGGTAAGGATGTAGGGCGCAATGCCGAGGCGCTGCGTCGCAAGATCCTCCAGCTGCAAGCCTCCTTCAACGCCGTGGACAACTGTCGCAAGCCGGTTCTGGCCGCTATCCAGGGCTACTGCCTGGGGGGCGCCATCGACCTGATTTCAGCCTGCGACATGCGTTACAGCACGGTGGATGCGCAGTTCTCGATCAAGGAAATCGACATGGGCATGGCGGCCGATGTCGGCACGTTGCAGCGTCTGCCGCGGATCATCGGTGACGGCATGATGCGTGAACTGGCCTATACCGGTCGCACCATCGATGGCGCCGAAGCGCAGCGCATCAACCTGGTCAATCGCACCTATGTCACCCAGGAAGAGCTGCTGGATGGCGTGTTGGCCATTGCTCGCGAGATAGCCGAGAAGTCGCCCATCGCCATTCGTGGCACCAAACACATGATCCGCTATATGCGTGACCACCGCGTCGACGATGGCCTGGAGTACGTTGCCAACTGGAACGCCGCCATGCTGCAGTCCGCTGATCTGCGGGTGGCCATGGCTGCACACATGAGCAAGCAGAAGCCGGAATTCGCCGACTGATCGCAGTCTAGAGAGGTTCAGCAGACCTATGGTCACTGGAGCGACATCCCTGAGCCTGGTGCGTGATGAGCTGTTCACCACCATGGAAGAGACCGAACAGAGTCTCGAACACTTCATTGCCGAGCGTAACAATGGCAGCCTGCTGCAGCAGGCTGTGGAAAATCTGCAGCAGGTGCGCGGCACGCTCAACCTGATCGAGCTGGCTGGCGCCGAGTTGCTGGCTCAGGAAGTGCTGCAGCAGGCGACGGATATCCCCACGGGAGCCGGCGAGGAGCGCGACGGTCAGCTCGCTGCTCTGAGCAACGCGCTGTATGTGCTGCGCCGTTACCTGGAAAACGTGGATGCTCATCGCCAGGAAATGCCCGAACTGCTGCTGCCGGCGATCAACGATCTGCGTCAGGCCTGCGGTCAGCAGCCCTTGCCAGAAAGTTTCTTCTTCAGTGTGCGTCTCGATCATGCACGCCCGGCTGGAGTACCGGCTGCGGCGGTGAGCGTCGAAGCCGTTCGCCGTCTGCGCCATATGTACCAGGTAGGCCTGCTCGGTTTCATTCGTGAAGACAACATCCAGGCCAGCCTCAAACTGATGTTGCGGGCTCTGGCGCGCCTGGACAGCCTGTTTATCGATAAGCCTGCTGGTCGTTTGTACTGGGTTGGCGCCGCCGCTCTGGAGTCGCAGCTCGATGGCCTGCTGTTGCCGCGCAAGTCGCGCAAGCAGCTGTTCTCCCGGTTGGATCGTGAAATCAAGCAGGCGCTTGCCAGTAACGGCAGCTACGAGCTGCCACGCAGCCTGCTCAAGGAATTGCTGTATCTGGTTGCGCTGGCGGACAGCCGTGGCCCGCATGCGGCAAGTGTGCACGAGGCCTTCGGGCTGGCGCCGCTGCCTTTTACCGATCATCTGCTCGATGAAGAATATCAACGCCTTTCCGGGCCGGGGCAGGGCGTTATGCGCTCCCTGTCTTCGGCCATCCGTGAAGAACTGGCGAGCGTCAAGGATCTGCTCGATCTGATCGAGCGTGGTACGGCGCAGCCCGACAGCTTCAGCAGCCTGCATGCCCTGCTGGGCAAAATGGCCAAGACCCTGAGCATGGTTGGTCTGAGTTCGGCAGCCAATGCGTTACATGTGCAGCTGCCGGTTGTCGGTGCCTGGAGCGAGAGCAACCCAGCCCAGGCCGATGAGTTACATCGCCTGGCCGAGGCTGTGCTGTACGTTGAAAGCATGGTGGCCAGCCTGGAGCGTGGCGAGCAGCGCAGTTCACGCCCGGCGCCGGTGGCTCCAGGTGACGAGGGCGAGTCTTTTGCCGCCCATCAGTTGATCGAGGCGCGCATTGTGGTGATCGACGAAGCCCAGGGTGGCCTGGCGTTGGCCAAGCGCGCCATCACCTCTTATCTGGAGTCGGGCGGCGACCGCATGCACCTGGCTAACGTACCCGTCAGCCTGCAGGCGGTGCGCGGTGGTATGTGGTTCCTTAACCAGGAGCGAGCGGCCAGGCTGATCGGTCTGTGTGCCGATTACATTCAGAAGCAGATGATCGATGTCCCGCAGATGCCGTCCGAGCAGATGCTGGAAACCCTTGCTGATGCCCTGAGCAGCCTGGAGTACTACCTGGAAGCCGGCGCTGTGCTGCGCCCGGAGACCACGCCGAGCGTGCTTGATCTGGCTGAGGAGAGTGTCCGTGCCCTTGGTCTTTCGGTAGCAGCCTGATGGCACGTGGCTGGCAGACTACACCTTTGCTGGACAATGCTCAGCCGGGTGGTTGGGCGTTGGTGCGCAGCCCGCAGGGTTTTCTGGCCGATGCTAACGGGGTGCTGTTTCCGCGCGAGTGGCTGAAGCGTCAGGATCTGCCAATTCGCGATGAGCAGGGGCTGGGGCAGTTCGACGACCAGCCCGTGTGGCTGCTGTCGCTGGATCAGCCGGTCACGCCCGAAGGCTGCTTCTGGCAGAGCCTGCGACAGTTCATGTTGCAGGCCGACTACCCGACTTTTCGGATGCTGGCCTTTGCCGAGCAGGTGGGTACCTGGCGAAGCAATCATCGCTTCTGTGGCCGTTGCGGCACGCCCACCCAGCAGGTGGCCGGTGAGCGCTGCATGCGTTGCCCCGAATGTGGCCTGGACAGTTATGCGCGTATTTCGCCCAGCATGATCGTGCTGGTCACCCGGGGCGACGAAATCCTGCTGGCGCGTTCGCCACGCTTTGTCACCGGTGTCTACAGCACCCTGGCCGGTTTCGTCGAACCTGGTGAGTCCGCCGAAGAGTGCGTGGCCCGTGAGGTGCGCGAAGAGGTGGGCATAGAGGTGCACAACCTGCGCTACCTAGGCAGCCAGGGCTGGCCCTTCCCGCATTCGTTGATGTTGGGTTTCCATGCCGAATATGCCGGCGGCGAGATAGTGCCGCAGGCAGACGAAATCGAAGACGCCGCCTGGTTCCCCATCGACAACCTGCCACCGCTCCCGATGCAGCGCTCCATCGCTCGCTATCTGATTGATCTCTACGTGGCTCGCCGCCTTGGCCAGCCTGAGCCTCAGCTGCATCGCTGATTTCAGCCGCTGTGGCCGGCGCGGGCGCCCGGCATGATCAGAACCAATGCTGCCAGGCCAGACGTGCCGTCAACGCCAGCACCACCAGAATGAACACCGGGCGGATGAATTTCGAGCCGCCCTGAATTGCTGTCCGGGCGCCAAGGAAAGCACCCGCCATCAGCGCCAGGCCCATGCTGATGCCGAGCAGCCAGGCGACCTGGCCGGCAAAGATGAAAACGACCAGGGCCATGGCGTTGCTGACGAAGTTCATGCTGCGCGCCACGCCGCTGGCGCGTAGCAGATCGATTGGGTAAAGCAGCAAGGTGCTGACGGTCCAGAATGCGCCGGTTCCAGGGCCGGCGACACCGTCGTAGAAGCCCAGCCCCAACCCTTGAGGCCACTGCCTGCGCTGGGCAATGGGCCTGTCTAGCTGCGCCTCATTCTGCGGCGTCTTGCCGAACAGCAAATAAAGGCCGCAGCCGAAGATCACCGCCGGTAGCATCTGGTTGAGCCAGGAGGCGGGTAACCAGTGGGCAATGACGGCGCCGATGCAGGCGCCGATAGCCGTCGCCAGTAGAGCGTTACGCCATTCCCGCGGATTGAATAGTTTGCGGCGGTAGAAGGTGTAACTGGCGGTGGCTGAGCCGAAGGTGGCGCACAGCTTGTTGGTGCCCAGTACAAGATGCGGAGGGAGGCCGGCAGTGAGAAGGGCGGGGATCGTCAACAATCCTCCGCCGCCAGCAATGGCGTCAATGAATCCAGCCGTGAAGGCGACCAGGGCAAGCACCAGCACAATGCCGGGATCCATTCCCAGCTCAGGCAAGAAGGGCATAAAAAACTCGAAGTCGATTCAAATGTGCGGGCCAGTTGCTGGCCCGGCGAGCGGCTGCTGAGCATAATGCCGGCAAATTCACGCAGAAGGAATCGTTCCCATGCAGTATGACGGCCTGGCCTGGTTCACCGGCCTGCTGGCCCTGCTGGCGCTGTTTATCGCCGCCCGCATCCTCTTCGCGCCCAACTGGTTTCTCGCCTGGCTGCGTGGCACCGTGGGCCTGGCTTTCGTCGCCTTGGCCGGGCTTATGGTTGTGATCGCCTATGACCTGCGCAGCTATGACGCTCTGGTTGAAGGCAAGCCGCTGGTCACCCTGAGTTTTCGCGCAGAAGGTGATCAGGCCTATCGGGTCACCCTGCTCGAGGGAAGTGAAGAACGCGACGTATTGCTTGAGGGCGATCTGTGGCAGTTGGATGCACGCCTGCTCGACTGGAAGGGCCTGGCTGCGCTGATCGGGCTGCAGTCCGGTTACCGCCTGGAGAAGTTGTCGGGCCGCTTCCTGGCCATCGAACAGCAACAGATGGCGCGTCACGCACGTGTCGAACTTGCCCGCAGCCCCTACGGCATCGACCTGTGGCGCTGGATGCGCCTGAATCAGCGTGACCTGTTTCTGTTCGACCCCGAAGCTGCGCGGGTCACCTACCTGCCGATTGCCGATGGTGCGGTGTTTGCCGTCAGCCTGACGCCGACCGGGCTGCTGGCTAAGCCTATGAACTCGGTGGCACAACAGGCACTCACGGACTGGCAGTGATCTCATCGCAGTGAAGGGGCTGGCGGCCCCGACACTGCTGCGCTATACGGCGCCTTCATCCCCCCATTTTTCTCAGCTGCTGGGCATAGCGCTTGATCTCGTCACCGACTGCGGCGGTCATGACCGCGGTGGACACGCCGAACATCAGGATGCCATTGGCTGCCTCCAGTGGGCTCAGCAGTTGCCATTGTGGGGACAGCACCACATCGCCATAGCCCAGGGTGGCGAAGGTTACGCCGGAGAAGTACAGCGCCTGGGCAAAGGTCTCGAACTCGTCCAGCAGCACGAACAAACTGGCCCAGATCCCCATCTGCAGGAAGTTGCCGAGCAGCATCAGCAGCATCACCAGGGCGAGGATGCCGATGTGCCTGCTGATCGAAGGCTCGCTGTGGCGCCGTTTATAGCGCACGTAATAGCGCAGGCTGATGGCCACCACCAGCGCCTGCAGCAACAGGCATAGCAACATTACCGGCAAGCCGATCATCAGGTTCATGAGCATGCGGGAATTCCTTGTTTAGGGGCTGCGCGGCGGTCAAGTAGGTAGACCGCCGCGCAGGCATAGAGGGTGACGAGCAGGAACAGGCCCATGCGCAGCGCAAAGGCGCTGTATACATCCTTGCCGGCGGCACTGTCCTGCACCGACTGGCCGAGCAGAATGATCAGGGTGGCGCAGGTGTTGAGCCAGAACCCCGGGGTCAGGCTGTTGCTGACCAGTTGGTAGAGGCGCCGGGCCAGGAGCAATGCGAACAGCAGCATCAGCAGGAAGAACAGCCACAGGTGCGGGCAAATACTCAGCACGACCCAGAAGAGAATGGCGAGCAGACCGCCGAGCAGCGTCGAACCAAGCAGTTCGCGCCCAGCGTTACGGGCGCTTACTCCACAGACCTGCTGCCCCAGGCTGGCGGATTTCATCACCAGTGGCATGTAGCTGGCCGGGTTGATCATCGCCAGCAACCAGGCCGGCAGCACCACCAGCATGGCACGCAAAGCCACCCAGTTGGCTTGCTCCAGTGGCTGCGCTGCGGCCGCCTTGGCTGGCGGCAACCCTTTAGGCTCCGGGAACAGCCAGTGGCTGACGGCCACGCACAGCGTTGTCAGCAGCACCGCCTTGAGCAGCCCTTCGATCACCAGTTGGCCGAGCGCCATGGATGTGGTGCTGGCTGCAGTGATCATGGTCAGGCCAACCACCATCAGATTGCTCAATAGGCCGTTGCCGCCACGCAGGCCATAGCGAAAACAGAAGAACAGACCCAGGGCGACCAGCAGTACGCCGGCAAAAGGTTGGTGATCCAGTAGGGGAGCCAGTAGCAGTCCGCTACCTGTGGTAAGTGCCACCACCAGGGCCAGCGCCAGCCCAGCCTTGAGGCTCAGCGGCTGGTTGCGCAGTATCAACAGGAACAGCACCAGCAATGGAGTCAGAAAGGGAATAGGCAGGGCCAGGCCAAAGCCCAGCGCGGTGCCGAGGGCTACCCCGAATGCCAGGCGCAGGGCGCGTTGTGGGCGGGGATCGAGCATGTCAGTAGGCAAACGACAGCCAGCTCATCAGGCGCAGAAAGGCGCGGCCGAGCAGGTTGAGCGGGTTTCCCTCGCTCGGGAAGGCCATTACCTCGGCCTGGCCGCCGACGCGTAGCCCCTGGTAAGTGCCCAACTCGCCCGGCTCGAACTCCACCACCACGGGAAAGCGCTGGGCGGCGCGTAGCCAGTCGCGGCTGTTCTGTACGCTCGGCAGGCTGCCGGGTGGTGTGGGCTGGCTGGCGCTGATGCCGTAGCCGATGCTGCGGATTTTGCCTCGATAGACATGCCCGGGGCGGGCGTCCAGAACGATGGCCACGGGCGTGCCGGGCTGCAGGTGGCCGAGGTTGTTTTCGGTCATTTCGGCGTTGATCCACAGGTCATTGAGGGCGATCAATGTCAGCTGCGGGCTGCCTGCACCGGCGAACTGCCCGGCCTCGATGCGCAAATCCGTGACCAGGCCGGTGGACGCGGCGCGGACCTTGGTCTTGGCCAGATCCAGTTCAGCCTTTTCCAGGGCTGAGGCGGCGCTGCGCAGACGGGCATTGTCCTCGCCGCTGCCTCCCTCGGTCTCGCGGGCCTGCTCGACCTGGGCCTCGGCGGCAGCAACCTGGGCGCGGGCTTGAATCAGGGTGGCGCGAGATACCTCCAGGCGGCGCAGGGAAATAGTGCCGGAGTCCTCTCGGTACAGGCGCTCCAGGCGGTCACGGTCCTGGCGTGCTTTGAGTTCGCCGGCTTGCGCGGCGCGCAGGTTGGCCTGAGCCGAGTCGATAGCAGCAGTGCTGGCGCCGACCTGCCCCCTCATGTTCTCCAGCTCGGCGCGTGCCTTGGCGACCGCAATCTCATAGGGCTCTCGGTCGATCTCGAAGAGCACCTCGCCAGCCTTGACCATCTGGTTGTTGCCCACTTTTACGGCCGTCACGCGTCCTGCGACTTCTGGCGCTACGCCCACTACATAGGCCTGTACCCGCGCCTGTTGGGTATAGGGGGTGAAGCGGTCGGCTCCCAGATACCAGAGCAGGCTCAGGCCTACCAGCGCGAGCACGATCTGCACGCCGCGGCGGCTGGGGTCGGCCTGCTGATTCTTGGCCTTGTCATTCATCTGGCGAGGTCTCCGGTCGGTCGGTATCGTCGAGCAGTTCACCCCAGTCGGTGCGCTGACTCATCTGCTCGCGGGTAGTGGCGGGCAGCAAGGGTTGTGGCGTGGTCCAGCCGCCACCCAGGGCACGGTAAAGGTCAATCAGGTTGCCGACGGCCGCGCTGCGGGCCACCAGGTAGCCATCCTGCTGGGCGAACAGGGCCCGCTGGGCATCGAGTACGCGCTGGAAGTCCGAATAACCCTCGCGGTACTGAGCACTGGCCAGGGTCAGGGAACGTTTCGCCGAGGAGGCCGCCTCGCGCAGGATACGTTCGCGTTCCAGGGCCTTGAGCAGCCCGGTAGCGGCGTCATCGGCCTCACGGGCGGCCTGCTGCACGCGGTTTCGGTAGGCCTCAATCAACTGTTGCAGGCGAGCGTCCTGTACGCGCACGTTGTTGCGCAGACGGCCATGGTCGAACAGGTTCCAGGTCAGGCTGGGGCCGCCCCCATAGCTCACGGTGTCCGAGCTGCCAGCCTGATCGCTGGCAGACCAACCGATGCTGCCGAGCAAGCTGAGCGAGGGGTAAAGGTCGGTTTGCGCTACGCCGATCAGGGCCGACTGTGCCGCGACCTGCAATTCGGCAGCGCGGACGTCGGGCCGGCGTAACAGCAGTTGCGCGGGGACATCATTGATCAGTGCATGGTCGACCAGCGGAATCAGGCCGGTCTGCTCCTGCAGTTCAGCCAGTCCGTTGGGCGGCAGCCCCAGCAGAACCGAGATTGTATTGCGGGTCTGGGCGACCTGGGTTTCGAACTCGGGGATGCTGCTGAGGGTTCCCAGCCACTGGGTTTTGGCCTGTTGCAGATCGAGTTCGGCGCTGTTGCCGCTCTTGAACAGGCGTTCGGTGATTTCCAGGCTGCGCTTCTGGCGCTTGGCGTTCTCACGGGCGATGCGCAGGCGGGCTTCGGCGGTACGCAGGCTGAAGTAGCTTTGCGCGACTTGGGCGCGTAGCAGTACCAATGCATCCTGATAGTTGGCATGGGCGGCAAAATAGGCGGCATCGGCGGATTCAATGGCGCGCGCATAGCGCCCCCAGAAGTCCAGCTCCCAGCCGATGTCAAAGCCGGCGGAGTATTGCCAGGCAGTCAGATCCTGCGGGTTGTTGCCGTCGTACTGGTTGCGATCCAGATACAGCGCATCGGCGCTGGCTTGCTGTACTTGTGGATAGCGTCCACTGCGGGCGATGCCGAGCTGAGCCCTGGCCTCTAGGATGCGCAGGGCAGCGATACGCAAGTTGGGGTTGCCGGCATCTGCCAGGTCGATAAGGCGATTGAGCACGGGGTCGTTGAACAGCCTCCACCAGTGCTGAGGGGCGGCCTGTTCCTGCTGCACGCTGGCGCTCTGCAGTGCGCTGCTTTGCCAGTGCTCAATCCAGTCTTCGCGTGGCGTTTGGAAGTCCGGCCCCAGGCGTACGCAGCCGCCAAGAGCGGCTGCGGCCAGCACTACCCAGGGACGGTAGCCATCACGCCTCATCCTTGACCTGGGGCGGCTGTTGATCCACCCATTGCCAGAACAGCTTGTAGCCGACGGCCAGCAGCACCGGGCCAATGAACAGGCCGATAATGCCGCCTACGACCATGCCGCCCAGCGCGCCGATCAGCACCACGGGCATGGGAACGTCCACGCCGCGGCCCAGCAGCAGTGGCTTGAGCACGTTATCGGCAAGACCTGCGACGAAGGTGTAGATGGCAAAGATGATGACCGCCAGGCTGGCGCCCTCGGTGAAGAAAACGTAAGCGATCACTGGCAACGTGATCAGGGTGGCAGGCAGCTGCATGATGCCGATGATCAATACCGCCAGGGCCAGCAGCCCCGCGCCCGGCACCCCTTTGATGATGAAGCCTGCGCCGATCAGAAGCATCTGAATGAAGGCAATGCCGATCACGCCTTGGGCAACCGCGCGAATGGTGGCGGTGCACAGGGCGACTATGTCCTTGCCTTGGCCTTCGGCGGCGACTCGGTTGGCGATCCGCAAGGCGCTGGTATGACCTGTTTTGCCATAGGCCATGATGATGCCGGCGATGATCAGTGAACCAATGAACACCAGCAGACCGACACTGGCCCCTGCCAGTTTGCCCAGCAACCCGAGCGCTGCACCTTTCAGGTGGGGGGCCGCTTGCTGCAGGGCACTGCTCACATCGGCGGCGGTCTGCGCCCAGAAGGCATAGAGCGGCTTACCAATCAGCGGCCACTCACTCACGCTGGCGGGTGGTGCCGGGATATGCACACCGTCCTGTTTGACGACGGTAATGACGCTCTGCACCGACTCGGTCAGCGACGCTCCAAGCAGGTAGGCAGGGATCAACAGAATGCCGACGGCGATGATCACCAACAGGGTCGCGGCTCTTCCTTCGCCGCCCCCCCACGCGTGACTTGAGCATGCCATGCAATGGATAAAGGGTTACGGCGAGGATAAGTGCCCAGGCCATAAGGCTGAGGAAGGGATGGAACACTTCGTAGCAGGCCACGACCAGGGTGGCGATAAGACCGGCGCGAATCAGCGTGTCGAGCAGTGTGCGAGGGAGGCGGGGGTCGATCGGTGGAAGGTCGGACATGAGGGGTTCCTTTCCTGAGTCTGGATATGTGGCCCGACGCCTAGAGCGGGCTACGCCAGTTAGCGTAGTTCGCTCTATGGAAGTCTGCTGCAAAGTCGCTCTAGTTCTTGCTTGTCGTTTTTGAGCGTGAACTGAAGCGTAGTGAGGCGAGCGATCACCACCTTTCCAGTGCGCGCCGAAGATCGCAGCAGGAGGTTGCGCGCTATTACCCCCACATGGATTTACCGGGGAGGCGCCAGGCAGCACTCCCGATCAGATCCGCGGCGGCTCGACTTACTTGGCCAGGCAAGCCGCCTTGCTCAGGGCGGGCTCAGGGCACCAATGGCAGCTCACGCTTGTGACGGGTGTTGTCGTAAGTGCGCACGATGATGGCGTAGGCCTCGTCGCTGACCTTCTCGCCATGCAGGAAGGCATCGATTTCGGCATAGCTGACGCCGTGAGCTTCTTCGTCGGGTTTGCCCGGGCGCAGTTCTTCCAGGTCGGCCGTCGGGGTTTTCATCACCAGATGCTGCGGTGCACCCAGGTGCTTGGCGATGGCGCGCACCTGGCTTTTTACCAGGCCGGAGAGGGGCGCCAGGTCGCAGGCACCGTCACCGAACTTGGTGAAGAAGCCCATCACCGCCTCGGCGGCGTGGTCGGTGCCGATGACCAGGCCGTTATTGGCGTTGGCGATGGCGAACTGGGCGACCATACGGATGCGCGCCTTGATATTGCCGACCACGAAGTCGCGGCGGGCGTCGGAAAGCTTCTGCAGGTGGGTGACCTGCTCGCCCAGGCCCTGCACGCTGCCGGCGATGTTGACAGTGTCTTCCTCGTCGGCGCGGATGAATTTCAGTGAGTCTTGGGCATCGTGTTCGTCGTGCTGGCTGTTATGCGGCAGGCGCACGGCGATGAAGCGGTAGGCCGAGTCACCTGTTTCTGCGCGAAGCTCCTCGACCGATAGCTGGGCCAGGCGGCCGGCGGTGAGCGAGTCAACGCCGCCGCTGATGCCCAGTACCAGCACTTTGAGACCGGAGTTTTTCAGGCAGTTCTTGATGAAGGCTTTACGCTTGTCGATCTGTGCCAGCAGGGAGGCTTCGTCGGCGAACGGCGGCACTACGTCCAGCGCGGCGGCGATTTCAGCTTGGCGGTTGCTCATGTCGGAGTCCTCGTAGGCGAAAAAGTATTCAGGTAACGGACGAAATGCTCGTCGCGGCACCGGGTACGCCCAGTGCATCAGTAATCGTGGTCAGCGGCTGGCCATGTCAGACCGTCAGAGTGATGACGATATTCATCGAGACGCGCCGGGCATGTCACAGGCCAGCTGGATGTTGAAGCTTACGTTGATCCGCCTGTGCAGTGCACGATGGAGCGGCAGTGATTTTCCAGGCAGCTGTTTGTCGTTGGCATTCAGAGCTGCTGCAGAGGTGATAGCGGCCTTCCGGGTTACAGGAGATCGACGTGAATGGCCGCGGGTGATGGGGGCTTCTCCGGTGATGGCATTTTGCCGGGGAGTTAGTGCGTGAACTTGGTCCTTCAGTCGGCTAATCTGCCGTTAGCGACAGAATTTTGCCAGGAAGGCGTTAATCCTCAGGCGACCAGCCTCATGCACCGCGGAAGTTCATTTCATGAAGCTGTTGATTTTTGCCTTCGCGGGTTTCTATGGCCTGTCTGCCAGCGCTGCGACTCTCGATGTCAGCCTGCTGGACAGTCAGGGGCAGCCGTTGGGCAACGCTGTGCTGACATTGCGTGGTGATACGCCTGCCGCGGCCCCCACGGATGCTGTAGTGGATCAGCGCGACAAGCAGTTCTTGCCACGGGTATTGGCGGTGCGCACGGGCACTACGGTGACTTTCCCCAATAGCGACAACATCCGCCATCACGTCTACTCATTCTCGCCAGCCAAGCGCTTCGAATTGCGCCTGTACCAGGGCACGCCGAGCGAGCCGGTAGTGTTCGACAAGCCCGGGCTGGTGGTGCTCGGCTGCAATATTCATGACTGGATGCTCGGTTATGTCTACGTCACCGACGACCCCTGGTTCGGTGTGAGCGACGAGAGCGGCCGCATTCGCCTGGAGCTGCCGGCGGGCACCTACCAGGCCAGCCTGTGGCACCCCCAGGTGGCCGACATGTTGCCTGTCGCTGCGGGCAGCCTGCAGGTTCCCGAGCAGGGCCTGAGCCAGCGCTATGCCCTGCAGTTACTGGGGGACGCCGCGCAGGCGCTGCCCACCCAGCCCGCACCCAGTGCCTTCGGTGAGGCCATCAGGAAAGCCGCCAGTGATGTTCAGCCATAGCTTTCAGACGCGCATCGCCGGGGTTCTGATATTGCTGCTGCTGGTGGTGGTCGGTGCGCTGTATTTCGCGGTCAAGGCGGCCACCGGCGTGGCCGTTCAGGCGCAGTTGCGCGAAGAATTGGGCGTCGGTGGGCGGGTGTTCGAGCAGCTGGTGGAAGTCCGTGGTCGCCAGCTCAGCGATGCGGTGCAGGTATTGGCCGCCGATTTCGGCTTCAAGGAGGCGGTGGCCAGCCGCGACCGCGACACCATCGCCTCGGCCCTGGCCAACCATGGCGCGCGGATCAATGCCAGCGTGGCGCTGTTGTTGTCACTCAACGGCAGCCTGCAGGTCAGCACGGACCCGAGGATCGGTGGCGAGGCGGTGGAACGCATGGCCAGTCAGGTGCGCGAGCAGGCCCAACGTGGTGCTCAGGTATTTCTGCTGCCCCTGGCCGGTGAGGTCTATCTGCTGGTGGAGGCTTCCGTCAGTGCGCCGCTGCCGATTGCGCGGGTGGTCATGGGCTTTCGCATCGACGAGGCCTTCGCCCAGGAGCTGCGCGAGCTGACCCACCTGGAGCTAACCCTGGTTTCCATCGAGCACGGCAAGGCCGATGGCTGGGTCAGCACCCTGCCGCCTGCCCTGCATGCGCGCCTGCGCGAGGAGATCCTGGCGCAGCGCCAGGACGGTACTGGCAGCCGCATGCTGGAAGCCGCCGGCCAGCGCTACCTGGGCGAATGGCTGACCCTGGCCAGCGACAGCGACTTCCAGGTGCTGGCCTTGCTGCACAAGTCCCTGGACCAGGCGGAGGAAACCTTTGCACCGCTCGACCGCGACATTCTGCTGATCGCCCTGGCGGCGTTCTGCGCGTCGCTGCTGGGCGCGTTGCTGCTGGCGCGCAGCCTGGCGCAGCCGGTGCGCGAGCTGGCGCGAGTGGCGGGGCGCATCGGTCAGGGCGATTATGCGACCCAGGTCGAGCTGCAGCGCAAGGATGAGCTGGGCAGCCTGGCCAAGGCGGTCAATACCATGCAGCAGGGCATCGCCGAGCGCGAGCGGCAACTGGCCCACAATGCGCTGCACGACGGCCTTACCGGTCTGCCTAATCGCACCCTGGCGCTGGAACGCCTGGGCAGCGCGATCAGCGCCAAGCGGCCGACGGCGCTGCTGTACATCGGTGTGGGTAACTTCCGCAGCATTCTCGAGAGTTGCGGTGCCGATGGGCTCGACCTGGCCCTGCAACAGCTCAGCCGCCGTCTGCAGGCCACGTTGCGCCCCGGTGACAGCCTGGCCCGCCTGGTCGCCGACGAGATGCTGATGATGCTGGAGAACTGCGACAGCGACGCCGCCATCGCCGCCGCCGACCGTTTGCATCAGCTGCTGCTGGCACCGATACGGGTCGGCACGCTGGACCTGGTGCTCGATTGCAGCATCGGCATCGTCGCCTTTCCGGCCCATGGCAATCACCCCGACGAACTGCTGCGGCGCGCGGCCATCACCATGCAGGACGCCGCCCGGCAGCCCGGGCGCCTGCAGCTCTACCAACAGGGCCGCGACGACGCGCACCTACGCCAGGTCAACCTGGTGCGCGACCTGCGCCATGCCGCCGCCAATGGCGAGCTGCTGCTCTACTACCAGCCCAAGCTGGACATCCGCAGCCGCCAGGCGCATGGCGCCGAGGCCCTGCTGCGCTGGAATCACCCGCAGTACGGCATGGTTTCGCCGGGCGAGTTCATCCCCCTGGCCGAACGCACCGGCAGCATCCAGCTGCTCACTGCCTGGGTGATCGAGGAGGCGTTGCGCCAGCTGCACCTGTGGAACCAGCGCGGCCTGAAGTTGCAGGTGTCGCTGAATATCTCCGCCGAGGATCTGGTCAGCCTGGACCTGGCCGAACGCATCGCGACGTTGCTGGAGGCCCACGCGGTGCCCGCCGAACAGCTGGTGCTGGAAATCACCGAGAGCGCGGTGATGCAGGACCCGGCGCTGGCCCTGGAGGTGCTGCAGCGCTTGCGCCAGCGCGGCTTGTCGCTGTCGGTGGACGACTTTGGCACCGGTTATTCCTCGCTGGCCCAGCTCAAGCGCATGCCGGTGCAGGAGCTGAAGATCGACCAGGCCTTTATCCGCGAGCTGGATGCGCACAGCGAGGACGCAGTGATCGTGCGTTCGACCATCGAAATGAGCCACGCCTTGGGCTTGCGGGTGGTCGCCGAGGGCATCGAGCAGCGCGCCACCCTCGAATTGTTGGCCGCCTGGGGTTGCGACATCGCCCAGGGTTACCTGATCGGCAAGCCGCTGCCGGCGCAGGCCTTCGAGCAATGGCTGCAGCAGTGGCAAGGCTCCCATCTGGCAAAGGTTCCCTGACCATGCGCAAGCGTCTGTGCGTTGCTCTTCTCGCTCTGTTGCCCGGCCTGGCCGCCGCCGATCAGGGCCGCCTGCTGGCCACGGGCGGCGCGACCAGCATCGACGGCGCTGCCGGTGGTGGCATCGTGCCCTGGGCCGTGCTGTCCGGCTATGGCGAGCAGGGCGAGTGGGGCGCCACGACTTTTCTCACCCGCGTCGAGACCGGCGATTACCGGCTCGATGTGGGCGGCGCGGCATTCTCCTACGACAACCGCATTGAGCTGTCCTACGCCCGCCAGCGCTTCGACCTGGGCACCCTGGCGCGTGACCTGAACCTGCCGGACAACAGCCTCAGCCAGGATATCTTCGGCCTCAAGCTGCGCCTGTTCGGTGACCTGATCTACGACCGTCTGCCCCAGGTGTCGCTAGGTATCGAACACAAACGGCAGAAGGACTTTCGGGTGCCGAGCCTGGTCGGTGCCCAGCGCGACGAGGATACCGAGGCCTACCTGGCCGCCAGTCGTCTGATCCTCGGCGGCGCCTTCGGCTACAACCTGCTGCTTAACGGCAATCTGCGCTACAGCCGGGCCAACGAACAGGGCCTGCTCGGCTTCGGCGGCGACCGACGTGACCGGCATTCGGTGCTCAAGGAAGGCTCCGTCGCCGTGCTGCTCAACCCGCGCTGGGCGCTGGGCGTGGAATATCGCGAGAAACCGGACAACCTGAGTTTCGCCGGCGAGAGCGACTGGGCCGATGTGTTCCTCGGTTACTTTCCCAACAAGCACCTGGCCGTGGTGCTGGCTTACGCGCGCCTTGGCGAGATCGCCGGGCTGGACAATCAGGACGGTGCCTATCTGTCCATCCAGGGGAGTTTCTGAGCATGCGCCGCCTGTTGTTCCCCGCTGTGCTCGTTCTGCTGAGCGCCTGCACCAGCCAGCCGCCACAGGACGACAGTCTGTATCGTGGCCTGGGTGAGCGTGCCGGCATCACCCGCATCGTCGAGGGCACGTTGCTCAACGCGGTACGCAACCCGCGCATCGCCCACCACTTCCAGGACATCGATATCGAACGCCTGCGCGACAAGCTGGTGGAGCAGATCTGTGTCGAGGCCGGTGGCCCCTGCGAGTACACCGGCGACAGCATGGAAGAAAGCCACAAGGGCCAGCACCTGACCCGCAGTGACTTCAAC
The DNA here is from genome assembly GCF_043102245.1 of Pseudomonas sp. zbq_18. Classification (NCBI taxonomy): domain Bacteria; kingdom Pseudomonadati; phylum Pseudomonadota; class Gammaproteobacteria; order Pseudomonadales; family Pseudomonadaceae; genus Pseudomonas; species Pseudomonas sp. zbq_18. Next base: position 11,516 of record NZ_JBICIT010000014.1, on the reverse strand, counting down.
GCCCTGGTCGAGGATCTGATCGACGCCATGGACGCCGAAGGCGTACCCGTGCGCCAGCAGAACCGCCTGCTGGCGCGGTTGGCGCCGATGCGCGGGCAGATCATCGAGCGCTAGCGCGGCGCGGAAAGTTCCCCGGCTCGGAGTTTTTCGCAAAAACTCCGGAGTTTTCCGCAAGAAGCGGTCATGCCTCTGTCACTAGAGTCCTGCATCCCGGCAGATGTCGACAGCGGGCGCAGTTGCGCGCATGCCGAAATGCTGCTGGGCTTGAACAGTGTTGTGGCCGCCCGTTAGCAAGGCGGCGAGCCTGCCTGGTGCGCTGTTGGCCAGGTGGAGCAGGGCGCCCCGGCGCCCTGAGGTCGTTCCCGGATTGGAGCGGCGTGATGCGGCTCGGCGTGCGAGCGTCAGTCTTCATAGCCCCAGCCGAACGGTCGGGGATTTCCAGCGTCCGCCACGAGCGGGCGATTTGCCAACCTAGTCGCGGGTCATCCCCGTGGCGCATAACAACAAACGAGAGGGCATCCTCCCATGACAGCCAGTACTCCCATGCTGATTACCTTCGTGGTGTATATCGCCGCGATGGTGCTGATCGGTCTAATCGCCTACCTGCGTACCAAGAACCTGTCCGACTACATCCTCGGTGGTCGTAGCCTCGGAAGCTTCGTGACCGCCCTGTCCGCCGGCGCCTCCGACATGAGCGGCTGGCTGCTGATGGGCCTGCCGGGTGCCATCTTCGTCGCCGGTATCTCCGAAAGCTGGATCGCCATCGGCCTGGTGGTTGGTGCTTACCTCAACTGGCTGTTCGTCGCCGGCCGTCTGCGTGTGCAGACCGAGCACAACGGCAATGCCCTGACGCTGCCGGACTACTTCACCAACCGCTTCGAAGACAACAGCCGTATCCTGCGCATCTTCTCCGCCGTGGTGATCCTGGTGTTCTTCACCATCTACTGCGCTTCCGGCGTGGTCGCTGGTGCCCGTCTGTTCGAGAGCACCTTCGGCATGAGCTACGGTACCGCCCTGTGGGCCGGCGCTGCGGCCACCATCGCCTACACCTTCATCGGTGGCTTCCTGGCGGTGAGCTGGACCGATACCGTGCAGGCCACCCTGATGATCTTCGCCCTGATCCTCACCCCGGTATTCGTGCTGATCGGCACCGGTGGCTTCGATCCGGCCATGACTGCCATCGAGGCCGTCGACCCGAGCCACTTCGACATGCTCAAGGGCGCCACCTTCATCGGCGTAATCTCGCTGATGGCCTGGGGTCTGGGTTACTTCGGCCAGCCGCACATCCTGGCGCGCTTCATGGCTGCGGATTCGGTCAAATCGATCCCGGCTGCCCGTCGCATCTCCATGACCTGGATGATCCTGACCCTGGCCGGCGCCGTGGCCGTAGGCTTCTTCGGCATCGCCTACTTCTCCGCCAACCCGGACCTGGCCGGCCCTGTCGGCGAGAACCCGGAGCGCGTGTTCATCGAGCTGTCGAAGATCCTGTTCAACCCGTGGATCGCCGGCATCCTGCTGTCCGCCATCCTGGCCGCGGTGATGTCCACCCTGAGCTGCCAGCTGCTGGTGTGCTCCAGTGCCCTGACCGAGGACTTCTACAAGGCCTTCCTGCGCAAGGGCGCTTCGCAGACCGAACTGGTCTGGGTCGGCCGTGCCATGGTGCTGCTGGTGGCCCTGGTCGCCATCGCCCTGGCCGCTGATCCGAACAACCGCGTGCTGGGCCTGGTGTCCTACGCCTGGGCCGGCTTCGGTGCTGCCTTCGGTCCGGTGGTGCTGCTGTCCGTGCTGTGGAAGGGCATGACCCGCAACGGCGCTCTGGCCGGCATGATCGTCGGTGCCGTCACCGTGGTGGTGTGGAAGAACTGGATCGGTCTGGGCCTGTACGAAATCATCCCGGGCTTCATCCTCGCGACCATTGCCATTCTGGTGTTCAGCCGCATCGGCAACGCCCCGAGCCTGAACATGCAGCAGCGCTTCGACCTGGCCGAGAAGGAATACCAGGACGCTCATATCTGAGCCTGTGCGCTGGCGGGCCGGTCGTCCCGCCAGTTGCCGATGCCCCGCGGCGGCGATTCCCTCATCCGCTACCCGCGGGGTACCACGTACGACCTTTAGTGCTTTGCGGCCCACGTCCTCCCGGCGATGGGCCGTTTTTTTTGCGCCGGGTAGAATGCCTGCCCCTTTTGCCACGGTTGCCCCAATGACCCCCGCTGCCCTTGAGACCCTGTACCAGCACCTGACGGCGAGCCTGCAGGCGCCGCCCCAGGAGGCCCGCCGCCTGTTTCATGGGCGTGGCCGGCAATGGCCGGGGCTGGAGCAGGTGACCGTGGACTGGCTGTCGGGCGTGGTGCTGGTCAGCCTGTTCCGCGAGCCGCAGGACCTGGCGGCAGTGCAGGCCATGCTGCTGCGCCTGGTGGTGACCGATGTCTGGCAGGCCAGTGGCGCCCGGCACCTGCTGTTGCAGCATCGCTATCGCCCGGACAGCGGTACCGATTACCTGGTCGGCGAGCCCATCGACAGCTGGCAGATCGTCGAGAGCGGCCTGCGCTATCAGCTTGATTTCGGCCGCAAGCAGAACAGCGGCCTGTTCCTCGACATGCGTCTGGGGCGCGACTGGGTGCGTGAACAGGCGGCGGGTCAGCATGTACTCAACCTGTTCGCCTATACCTGCGGGTTCTCGGTAGCGGCGCTGGCCGGCGGTGCGCACAAGGTGGTCAACCTGGACATGGCGCGCGCCGCGCTGAGCCGTGGTCGAGACAACCACCGCCTGAACGGTCATGACCTCGGCCGGGTGGAATTTCTCGGCCACGAGCTGTTCAAGAGCTGGGGCAAGGTGAAGCGGGGCGGGCCCTACGACCTGGTGATCATTGATCCGCCGAGCTTTCAGAAGGGCAGCTTCGTGCTGACCCAGGATTACGCCAAGGTCCTGCGCCGCCTGCCGGAGTTGCTGAGCGAGCGGGGCCGCGTGCTGGCCTGTGTCAACGACCCGGCCATCGGCCCGGCGTTCCTGATCGAGGAAATGGCCCGCGAGGCGCCGCAGCTGCGCTTCGTCGAACGTCTGGACAATCCCCCCGAGTTCGCCGATATCGACTCCGAGGCCGGGCTCAAGGCACTGGTTTTCCAGTCGCTCTAATTGGAGCGGGAAACACTGGCGAGGCCGTAGCTCAACACTGGCGTAGATCGGCCCTTTGCCAGATCACATAGCCCTGATTGTGTGCGCAGAAAACCCGAATCCGCCTTGAATCGCCCGGCAGATTAGCCAGCGCCTATTACACTGATGTGCTGTCGCTGCCTTCTTGGCAGGTTTATCGGCTGGAGCACATGGAATGATCTGGTCCTATCTGCGTTGCCCGCGCTGGCTGGTGGGCATGCTTCTGGTCGGGGCGCTGGGGAGTGCTCAGGCCAATGACGCCGCTCAGCGTTACGGTTGTGAGCGACCGATCCGCCTTGCCTGGCTGCTCAATAGCATGGTGTACCGTGACGGCCAGGGGTTCGATCCTGGCCTGGTTGCGGAATTTCGGCAGCGTACCGGTTGCCGATTCGATGCTCAGATTGTGCCGCGGGGGGAAGTATGGAAGCGTCTTGCAGAGGGCACTCTGGATATGCTGCCCAGCGGTATTCCCAATAATGAGCGGCAGCGTTTCAGCTACTTCGTCCCGACCATCTATTACCGCAACAAGCTGATCGTGCGTGCTGAGCTGGCGCCGAAGATCAGCCGTTTTGCCGACTTTCAGGCCATGCCGGAGCTTCGTCTCGGAGTGATCCCCGGTTACTGGCGAGGCCCTTATTTTGAAGGGGGCGTGCGCATGCTGGCCGGCATGGGGCGGGTTGATGCCTTCACCAGCGATGCCGAACGTTATGCCGCATTACGGCGCAACGAGGTGCAGGCGCTGATCAGTCACGATATCAACCTGGCACAACTGATTCCGGCTGAGGAGCGTCTTGATTTTCGTATCCTCGATCTAAATCCAGGGCCGTCCCTGGGGGCGGGTCTGATGCTATCGCGGCGCTCCTTCAATTCAGCCCAGGCGGCTGAATGGCTTCGTCTCATCGAGGCTATGCGTCTGGATGGAAGCCTGGCGGGCCTGGTGCGTACTCACATGCCGGCCCATCTTGAACAAGAGTTTTTGCGCAGTGGCTATCGTTATGACGTGAGCAAAAGGAGCGGCACACCATGATGGCAGAGCGACGTGGCATCCCCCTGCAGTTGCTGATCGCGTTGGCGATCATGATCAGCACCCTGTCCCTTGGCGGTGCACTGGCCTGGCAAGGCTATCGGGGGGTTCAACAGGCTCTGGTGGCTGCGGCTGGCGATTCCGCGAAGCAGCTCAGTCAATCAGTCAATGAGCGGGCCAGGCGGCTGATCGATCCCGCGCAGAGCTCTATCCGCCTGTTGGCCTATGACCCAGTTTCAGCAGCCGACAATTTGCCACAGCGTCTGGAGCGTTTACCGCTGTTGGTGGAGGGGTTGGTTGCGAACAAAATGCTCAGTGCGGCATACGTTGGCTATCCCAACGGCGAGTTCCTGCTGGTGCGGCGCATGCGTGATGACACGCTGCGTGAGCGCTTTGCCGCGCCCAAAGGGTCTGCTTTCATGGTGCAGAGCATCACCCTGGCTGAGGCGGGCAACTATGTGGGCGAGTGGCGTTTCTATAACCGTGACTTGGCCCTGCTGAAGTCTGAAATCAAGCCCGACTATCGTTTTGATCCACGTACTCGCCCCTGGTTTTCAAGCGCCATGCAGCGCGCCACCACCGTAATAACCAGTCCTTATGTGTTTTTCACCACGCGCCAGATCGGTCTGACGCTGGCTCAGCGCACGGTCGACGGTGCTGCTGTGCTCGGAGTGGATGCTGCTGTTGATGATCTTGCCAGTGAAACCCAGGATCTACGGATGACCGAGGGTACTGAAATCGCTGTGCTGGATGGCCAGGGTTCAGTGGTGGCTTATCCGGATCTGCAGCGGGTGATTGTCGAGGAGGGTGATGGTTTACGGCTGTCAAAGATTGAAGAACTGGGCGTCCCCATCCTGGCGCAGATGTTCGGTGAGCGTGGTCTGGGGACTGCACCACAGCTGTTTCAGGCTGACGGTAAGGACTGGTACGGCGTGCGTGTGCCGCTTTCCACCTTCGCCGAGCAGGACATGCATGTACTGATTGCCATCCCGGCTGCCGAGCTTTTGGCGGGCGCTCGCAGGGTGTTGCTCGAGCAAACGCTCTGGGCTGCGGCCCTGATTGCTTTACTGCTGTTGATCGGCTGGGCGTTGGGGCAGCGCATTGGCCAGCCCTTGCGGATGCTGGCCGATCAGGTGCAGGCCCTGGCCAATTTCAACTTCGGTCACGAAGTCGGAGTGCGCTCGCGGGTCAGGGAGGTCAGTGAGCTTGGCCATGTCCTGACGCGAATGTCCGGCACCATCCGTAACTTCCAGTCGATGACCCTGACCCTGAGCCGTGAAACCAGGCTGGACAGCATGCTGGGTGGGGTGCTGGAGCAGCTGGTCGAAGCCACCGGGGTGCCCGGCGGCGCAGTCTATCTACATGATGATGAGAGCGGCGTGTTGCGTTTGGCGGCTGAGTGCCATGGACTGGGCTATCCGCAACAGTTGCAGCTGGCTGCTGACAGTCATGAAGACCTGGCCGCAGCAGTCGCCAGGGTGTTGGAGTTGCGCGGCCACTGCATGGCGGTGGCGCTCAATGACCGAGGCCATGAACTGCTCGGTGTCCTGGTGCTGCAACTGGACGAAGAGCATGAGCTGGACGAAGTGCGCCAGCCGTTCCGCCGTTTCGTCGAGGAGTTGTCCGGCGCCGCCGCCGTGGCCATCGAAACGCGCCAGTTGATCGAGGCTCAGCAACGCTTGCTGGACGCCATCATCAAACTCTTGGCCGACGCTATCGACGCCAAGAGTCCCTACACCGGGGGGCATTGCGAGCGGGTGCCGCAGCTGGCACAGATGCTGCTCGAACAGGTCGTGGCCAAGCGCGAAGGCCCCTATGCCAACTTCGATATGAATGAGGTGGAGCTGTACGAGTTTCGTATCGCCGCCTGGCTGCACGACTGCGGTAAGGTCACCAGTCCGGAATACGTGGTCGATAAGGCGACCAAGCTGGAGACGCTCTACAACCGCATCCATGAGGTGCGCATGCGCTTCGAGGTACTCTGGCGCGATGCCGAAATTCACTACTGGCAGGGGCTGGCTTCAGGGGGGGATCAGGAGGCGCTGCAGTTGACCCTGGAGCGGGTCAGGGCGGAGTTGCAGGAGGAGTTCGCCTTTGTCGCCAATGCCAACGTCGGTGGCGAGTTCATGAAGGACGAGGATGTCGAGCGTCTGCAGCATATCGGCCAGCGCCGTTGGATGCGCCATTTTGACAATCGCATTGGCATCTCCCATGACGAAGCCGAGCGTTTCGAGGGTGTGCCGCACGTGCAGTTGCCGGTCGAAGAGCCGTTACTGGCTGATAGGCCGGAACACCTGGTGCACTGGGGCGAGCGCAAGCCGCCGGTGGTCAAGGACGATCCACGTAACCTGTGGGGCTTCGACATGCGTCTGCCGGCCTACGCCTATAACTACGGTGAGCTGTACAACCTCGGCATTCGCCGCGGCACCCTGAGTGAAGAGGAACGCTTCAAGATCAACGAGCACATCGTGCAGACCATCATCATGCTCAGCACCTTGCCGCTACCCAAGCACTTGAAGCGGGTGCCGACCATCGCCGGTAGTCACCACGAGAAAATGGACGGTACCGGCTACCCGCGGCGCGTAGGTGCGGAAGACATGAGTATTCCCGAGCGGGTAATGGCCATTGCCGATATTTTCGAGGCACTGACCGCTGCTGATCGCCCCTACAAGGCACCGAAGACCCTCTCCGAGTCGGTGAAGATCCTCAGCTTCATGGCACGCGATCAGCACATCGATGTGGAGTTGTTCCGCCTGTTCCTCACCAGCGGCGTTTACCGCGAGTATGGTGAGCGCTTCCTCAGACCAGAACAGATCGACGAGGTGGACATCCAGCATTGGCTGGATGTGGTCAAGGAGCTCTAGCTGAGCGTGAAGGGCGCCTGGTACAAGCCGGATGCGTCGACTTGCAGGGCCCAGCCCTGCTGGTCCCAGTCGCCGAGGACGATGCGCCTGGCCGGTTGGCCGTTGACTTCAAGCTCATGCACGGCAGGACGGTGGGTGTGGCCGTGGATCAGCGTGCGCACACCATGCTCGGCCATGACCCGTGCCACTTCGTCCGGGGTCACGTCGATGATGTCGCTAGCCTTCATGCGGGTCTGCGTGCGGCTCTCGTTGCGTAGCTTGCGCGCCAGCTTGCGGCGGGCAGCCAATGGCAGGTTACGCAGGATGAACAGGCTCAGCGGGTTGCGCAGCAGGCGACGCAGCTTCATGTAGCCCACATCTAGCGTACAGAGGCTATCGCCGTGCATCAGCAGCACCGGCTCGCCATTGAAGTGCGCGATGCTCGGGTCTTTCAGCAGGGTGCAACCTGCCTCACGGCAGAAGGCTCGGCCAATCATGAAGTCGCGGTTGCCGTGCATCAGGAAGATGCGCGTGCCGGCATCGCTCAGTGCGCGCAGGGCGCGAGCGATGTCGTGCTGGAAGGCTGACATGCCGTCATCACCCACCCAGGCCTCGAAGAAATCACCCAGGATGTACAGGGCCTCGGCCTGGCGGGCGCGGGTCTGCAGGAAATGCAGAAACGCCCGGGTAATGTCCGGGCGTTTCTCTTCCAGGTGCAGATCGGAGATCAGCAGGATCATCGAATCACTCGACGATTTCGGCTTTCTCGATGATCACGTCATCCACCGGCACGTCCTGGTGACCGGACTTCATGGTGGTGGCCACGCCCTTGATCTTCTCGACCACGTCCATGCCCTCGGTTACCTGGCCGAATACGGCGTAGCCCCAGCCCTGCATGGTCGGCGCGGTGTGGTCGAGGAAGCCGTTGTCGGCGACGTTGATGAAGAACTGCGCGGAGGCCGAGTGCGGGTCCATGGTGCGGGCCATGGCGACGGTGCCGACCTTGTTGGAAACTCCGTTATTGGCTTCGTTCTTGATCGGGGCACGGGTGGATTTCTGCTTCATGCCCGGCTCGAAACCGCCACCCTGGATCATGAAGTTGCTGATCACACGGTGGAACACAGTGCCGTTGTAGTGGCCGTCACGTACATACTGCTCGAAGTTGGCAACGGTTTCCGGGGCCTTGTCGGCGAACAGTTCCAGAGTGATGACGCCGTAGTTGGTGTGCAGCTTGATCATGGCAGGTGCGCTCTCGATTTCGGGCAAAGCGGGCAGGGCGGCGGCGCATTCGCGCCAAAAGGCCACTCCCGGTCGCTTTGCGGCTGTCAGGGGGTTGACGGGTTGGGTATCATACGGGCTTTGTCTTGACCGGCCTACTGTCTCGGCCGTCGCCGCCTTTAGCTTAAGGACATCATGAGCAAGCCCACCGTCGAAAAAGCCGCCAACTTCCTGCGCCCCATCGTCCAGGCCGACCTGGACAGCGGCAAGCACGCCAAAGTCATCACCCGCTTCCCGCCGGAGCCCAATGGTTACCTGCACATCGGCCATGCCAAGAGCATCTGTCTGAACTTCGGCTTGGCCCAGGAATTCGGCGGCGAGTGCAACCTGCGTTTCGACGACACCAACCCGGCCAAGGAAGACCAGGAATACATCGATGCGATCAAGGCCGATGTCGAGTGGCTGGGCTTCAAATGGGCCGGCGAGGAGCGTTATGCCTCCAATTATTTCGATCAACTGCATGCCTGGGCCGTCGAGCTGATCAAGGCCGGCAAGGCCTTCGTCTGCGACCTTAACGCGGAAGAGATGCGCGCCTATCGCGGCAGCCTGACCGAGCCGGGCAAGAACAGCCCGTTCCGCGATCGCTCGGTGGAAGAGAACCTGGACCTGTTCGCCCGCATGAAGGCCGGCGAGTTCCCGGACGGTGCCCGCTCGCTGCGTGCCAAGATCGACATGGCTTCGCCGAACATCAACCTGCGCGACCCGATCCTCTATCGCATCCGCCACGCACATCATCACCAGACCGGCGACAAGTGGTGCATCTACCCGAGCTACGACTTTACCCACGGCCAGTCCGACGCCATCGAGGGCATCACCCACTCCATCTGCACCCTGGAGTTCGAGGACCATCGCCCGCTGTACGAATGGTTCCTGGCCAACCTGCCGGTGCCGGCCACCCCGCGCCAGTACGAATTCGCCCGTCTCAACCTGAACTACACCATCACCAGCAAGCGCAAGCTCAAGCAACTGGTGGATGAACAGCACGTGGCCGGCTGGGACGATCCGCGCATGTCGACCCTGTCCGGCTATCGTCGCCGTGGCTACACCCCGGCTTCGATCCGCACCTTCTGCGACATGATCGGCGTCAACCGCGCCGGCGGCGTGGTCGATATCGGCATGCTCGAGTTCGCCATTCGCGAGGACCTCGACGCCAACGCCGCCCGTGCCATGTGCGTGCTCAAGCCGCTGAAAGTGGTGATCACCAACTACCCGGAAGGCAAGGTCGAGAACCTCGAACTGCCGCGCCACCCCAAGCAGGACATGGGCGTGCGCGTGCTGCCGTTCAGCCGCGAGATCTACATCGATGCCAGCGACTTCGAGGAAACCCCGCCGGATGGCTTCAAGCGCCTGATCCCGGGCGGCGAAGTGCGCCTGCGCGGCAGCTATGTGATCCGTGCCGACGAGGCCGTGAAAGACGCCGCTGGCAACGTCATCGAGCTGCACTGCAGCTACGACGAGAACACCCTGGGCAAGAACCCGGAAGGCCGCAAGGTCAAGGGCGTGATCCACTGGGTGCCGGCCGCCGAGAGCGTGGATTGCGAAGTGCGCCTGTACGACCGCCTGTTCCGCTCGGCCAACCCGGAGAAGGCCGAGGAGGGCCAGACTTTCCTCGACAACATCAACCCGGATTCGCTGGTCGTCCTCACCGGCTGCCGCGCCGAACCGTCGCTGGCCAACGCCGCGCCGGAAGAGCGCTTCCAGTTCGAGCGCGAAGGTTACTTCGTTGCCGACCTGAAGGACTCCAAGCCGGGCGCTCCAGTCTTCAACCGCACTGTCACCCTGCGCGATTCCTGGGGAGCCTGATCCATGGCGTTGTCCATCTACAACACCCTGAGCAAGACCAAGGATGTCTTCCAGCCGCTGGAAGGCAACAGCGTGCGCCTGTACGTGTGCGGCATGACCGTCTACGACTTCTGCCACATCGGCCACGCCCGGGTGATGGTCGCCTTCGACGTGGTCACCCGCTGGCTGCGCCAGCGAGGCTATGACGTGACCTACGTGCGCAACATCACCGACATCGACGACAAGATCATCAAGCGCGCCCAGGAGAACGGCGAGCCCTTCGAGGCCTTGGTCGAGCGCATGATCGCCGCCATGCACGAGGATGAGGCGCGCCTGTCCGTGCTGCGCCCGGATATCGAGCCGCGTGCCACCGGCCATATCGCCGGCATGCACCAGATGATCCAGACCCTGATCGACAAGGGCTACGCCTACGCCCCGGGCAATGGCGACGTGTACTACCGCGTCACCAAGTTCGAGGGTTACGGCAAGCTGTCCCGGCGCAAGATCGACGAGCTGAAGATCGGCGCGCGCATCGAGGTCGACGAGATCAAGGAAGACCCGCTGGACTTCGTCCTGTGGAAGGGCGCCAAGCCGGGCGAGCCGAGCTGGGATTCGCCCTGGGGCAAGGGCCGGCCGGGCTGGCATATCGAGTGCTCGGTGATGTCCACCTGCTGCCTGGGTGAAACCTTCGACATCCACGGCGGTGGCCCGGATCTGGTGTTCCCGCACCACGAGAACGAGATCGCCCAGAGCGAGGCCGCCACCGGCAAGCTCTACGCCAAGGCCTGGATGCACGCCGGCGCGGTGCGTGTGGACGGCGAGAAGATGTCCAAGAGCCTGGGCAACTTCTTCACCATCCGCGAAGTGCTGGAGAAGTACCACCCGGAAGTGGTGCGCTACCTGCTGGTGTCCAGCCACTACCGCAGCCCGATCAACTACTCCGAAGACAGCCTCAAGGAAGCCAAGAGCGCCCTGGAGCGCTTCTACAACGGCCTGAAAGGTCTGCCGGAAGTGGCGCCGGCTGGCGGTGAGGAATACGTCGAGCGCTTCGGCGCGGCCATGGACGACGACTTCAACTCGCCGGAAGCCTGCGCCGTGCTGTTCGAGATGATCCGCGAGGTCAACCGCCTGCGCGAGTCGGATGAACAGGCTGCCGCCGGCCTGGCCGCCCAGCTCAAGCAGCTGGCCGGTGTGCTCGGCGTGCTGCAGCTGGAGCCGGAGGCCTTCCTCCAGGCCGGCGCCGCCGGCAAGGTCGATACCGCCGAAGTCGAGGCGTTGATCGCCGCGCGCCTGCAGGCTCGCGCCGACAAGAACTGGGCTGAGTCCGACCGCATCCGCGACCAGCTCACCGCCATGGGCGTGGTGCTGGAAGATGGCAAGGGCGGCACCACCTGGCGCCTGGCCGAGTAAGCTGCTGCACCGCAGAAAGGCCGCCCTC